>DUSC01000023.1 GCA_012842935.1 Hyphomicrobiales bacterium | reverse complement strand
GGGAAGGGAGCGAGCGACGGCGCGTTCGGCGAGCAGCGCAAGCGCGAGCAGCGTCCGGGCGATGCCCGGAAACGTCCCCCTGTCCTGCAACCCACCCGCCATCACCGGGCCTCCGTTGACCGCAGCGATTCTACGCCGGTTATGCCGGAGGGGGACAAGATCGCCGCCGGAGCCGGCCGGAAACCGCGCAAGCCGCTGATTTCGTTAAAGGGGGCGGCGGACGTCTATCCCCGTATCTGCGACCGTCTTCGGCAGGAAACCGCACTCCTCGCAAGGCTCCCTCTTGCCTGCCGGCCATCTCCCGCTCGAGGGGAATCGGTCGCATGCGCGCCGCGCCTCAGCCGTGTCGCCTCGGCGAGACCTGCGTCGGGCAGCGAGGCGAAGGTCCGAACCGCCGATCTCCCCGCCTGAGCGCAGGGCGCACCATGCCGTCGTCGATGCCCACGCGGCCGTGCGGCGGCGAAGGGCGGCCGCCGTCAGCTCCGGTAAGCCGGCTCCTGCTCGTCGAGGATCGTCCGGAGTTCGGCCATGTGCCGCTCGGCCTGACCGGGATAGTCCGCGATCTCCTGCGCCACGCGCTCGGCGATCTCGTCGGAAAGCACGCGCAGCGGCCGTCCGGTCCACAACGCCTTGATGTAGGTCTCGGCGGCGCGCTCGAAATAGTAGAGGCGGTTGAAGGTGTCGGCGACGGTGTCGCCGATGACCAGCACGCCGTGGTTGCCCATCACCATCACCTTGACCTTCGGGTCGGCGAGCAGGCTCGTGCAGCGCTCGCCCTCCTCCTCGAAGGCGAGCCCGCCATAATGGCCGTCGACCACATGGCGGCGGAAGAACATGGCGGTGTTCTGGTCGATCGGCGGCAGCGTCGAATCGGCCAGCGAGGCGAGCACGGTGGCGTGGATCGAATGGACGTGCATGACGCAGCGCGCGTGCGGACAGTTGCGGTGGATCGCCCCGTGCAGGCCCCAGGCCGTCGGGTCGGGCGCGTCGGGCCGGCTCATCGTTTCCGGATCGTTCGCGTCGACGAGGATGAGGTCGCTGGCGCGGATGCGCGAGAAGTGCACCTGGTTGGGGTTCATCAGGAAGCGCGTGCCGCTGTCGTCGACGGCGAGCGAGAAATGGTTGGCCACCGCCTCGTGCATGTTGAGCCGCGCCGTCCAGCGGAAGGCGCAGGCGAGATCGACCCGTTCCGCATAATGCGGCAGGTTGGGACGGCGGTCGGCGGCGAGCGACGTGACGGACATGAATTCCTCCTCGGGCCCGCTCCTCGGGCACGCCATCCTGCGGCCGGCGCGGCGAGGGCGCAAGAGGCGGGCATGCGCGGAGAGTCCCCGGCCGCCCGCCGGTGGCCCTGCGATGCGGCCTCCCCTTGCTTCGCGGCGGATGGCTGGCGAGGATGCGGCCCTCCGAACCACAGGGATGCGCCCGCCGATGGAAGCCTTTCACCGGATCGTGGTCCCGATCTAGACCATCGTCGGGCCGTCGCTGGCGCGCCTGCTCGGCGGATATGTCGCCGCCGTGAAGGGCCGGACCGGGCTGCGCCTCGACTGGCTGCCGCTCGTCTTCGCCGCGGCGATCCTCGCCGCGGCACTGCAATTCTGGCGGGCCCTGCTCGAACTCTCCAGCCGCGAGCACTGGTCGCTCTCGGACTTCACCCTGCTGGTTGCGACGATCCCGGCGCCTTTTGCCGCGGCGGCACCGATCTCGCCGTCGGACGCCGACAGCGACTTGCGCCGGGCCTTCGAGCGCGACGGCCACTGGGCGCTGCTCGCGCTGGCGGCGTTCCACGCGCTGGCGATCGTCGCCAACAGCCGGTCGTGGGGCGCGCCGCCCCTTTCCTTCGACGAGGCACCGCAATCGTTCCTGGCCGCCTTGCGCGCCGCCGCCGCCTTCGTTCGCCGCAGGCGCTTCCAGGAGGTCGCCGCGCTCGTCTACCTCCTGTCCGGCTTCGCCGACATCCTCGTCGCTCCGGTGCCGGTCTACTGACCCGGCGTCACGCCGCCGAGCGGCCGTGTCTCAGCCCGCCCGTCTCGACGATGAAGTCGACCACCTCGGCAAGGCCCCTGCCGCGCGACAGGTCGGTGAAGGCATAGGGCCGTCCGGCGCGCATCTGCGCCGCGTCGCGGTCCATGACGTCGAGGTTCACATTCACGTAAGGGGCGAGGTCGCTCTTGTTGATGACGAGGAAGTCGGAGCGCGTGATGCCCGGCCCGCCCTTTCTCGGGATCTCCTCGCCCTGGCAGACCGAGATGACGTAGAGGGTCAGGTCGGCGAGGTCGGGCGAGAAGGTCGCGGCGAGGTTGTCGCCGCCCGATTCGATGAAGACGACGTCGAGGTCCGGGAACCTCCGGTTCATCTCGGCGATGGCCTGGAGGTTGATCGAGGCATCCTCGCGGATCGCCGTATGCGGACAGCCGCCGGTCTCGACGCCCATGATGCGCTCCTCGGGCAGTGCCTGGAGGCGCGCCAGCATCATGGCGTCCTCCTTCGTGTAGATGTCGTTGGTCACGACGGCGATGGAGAACTCGTCGCGCATCGCCTTGCAGAGCTTTTCCGTCAGCGTCGTCTTGCCAGAGCCGACGGGGCCGCCGATGCCGACGCGAAGAGGACCGTTGGGGTTGGTCATGCAGGGACTCCTTTCATGAGCGGAACAGCCGCGAATGCTGGGTCTCGTGCCGCATCGACACGAGGTCGGCCATGATCGTCGCCGTGCCGAGCTCGTCGAGCGTCGATGCCGCGGCGCGCGCCGCAACGTCGAGGACGACCGGTTCCAGGGCGGCGACAAGGCCGACAGCCGCGGACTGGCCGAGGACGGAAAGGCGTATGCCGGCCTGGACCATGTTGGAGACGGAGGCCTGGAGAAACGCCGCGCAGGCGTCCTCGAGCGCAATGCGGTTCGCACCGGCGACCGCGCCGACGACCACGCAGTAGGGAACGGACTCCAAGTCTGCGGACGGGAGCGCGAAGGCCGGCATGCGCAGACCCGGCCAGCCGCGCGCCGCCGCGAGAAAGGCCGCGCCCTGCAGCGTCGTCTCGCGATGCCGCTCGAGCGATCCGGCCAGCGCCACGCCGAGCTCGGCGATCTCGGCGAGGTTGCCGCCGCCGCGCGCCCGCCGCCATGCCTCGCAGAAGAGCACGGCGTCGTTCCAGGCCGAACCGCACACCAGCAGAGCTTCGATCCAGTCGCGCAGGGCGTCGGCGCGTGGAACGCGCCCTTCATGGGCGGCGCCTTCGAGGCCGGAACTGTAGCTGAACGACCCGACCGGGAAAGCCGGCGACAGCCACGCCATCAGACGCAGCAGCGCCGTGCCGCCGTCAGCCATGGTCGTGGCCGTAGTGGGGATCGCCGGGCAGGCGGCCGTAGCGGTCCGGCTCGCCCCGGCGATCGTCGTCACGGCCGTGCCCATGGCCGTGACGATGGTCGTGCCCGTGACCGTGCCCGTGTGCATGATGGTCGTGGTGGTGTTCGCCCGGGCCGTGGTCGTGGCCGTAGTGCGGGTCGCCGGGCAGGCGGCCGTAGGCGTCCGGCTGGCCGTGCGAATGACCGGAATAGGCGCCGCTCAGCGGGCTGAACGGTTCGCTGACCTCGGCAACCGTGGCGCCGAGCCCCTCCAGCATCGCCTTGATGACGTGGTCGCGTGCGATCAGGATGCGGCCGGCCTCGACCTGCGCCGGCAGGTGGCGGTTGCCGATGTGCCAGGCGAGTTCGGCGAGGTGTACGGCGTCGCGGCCGCGGATCTCGCAGAGTTCCTCGGCGGCGGCGACGATCTCGACATGGCGGCCGTCGTCCAGCACGAGCCTGTCGCCGTCGCCGAGCATGGTCGCCTCGGCGAGGTCGACGAACAGCTTGTCGCCGTGCTGCAGCGTCAGGACGCGGCGGCGCAGGTGCCGCTCGTCCTGCGGCAGCACGACGCGGTCGAACGGAAGCGGCCGGTCCGGCGGCAGCTCGGCGGCGCGGATGACGGCGCCGGCGCGCGGCATCCTGGTGAAGTCGGTGTTGAGCGACAGCTTCATGCGGCCTTCTCCCGTTCCCTGGCGCGCGCCAGCGCCGGGCGCGCCAGCACGCGGTCGAAATAGGCATTGACTGCGTCGGACTTCACCTCGAAGCGGGCGCCGCGCGCCCACTGGCCGCAATGGCCGAGGACGACATCGACGGCCGAGAAGCGGTCGCCGAGCGCATAGGGGCAGCCGCCGAGCTTGGCCTCGAGCGCGGCGACCTCCTTGTCGAACTCGTAGGCCGTCCACGGGCCGACGTCGCAGCGGATCGCCTCGGGGAGGAGCAGACGGTGCTTCAGCTTGTTCCACATCGGCGCCTCGAATTCGGACTGGGCGAAGTGCATCCACGAATCGAAGACGGCCCGTCCGGCGAGACCGGGATCGGCGCCGAGGCCCTTGTCGGCGTGCTTTTCCGCCAGATAGGCGCAGATCGCCGCCGAATCGGTCACCACCACGTCGCCATCGACGAGCGCCGGCATCTTGCCGGTCGGATTGTAGAGGCGCATCAGGTCGCTGTGCTGCTTCGCCTTGACGATGGCGTAGGGCTCGCCGAGTTCCTCCAGCATCCAGGTGACGCGGGTCAGGCGCGACCCCGGCGATCCGACGGCCAGGTACATGGTTCAGTCTTTCCTCTCGGGCGCAGGAAAAGCGCCCCGGCGGGGGTGCGATACACGGCGGAAAAGCCACAGCGCAAGGAGCACCAGGAGGACGGTGAAGGCAAGGGCGGAGAAGGCCGACTTGAGCAGGGTCCAGCGGCTCGCCTCGGCAGCGAGCCCGGGCGTCAGGCCTGCGGCGCCGCCGTCGAGCATCCGCGCCACGACGGTGTTCTCCAGGTAGTCGAAGACCATGCCGGGCAGGGCGGTGGCGGCGAGGAGCCAGCGCCAGCGGCCGAGACCGGCGGGCGCGAGCATGAGGATCGCCATGACGAGCGTGGCGGCGAGCAATGCCGGATAGGCGATGTCGAGGCGCTGCTGGACGCCGCGGTAGAGTGCGGTGCCCTCCGGCGTCAGTGCGGCGAGGAAGGCGCGGGCCTCGTCGAAGGAATAGCCGGCCGGCCGGAGGTCGAACGGCGCCAGTCCGCCGGCCGCCGCCGTGATCGCCGGCAGCGTCCACAGGAGCATGACGATGTAGACGCCGAGCGTCGCGGCGAAGACCAGCCAGAAGAGGCCCCGCGCCGACGGCACGCTCAGAACTCCTCGATCCGCTCGGGGTGGACGATCTCGATCGTCCGCGACACCAGATGCGGTGCGCTCGCTTCGCGCCAGGCGGCGAGGTGGGGCTGCCTGGAATGGGCGGTGAGCGCCTCGCGCGTCTCCCATTTCTCGACGAAGACCAGCTTCTCCGCGTCGGTCATGCTGTGGAAAAGATCGTAGGCGATGCAGCCCTGCTCGGCGCGCGTGGCGGCGATGCAGGCCGCGGCCGGCGCGCGCAGCGCCTCGACCGAACCGGGTTTGATGACGAGCGTGGCGACGACGACGATCATGGGAAGTCCCTGAAGCCCCGGACGGCTGGACGCAAAGGCGGCCTCTCCCCGCCCCACACCCCGCGCCGCGCCAGCGCGCCCGGCGGGACGGGGCGGGCAGTCGGACCGGCGGACGAGCCGGATTCCGCCCGCGGTCCATGATGCCCTTTTTTGCGGCGCGAGCAAATCGGACATCCCGAACCGGCCGGGAAATCACGCGAGACCGGACGCCGGTCGGCCTGATCGCACCGCCGTTCAGATTGCGTCCCCCGGCCGCTGCATACATTGATAAGCCGATGTAGTTTCTTGCGTGGTTCGTGCCGACAGGTGATTCAGGATGCGACTTTTTTCGCCGATGCAGAACCCCGGCGCATTCCGCAAGATCGCGGCGTCGACCTGGCGCAGAGCCAAGGATCCGCAGCTGTTCGGGGGCGCCGACATCGACTTCACGGCAGGAAGCGCCTTCATCGAGCGCTACGAGGAGCGATATGGCGTCAAGATCACGCCCACCCACCTCGTCGGCCGCGCGGTCGGCCTCGTCCTCGCCAAGTACCCGAAGGCGAACGCCAAGATAGGCATCTGGCGCGTGTGGCAGCGCAACAGCGCGGATGTCTATTTCCACATCGCGACGGAAAACGGGGAGGACCTGTTCGGCACGAAGGTCGGTGGTGTTGACAGACTCAGCCTCGCCGAACTCGAAAGAACGTTGCGCATCGCGGAAAAGGGCATCCGCGAGATGAGCGACAGGGGTTTCGTGAGAAGCCGCAGGATCATGCTGGCGCTTCCCCTGTTCGTCCTGCGTCCTTTCATTGCGCTCACCAGTTTCGCCGCCAACGAGCTGGGAATCGATCTGTCGTCGTCGGGATTCGCACGCGACGCGTTCGGCGGTGCCATGGTCACGTCGGTCGGCATGTTCGGCCTGGAAACGGGCTATGCCGCGCTCACCCCCGTCGCACGAGCCTCCATGTGCTTTGCGATCATGCAGATCCGCCGCCGACCGTGGGTCGTGGAGGACCGTGTCGAGCCGCGCCCCGTCCTTCGCATCTGCGCCACGTTCGACCATCGCATCCTCGACGGCCATCTCGCCGGCCTCGTGTCGCGCGAAATGGAGGACCTGCTGTCCCATCCCGAAAAGCTGCTCACGGAAACGGAGCGCGCGGAAATTTCCGGCGGGGCGTACACCGCCCCTCCGCGTTCCGATCAGCCCGCGGGCGCGGACCCCCGGTAGCCCGCCGCCCCTGACGGGGCGGTCAACGCCGGCCCGATCGGCCGTCAAAACAGGAAATACCGCTGCGCCATGGGCAGCACCGTCGCCGGCTGGCAGGTGAGCAGTTCGCCGTCGGCGCGCACCTCGTAGGTCTCGGGATCGACCTCGACATGAGGCGTCGCCGTGTTGAGCTTCATGGACGCCTTGCCGATGCCGCCGCGCGTATTGCTGACCGCGACGAGCTGCTTGGCGACACCGAGCTTCGCCGCGAGGCCGGCATCGAGCGAGGCCTGGCTGACGAAGGTGACCGAAGAATTCGTACGCAGCTTGCCCCAGGCGGCGAACATCGGCCGGTAGTGGATCGGCTGCGGCGTCGGGATCGAGGCGTTCGGATCGCCCATCGGGGCCGCGGCGATCGAGCCGCCGAGCAGCACCAGGTCCGGCTTCACGCCGAAGAAGGCCGGATTCCACAGCACCAGGTCGGCGCGCTTGCCCACCTCGACCGAGCCGATCTCGTGGCTGAGCCCGTGGGCGATGGCCGGGTTGATCGTGTACTTGGCGATGTAGCGGCGGACGCGGAAGTTGTCGTTCCCGCCGGTTTCCTCCCTCAGCGGGCCGCGCTGGCGCTTCATCTTGTCGGCGGTCTGCCAGGTGCGGATCGCCACCTCGCCGACGCGACCCATCGCCTGGCTGTCCGACGCGATGATGGAGAAGGCGCCGATGTCGTGAAGAATGTCCTCGGCAGCGATCGTTTCCTTGCGGATGCGGCTCTCGGCGAAGGCGATATCCTCGGGAATCGACGGCGACAGATGGTGGCAGACCATCAGCATGTCGAGGTGTTCGGCGAGCGTATTGACCGTGTAGGGCCGCGTCGGATTGGTCGACGAGGGGATGACGTTGGGCAGCCCGCAGACCTTGATGATGTCCGGCGCGTGGCCGCCGCCGGCGCCCTCCGTATGGAAGGCGTGGATGGTGCGGCCCCGGATGGCCCCGATCGTGTCCTCGACGAAGCCGCTCTCGTTCAGCGTGTCGGTGTGGATCATCACCTGGACGTCGAAGGCATCCGCGACCGACAGACAGTTGTCGATCGCCGCAGGGGTGGTGCCCCAGTCCTCGTGGAGCTTGAGCGACGAGGCTCCGGCGAGCACCATCTCCTCCAGCGGCGCCGGCAAGGACGCGTTGCCCTTTCCGGCGAGCGCCAGGTTCATCGGAAAGCCGTCGAAACTCTCGATCATGCGCTGGATGTGCCAAGCGCCGGTGCAGGTGGTGGCCAGCGTGCCGTGGGCGGGGCCGGTGCCGCCGCCGAGCATGGTGGTGATGCCCGACATCAGCGCCTCCTCGATCTGCTGCGGGCAGATGAAATGGATATGGGAGTCCATGCCGCCGGCGGTCAGGATCTTGCCCTCGCCGGCGATCGCCTCGGTCGACGGGCCGACGACGATGGTGACGCCCGGCTGCGTGTCGGGATTGCCGGCCTTGCCGATGGCCGTGATGCGTCCGTCCTTCAGGCCGACGTCGGCCTTGTAGATCCCCGTCCAGTCGACAATCAGCGCGTTGGTGATGACGGTGTCGACAGCGCCCTGGCTGCGCGTCGCCTGGCTCTGACCCATGCCGTCTCGGATCACCTTGCCGCCGCCGAACTTCACCTCCTCGCCGTAGACGGTGAAATCCTTCTCGACCTCGACGAAGAGCTCGGTGTCGGCGAGGCGGACCCGATCGCCCACCGTCGGGCCGAACATCCGGGCATAGGCGGCGCGGGAAATACGAGCGGGCATTTCGATATCCTTCAAGAACGCCGGCACGCGGCCGGATGGGTGAGGTGGCGGCCGGCGGCGACACATTCACCACAGAAATAGGCGCAGCCGGCCTTCACCCAGACTTCTTCGGGCGCGTCCGCGGCGCGGCGGCCGCACTGATCGCACCGCAGACCCGGGAACAGCCCTTCGAGCTGCCTCCCGCCGATCTCGAAGACCTCCGGCCGACTCACAGCTTTCCCATCACCTTCTGCCGGAACCCGTAGACGGCGCGCCCGCCGCCGAACGGCACCAGCGTGACGTCGCGCTCCTGGCCCGGCTCGAAGCGCACGGCCGTGCCCGCGGCGATGTCGAGCCGACAGCCCCGCGCCTTCTCGCGGTCGAAGACGAGGCCCGGATTGGTCTCGTAGAAATGATAGTGCGAGCCGACCTGGATCGGCCGGTCGCCGGTGTTCGCCACCTTCAGCGTCACGGTCGGCCGGCCGGCGTTGAGCTCGATGTCGCCAGCGACGGGGATGACTTCGCCCGGAATGAGACCTTCGCCCATCGTCTCAGTTCCCGGCCGCGATCCACAGTCCGCCGAGCGCGGTCAGCGCGCCGGCCGCCCGGGTCAACGTGCGGCCGAGCGCCCCGCCAGCGAGCCGGCTCATGCCCAGGCCGAGGCCGACGCCGGCCGCGTGCAGGATTGCGGTGGCGACGGCGAAGCCGGCGCAGAAGGAAAG
>DUSC01000218.1 GCA_012842935.1 Hyphomicrobiales bacterium | reverse complement strand
GGCGATCTGGCCGCCCTTGCCCGGCTTCAGCTCGATATTGTGGATGATCGTGCCGACCGGCATGGCGCTGAGCGGCATGGCGTTGCCCGGCTTCACGTCGACGTTCTCGCCGGCGACGACCTGGTCGCCCGCGGCAAGGCGCTGCGGCGCCAGGATGTAGCTGAGCTCGCCATCCTCGTACTTGATCAGCGCGATGAAGGCCGTGCGGTTCGGGTCGTATTCGAGCCGCTCGACGGTCGCCGTCATACCGAACTTGCGGCGCTTGAAGTCGATGATGCGATAGGCGCGCTTGTGACCGCCGCCGATGAAGCGGGCTGTCACGCGGCCGTAGTTGTTGCGGCCGCCCGACTGCGTCAGGCCCTCGGTCAGGCCCTTGACGGGCTTGCCCTTGTACAGGCCCGAGCGGTCGACGATCACCAGCTGGCGGGTCGACGGCGTGACCGGATTGAATTTCTTGAGTGCCATTTTCCTGTCCTCGCGCCTTGGATCAGAGGCCGGTAGCGACGTCGATCGACTGGCCGTCGGCCAGCGTCACGACCGCCTTCTTCACGTCGCTCAGCTGGCCGACGGTGCCGCGGAACCGCTTCACCTTGCCCTTGCGAACGAGCGTGTTGACGCCGGTCACCTTGACGCCGAACAGCGCCTCGATCGCGGCCTTGATTTCCGGCTTCGACGCCTTGCGGGCGACGTTGAAGACGACCTGGTTCCGTTCGGAAGCCATGGTCGACTTTTCGGTGATGACCGGGCTGACGATCACGTCGTAGTGGCGGAGATCGGTCATTTGAAGCGCTCCTCGAGGGCCTCGACGGCGGCCTTGGAAAGGACCAGCGTGCCGCGGCGCAGAATGTCGTAGACGTTGATGCCCTGGACGGGCAGCACGTCGATGTTCGGGATGTTGGTCGCCGCCATCCTGAAGTTGGCGTCGATCTCGGCGCCGCCGATGACGAGCGCGTTGGTCAGGCCGAGGCCGGCGAGGCTCTGCGCCAGCGCCTTGGTCTTGGCGTCGGCGACGACGAGGTCGTCGACGACGATCAGGCTGGCGCTCTTCGCCTTGGCCGAAAGCGCGTGCTTCAGCCCGAGCGCGCGGACCTTCTTGGGAAGGTCGTGCTCGTGGCTGCGGACGACCGGGCCGTGGGCCTTGCCGCCACCGCGGAACTGCGGGGCGCGGGCCGAAGAGTGACGGGCGCGGCCCGTTCCCTTCTGCTTGTACATCTTGGCGCCGGTACGCGCGACGTCGGAGCGGCCCTTGGCCTGGTGCGTGCCCTGCTGCTTCTTGGCGAGCTGCCAGCGCACGACGCGCTGCAGGATGTCCTCGCGCGGCTCGAGACCGAAGATCTCGTCCGAGAGCGAGACCTTGCCGGCGTCGGCGCCGGAGAGCGTGGTGATCTTGATGTCCATTATTCCGCCCCTTCCTTGGCCGCGGCCTGGCCGTTGCCGGCGGCACGGACCGCGGCAGGCTTCGGCGCGTTCTCCGGCAGCGCCGCCTTCGCCGCGTCGCGCACCAGGATCCAGGCGCCCTTGGTGCCGGGAACGGCGCCGCGGATGAGGATCAGGCCGCGGTCGGCGTCGGTCGACACGACCTCGACGTTCTGCGTGGTGACGCGGGTCGCGCCCATGTGGCCGGCCATCTTCTTGCCCTTGAACACCTTGCCGGGGTCCTGGCGCTGGCCGGTCGAACCGTGCGTGCGGTGCGACACCGAGTTGCCGTGGGTGGCGCGGCCGCCGCCGAAATTGTGGCGCTTGATGACGCCCTGGAAGCCCTTGCCGGTCGAGGTACCGGTGACGTCGACCTTCTGGCCGGGCACGAAGTGCTCGACCGTGATCTCGGCGCCGACATCCAGGAGATTCTCCGGCGACACGCGGAACTCCGCGACCTTCGCCTTCGGTTCGACGGAGGCGGCGGCGAAATGGCCGCGCATCGCCTTCGACGTATTCTTCACCTTGGCAAGGCCGACGCCGAGCTGGACGGCGGTATAGCCGTTCTTCTCTTGCGTCCGCTGGGCCACGACCTGGCAGTTCTCCATGCGGAGAACGGTGACCGGAATGTGTTCGCCGGCGTCGTTGTAGACCCGCGTCATCCCGATTTTCTGTGCGATTACACCTGAACGCATCGGTTCATCTTCCTTCAGAGGAGCCCTGGCGGCTTTCGCCGGTCCGGCTCTTGGTTCAGCTCTCAGAGCTTGATTTCGACGTCCACGCCCGCGGCCAGGTCGAGCTTCATGAGGGCGTCGACGGTCTGCGGCGTCGGATCGACGATGTCGAGCAGGCGCTTGTGCGTCCGCATCTCGAACTGCTCGCGGCTCTTCTTGTCGATGTGCGGCGAGCGGTTGACCGTGAGCTTCTCGATGCGCGTCGGCAGCGGGATGGGCCCGCGGACGTTGGCGCCCGTGCGCTT
>DUSC01000217.1 GCA_012842935.1 Hyphomicrobiales bacterium | reverse complement strand
TGCTGCCGCTCACCGAGACGCGCGCCGTCGAGCCGGCGGCCGTGCCCGACGTCGCGTCGGCCGACGCCGTCGCCGTGACCAGCGCCAATGCGCTGCGCCTCGCACCGGATTCGCTGCTCGTGGCCCTTGTGCAAAAGCCCTGCTTCGTCGTCGGCCGGGAAACCGCTGCCGCGGCGCGCGGGGCAGGCTTCGCCGATCCGCACGTCGGACCGGGCGATGCGCTCGGACTCGCGCGGCTGCTCGTTGCGCATCACGCACCCGGTGCGCGAGTGCTCTATCCGTGCGGCCGGCTGCGACTTCCCGCCTTCGAGTCGGCGCTGGCGCATGCCGGCCTGACGGTGATCCCGGTCGAGACCTACGACACCGTGCCCTGCCGCGTCGGGGTCGGCGACATCGCCGCAGCGAGCAGCGGGCGGCCGATCGACGCGGCGCTGCTCCACTCCGCCGAATCGGCGCGGCTCCTCGCCGCCCTGGCGCGGGACGCCGGCGCCCTCCTCGGCGCGACCCGGTTCTACTGCCTGTCGCAACGCGTTGCCGCCGCGCTGGACGGGATCGAAGGGTTCCGGATCGCCGTCGCCGGGGACCCGAACGAACAGGCGCTGCTGGACACGCTCGTCGCCGGCTGCGGCAACCCGCCTTGACCGCGCCTCTTTTCAGGCGAGGTTGATATCGGTAGTGATCCAAGCGAACGCCGATCGCGTCTCGCGTGACTGCAGCGAACAACACGGAGCCTCTCCATGGTGAAGACGCCGAAGACGCGGCATGCCAGGACCCAGCGTGAACCCGTCACCATCGATCTCGGTCCCGACGAGGTGCGCCGCATCGACGAAGCGGGCGCCGCGGCCGACGCCGCCGCGGCGGGCGAGGCCGAAGCCGGCGCGGCAGGCGCTGCATCGGCCCCGCAGGGCGCCGACGCTGTGACGGCAGAGCCTCACGCGCCCGATTTCGTCCCCGAGCCGACGGCCGCCGAGGCGCCCGAGGCGGCTTTCGCGGCGGCGTCTTCCGGGGAGCGCGTCTCGACGGCGAAACAGGAGGCGCCGCACTTCGGCCGGGCGCGGCCGCAGGACACGGCCGAACAGGCCTCTGCGGCGATGCCGAAGGGAGTGCGGTCCGGCCGGGCCTCGGCCCTCGCCGCCGGCCTGGTCGGGGGTATCGTCGCGCTCGCTGGCGCCGGTGCGCTGCAGTTCGCCGGCCTTCTCCCTTATCCCGGCGCCTCCGGCATCGAGGATGCTGCGGTCACGGCCTTGCGGACGGAAATCGAGAAGCTCAAGCAGCAGGTCGTCGGCCTCGGCGACGGTTCCGCGGCGGCGGGAGTCGAGGAACTTCGCAAGGCTCTGGGCGAATCGAACACGACCGTCGGCAATCTCGCGACGACGGTCGCCACGCTTTCCGCGACGGTCGACGGGCTTTCGGCCGATCTCGCCGCGCTGAAGGGCGCGGTCGAGACCGGCGGTGCGGCGAGCGGTACCGACGCCGGCGAAGCGGTGGCGCAGATCGCTTCGCGGCTGGATGCCCTCGAGGCGGCGGTCGCCGCGCTGCGCCAGGACGGGGGCGGCGCGGCCCGGGACGACCTCGCGCAACTCACCGGCCGCATCGACGCGGTCGAGAAGGCGGTCAATGCGGCGGGCGCGCAGACCGTCGACGCAGAAGGCCGCATCGACGCGCTGGAAAGGAGCCTTGCCGACGTCGCCGCAAAGGTCGAGGCGCAGGCGGACCAGCCGCGCATCGCGCTCGCCATCGCGTCGGCGGCGCTCAAGGCCGCCCTCGACCGCGGCGGACCGTTCGCTTCGGAAGTGGAGACCCTCGCCGCCGTGGCGCCGGACTTGCCCGAACTCGCCGATCTCCGCGCGCTGGCCAGGGACGGCGTACCCTCGCGCGCCGACCTGCTGGCCGCCGCTCCTGACGCTGCGATCGCCATGATCGCAGCCGAGCGCGTGGTCGACGAGAATGCCGGCTTTTTCGAGCGCCTGCTCGCCTCCGCCGAATCGCTGATCAAGGTGCGCCCCGTCGGCGTCGTCGAGGGCGAGGGTGTCGACGCGATCGTCGCCCGCATGGAGGCGGCGCTGAAGGCGGGCGATCTCGTCCATGCACTCGCCGAATACGACACGCTGCCCGAGGGGCCGAAGGCGGCCGGTGCGGCCTTTGCCGACCAGATCCGGTTGCGGCAGAAGGCGGAGGGTTTGGTCGAACGGGCGCTCGCCGGCGCACTCAAGGCGTGAGGGCCGACGCGCGATGATCCGCATCATCTTCTTTCTCGTCGTCGTCTTCGCCCTCGGGCTCGGATTTGCCTGGCTCGCCGACCGGCCGGGCGAGCTCGTCGTGACCTTTCAGGGCTACGAATACCAGGTGTCGCTGATGGTGGCGGCTGTCGCCGTCACCGCGATCGTCGCCGCCGTGATGATCCTGTGGTGGCTCGTCAAGGCGATCTGGACGAGCCCCTACACGATCTCGCGCTATTTCCGCATCCGTCGCCGCGACCGCGGCTACCAGGCGCTGTCGACCGGCATGATCGCCGCCGGATCGGGCGACGCGGCGCTGGCGCGAACCAAGAACAGGGAAGCGGCCAAGCTGATCCGCGCCGACCAGGAGCCGCTGATCCACCTCCTCGACGCGCAGACGTCGCTGCTCGAGGGCGACCACGACGCGGCGCGCAGGAAGTTCGAGGCTATGCTCGACGATCCGGAACTGCGGCTGCTCGGCCTGCGCGGGCTCTATCTCGAGGCCGAGCGGCTCGGCGACCGGGCGGCGGCCCGCCACTATGCCGGCCGCGCCGCCGAAGCCGCGCCCCAGCTCGGCTGGGCGGCCGACGCGACGCTGGAGGAGGCCGCAGGTCGCGGCGACTGGGACGAGGCGCTGAGGCTGCTCGACGCCGCCAAGGCTGCGCGCCGCCTCGACAAGGGTTCCGTCGAGCGCAAGCGGGCGGTCGTGCTCACCGCCAAGGCGATGTCCATCCTCGACCGGGATCCGACCGCCGCACGCAATGCGGCGCTTGAGGCGAACCGGCTTGCGCCCGACCTGGTGCCGGCGTCCGTGACCGCGGCCCGTGCCCTGTTCCGCCTGAACGACATCAAGAAGGGCGCCAAGATCCTCGAGGCGGCATGGAAGATCGAAGCCCATCCCGAAATCGCCGACCTCTACGTCCACGCCCGTCCGGGCGACGCCAGCCACGACCGCCTGGCGCGGGCACGCAGGCTGGAATCGCTGCGTCAGAACCATCCCGAATCCTCGCTCGCCGTCGCCAGGGCCGCGCTCGACGCCGGGGAGCTGGCGGAGGCGCGTGCCGCCGCCGAGGCGGCGATCCGCATGCAACCCCGCGAGGGAGCCTATCTTGTGCTCGCCGACGTCGAGGAGGCCGAAACCGGCGACGAGGGCAAGGTTCGCCAGCTGCTTGCCCGTGCCGTTCGCGCGCCGCGCGATCCCGCCTGGGTCGCCGACGGCGTCGTCTCCGAGCGCTGGGCACCGGTGTCGCCCGTCACCGGCCGTATCGATGCGTTCGAGTGGCGCGTGCCGATGGAGCGGGTCGGCCAGCTGATCGAAGACGACGCATCGCCGCGGAAGACCGCGGCTGCCCCGGCGATCGCCGCGCCGGTCGCGAGATTGGCCCCGAAGGACAGCCCGGTCAGGCGCGGGGCCGGGACGGCCAGCAGC
>DUSC01000216.1 GCA_012842935.1 Hyphomicrobiales bacterium | reverse complement strand
TTCCGGGCCCGACCCTTCGGGTCGACCCGGGAAGAGCGTCGATGTCGGCCATTTTTCAATGCCTGAAATGCCGCGTCCCGGTGAACACCATCGCGATGCCCGCATCGTCCGCCGCCTTGATCACTTCGTCGTCGCGCATCGAGCCGCCCGGCTGGATGACCGCCGTCGCGCCCGCCTCGACGGCCGAGAGCAACCCGTCGGCAAAGGGGAAAAAGGCGTCGGAGGCGACGACCGAACCCTTCGCCAGGCTTTCGGCGAGGCAGGCCGCGGCGGCGGCGTCCTCGGCCTTGCGCGCGGCGATGCGCGAGGAATCGACCCGGCTCATCTGGCCGGCGCCGATACCGACGGTCGCTCCGTCGCGGGCATAGACGATGGCGTTGGACTTGACGTGCTTGGCCACGCGGAAGGCGAAGCGCAGGTCGGCCGTCTCGGCCTCGGTCGGCGCGCGCTTCGTCACCACCTTCAGCACGAGGTCGTCGACGACGGCGTTGTCGCGCGTCTGGACGAGGAAGCCGCCGGCGACCGACCGGAACGCAAGCCCCCGGGCGCGCGGATCCGGCAGGCCGCCCGTGACCAGG
Organism: Hyphomicrobiales bacterium; assembly: GCA_012842935.1. Taxonomy (GTDB): domain Bacteria; phylum Pseudomonadota; class Alphaproteobacteria; order Rhizobiales; family Rhizobiaceae; genus DUSC01. The sequence continues at coordinate 19,642 of DUSC01000216.1, read as the reverse complement.
AGCCTGAGGTTCTTCTTCGCCGCAACGATGGCGACGGCCTCGTCGGTCGCTTCGGGCGCGATGATCACCTCGGTGAACACCTTGACGATCTCCTCGGCCGCCTCCGCGTCGAGCAGCCGGTTGACGGCGACGATACCGCCGAAGGCCGAGACGGGATCGCAGCGCAGCGCCTTGAGATAGGCGTCCTTCAGCGAGGCGCCCTCGGCAACGCCGCAGGGATTGGCGTGCTTGACGATGACGACGGCGGCCGAGCGCACCGGGTCGAACTCGCCGGCGAGCTCGAAGGCGGCATCGGTATCGTTGATGTTGTTGTAGGACAGTTGCTTGCCCTGGAGCTGGCGGGCGGTGGCGACGCCGGGGCGGCGGTCGCCGGACACGTAGAAGCCGGCCGACTGGTGCGGGTTCTCGCCGTAGCGCATCACGGTCTCCAGCCTGCCGCCGAAGGCGCGCCAGGACGGATGCTCGATGTCGAGCGTCTCGGCGAACCAGCCCGAGATGGCGGCGTCGTAGGCGGCGGTGCGGGCGAAGGCCTTCGCCGCCAGCCGCTTGCGAAAGTCGAGCGAGAGCGAACCGAAATTGAGTTCAAGCGCGTTGAGGACGGGGGCGTAGTCCTCCGGGTCGGTAACGACGGCGACATAGGCGTGGTTCTTGGCCGAGGCGCGCACCATGGCAGGTCCGCCGATGTCGATGTTCTCGACGACCGCCGCATAGTCGCCGCCGCCGCGGCGCACCTCCTCGAAGGGATAGAGGTTGACCACGACGAGATCGATCGGCTCGATGCCATGCTCGGCCATGGCCTCGGCGTGGGCCGGATCGTCGCGCACGCCGAGCAGCGCGCCGTGCACCGACGGATGCAGCGTCTTCACCCGGCCGTCCATGATCTCGGGGAAGCCGGTGAGCTCGGCGACGTCGCGCACCGCGACGCCGCCGGCGGCGAGCGCCTTCGCGGTGCCTCCGGTGGAAACGATCTCGACGCCGGCACGCGCCAGGGCGGCGGCGAAGTCGACGAGGCCGGTCTTGTCGGAGACCGAGATCAGGGCGCGGCGAACCGGCACGAGATCCGGCGCGGGGTACTTGCTGGAAGCCACGGCCATCGGGCGTCTCCTGTCTATCCTGGCAGATGCCGGCGCCTATCACACAAAACAGGGAAGCGGAACTGCGCGAACGGGCCGCAGCGCCGTCGCCGGGAAGATCAGCCCGTCGCGGCCGGCGGAGCGCCGATTCTCTCCAGCCGCCAGCGGATTTCCGGCCGCTGCGAGGCCTTCCAGGCGATCACGATCTGCCGCGACCGACGCGGTCCGGCGAGACCGGCGAAGAAGATCGATTCCTCGACTGCCGGTTCGAGGCCGCCGGCCGCAAACACCCACACGTCGGCGCCGGGCGCGGCCAGACAAAGGCGGCCGTCGCCGGCGGACGTGACACTGACGTCCGGATGGATATGAAAGCGTAGCGCCGCCTGGTCGCGGCCGTTGTCCCTTGCCGGCTCGCCACCGGCACGGAACACGCGATCGCACCCTTCGAGAATGTTCCCTCCCGCGCTCAGCACGAGTTCACGTTCGTGATAGAGACCGAAGCGCCGCGCGTAGCCGTCATGGGAGGCGATGAAGCCCTGCGCGCCTTCGCGGTCCGTACGTTCGCATTTGGTGACGCGCGGCCCGTCGATCAGCGGCCAGCCGATCAGACGGCTGATGCGCGGACGATAGGTGAAACGCGCCGAGGACGTGTCGTTGAGCGTGAGCGTGGAATGGGCCGCCGTCGCTCGCGCCAGCGGCCTGAAATCCTCGGCGCCGAATGTGTCGACGCCGCAATTGACGATGAAACACTGGCGGCCGGAGGAGAGCTCGAAGGACAGGCAGCCGGCATGGGCGCTTCCCGAGACTTCCGGCGGCGGCGGGGCGCCGGTGTCGGCGAGGACGGTGACATCGCCCATGGACAGGCGTTCGTAGCCCGAATGCGGCGCGTGCAGAAGCGGCGCTCCGCCGGTGTCGTCGTGGCGCAGGATCGCGGCGATGCGATCGTGGATGGTGACGCCCATGCCGTTGAAACGGGCAAGCCCGCCGTCCTGATGGCGGAAGAAGCGCAGGGCAGGCAGCATGCGTTCCACGGCGTCGATCAGCGCCTGGGGCGGCGCTTCGGTCTGGTTGGCGAAGGTCTGGCGCAGCGGCAGAAGATCGGCGAGCAGTTCCATCACCACCATCGGGTTGCGCGAGACATGGCCGCCGTCGGGCAGGATCTGGCGCTCGAGTTCCTGCGCCAGGTTGCGTCCGGCGGACCTGACGGCGGAGGCAGTCGCCGGCAGCGCCAGGGCGGCGTAGGCGAGGGCAATCCGCGCGCGCAGGCGGTGCTTGCCGTCGTCCATCTCGGCGACCATGGAGCGCAGGTAGCGAATCTGCACCGCCAGCGATCTGAGGAAGGAGCGATAGAAGGCGAACTCCGCGCCCTTGAGAACGACCGAGGAGTGCTGCAGCCAGGCGATGATGCGGCGGGCCGTGACCGCCGGATCCCAGGCGACGCCGGCGATGCGACCGCCGTGGATGGCGATCCAGTCGGAGACCAGCGCGCGCGCATTCGCGGCCGCGAGTTCGGTCCCGGCCGCGCGCATGTGGCGCAGCCAGCGGAAGCCGTGCAGAGACCTGTTCCAGCCGCGGTCGGCGACATCGATCTGGAAGGGGGAGCGGCCGCCGGTCTCGACCAGGTGACCCGACAGGGGGAAGCGGCCGTAATAGATTTCGAGCGCGATCTGCGGATCAGCCAGGCGAAGATCGGGCGGCGCCACGAGGACCCGCTCGGGAGTACGGCCGGCATAGCGCCAACGGTAGGCCGGACCCGAGCGGATCCGCCGGCGCGCACGACGCCACGTCTCGCGCATGACCAGCGCCCAAAGACGCGGCGTGGCCGTCCCCGCACCTGCCAAGTTCCCTCCTCGTCGTGCACCAACGCCGGCGACGCAACTTAGTTGATTAATCGTTATCGCCGACGGTGAAAATATGGTTACCGCGGTTCAGGGCGCGGGACGGCGGAAGCGCGCCGCGAAAAATCCATCCATTCCCGAAAGCGCGACCGTCTCGCCGGCGAGGTCGGCGGGCGTCGTCCGCAAGGTTCCTTCGGCCGTGATGAAGGGCGCGATCCCCGGAAGCTCGTCCGGGCGGATCGGGTCGGCGCATGCCCGCGTATCGGCGGACAGGAACGCGGCGGCCAGGTCCTCGCCTTCCTGCGGATCGAGGGAACAGTTGGAGAAAAGCACCCGCCCGCCGGGCCTGACCATGCCGATCGCGCGCTCGAGGAGCCGCCGCTGCAGGCCGGCGAGCCTGGCGATGTCATCGGGCCTCTTGGTCCAGGGAACGTCCGGGTGGCGGCGGACCGTGCCCGTCGACGAGCACGGCGCATCGAGCAGCACGGCGTCGAAAAGCGCCGGCGGATCCCAGGCGAGGAGGTCGGCCTCGACGATCTCCGCCGCGAGCTTCAGCCTCTCCAGGTTGGCCGAAAGCCGCTTCAGCCGGCTGCGGGACAGGTCGACCGCGGTGACGCGTGCACCGGCGGCGGCGAGCTGTGCGGTCTTGCCGCCGGGCGCGGCGCAGAGGTCGGCCACCGAGAGCCCGTGCAGGTCGCCGAGCAGGCGTGCCGGCAGGGCGGCGGCCGCATCCTGCACCCACCATTCGCCTTCGGCGAAGCCCGGCAGATCGTGGACCGGGCCGGAAAGCCGCGCGACGCGCACGCTTCCCGTCGGCAGCACGATGCCGCCGAAGCGCTCCGCCCAGCTTTCCGGGTCGGACTTCACGGTGAAGTCGATCGGCGGCTCGGCGCGGTGCGCGGCGAGGATCGCCGCCGCCCGCTCGGCGCCGTAGGCGGCTTTCAGCCGTGCGGAGAACCAGTCCGGCGCGTCGTCGTTGGCCCCGAGTTCGGCAGGCAGGGCCCGCTCCTTCACCCTGCCGAGCGCGCGCAGCACGGCGTTGACGAGCGCAGCGAAACGCATCGTGCGCGGGTCGGACCTGGCGTGGGCAACGGCCACGTCGACCGCGGCGCGGTCGGGCACGTCGAGGAACAGCATCTGCGCGGCGGCGACATGGAGGATGTGTTCCAGCGAGCGTGCGTTCTGCGGCAGCGGGCGGTCGAGCCGCCGCGCGATCAGCTTGCCGATGGTGACGCGATAGCGCAGCGCGGTGGCGAGAATCGCCTTGACGAGTGCACGGTCGCGCGGCGGGAGCGCCCGATACAGGGGATGTCCATGCTCGGCGTCGGTCAGCGCGTCGAGCGGCGTCCTGGCGTCGACGACGGCGCCGAGCAGCCGGGCCGCCACCTGGCGCGGCGCAAGGCCGGCAACGCCTTCTTCGGGCGGCTGCCTGCGACCGGGGGCGGCCCGGCCCGGCCGGGCGGCCGCGTCGGTCAAGACCAGGGACCCTTCGGCCCGGTCGGACTGCGGCCCCAGCGGCCAGAAGGCTTGTCCCGCGGCCGTACGGGTTCTGGCGCATCGGCGGTGTCGGGCGTACCCCACGGGCCGGCCTGAGGCCGGGCAGACGGATCGGCGGCCTCCGGCGCGCGGCGCCCTTCACCGCCGCGGCGCCCCTGTCCGCTCCGCGCATCGGCCTGCCACTGCTGAGCGAGTTGCTCGAGGGCGGCGATGCGGTTCTCGGTCAGCGGATGCGTCGAGAACAGATTGTCCATGCGTTCGCCCGACAGCGGATTGACGATGAACATGTGCGCGGTCGCGGGATTGCGCTCGGCGTCCTCGTTGCGGATGTGCCCGGCAGCGCCGGCGATCTTCTCCAGCGCGGAGGCGAGCCACAAGGGCTGACCGCAGATCTCGGCGCCGAGCCGGTCGGCCGAATATTCGCGCGTGCGGCTGATCGCCATCTGCACCATGGCCGCGGCAAGCGGCGCGACGATCATCGCCACCAGCACGCCGACGAAGCCAAGCGGATTGTTGTTGTCGCGGTTGCCGCCGAAGAAGAAGGCGAAATTGCCGAGCATCGAGATCGCGCCGGCGAGCGTCGCCGTCACGGTCATGGTCAGCGTGTCGCGGTTCTTCACGTGCGCCAGTTCGTGCGCCATGACGCCGGCGGCCTCCTCGTAGGAAAGGCGATGCAGCAGGCCCGTCGTGGCGGCGACCGCCGCGTTCTCGGGATTGCGGCCGGTGGCGAAGGCGTTGGGCTGCGGGCTGTCGATCAGGTAGACCTTGGGCATCGGCAGTCCGGCGCGCGCGGCGAGATCGCGAACGATGCCATAGAACTCGGGTGCAGTCCGTTCGTCGACCTCGACCGCGTGGTGCATGCGCAGCACCATCTTGTCGGCGTTCCAGTAGCTGAACAGGTTCATCGCCGCCGCGATCAGGAAGGCGATGGTCATGCCGCCCGAGCCGCCGATGAGGTAGCCGACGCCCATGAAGAGCGCGGTCATCGCCGCCAGAAGCATTGCCGTGCGGATCGTGTTCATCCGGATCACCCGTTCTCTTGCAGCGCGGCCGGGATCGATCCCGGGACGCACTCGGTCTATATGATGGGTAGAACCGCTAGGCCTTTCAATCCTCGCCCCCACGGAACCGCTGCCCATGACCGACGAAACCGTTGCGACGACGCCACCGACCGGCACCAGTCCCGAAGAAGCGCCTGCCCGCACCCTCAGCCCGGCCGCGCGGCGAGCGCTCGCCGAGGCCGAAGCCCGCCGCGCGCAGTACCGCCGCTACGAGGCGTCTCTGCCGAAGGAAATCGGCGGCCGCGGCGGCAATGAGCCGGGCCGCTACGGCGACTGGGAGGTGAAGGGCCTCGCCGCCGACTTCTGACGGAGGAGCCGGCTCACGCAGCCCTCTGGTAGGCCCGCGAACGCACCACCGGCAGGAGCGCCAGACCGATGACGAACAGCACGATGATCGGCGTCACGCCGAGGCGCTGTGCGTCGACCGTCGACAGGCCGAACGCTTCGGAAGCGAAGAAGGCCGTGGCGATGGCGATCGCCAGCGGGCCGATGAAGGTGGTCGCCTTGCCCGACAGCGCGTAGAGCCCGAACGCCTCGGTGACCCGGTCGCGCTCCACCTGGTCGACGAGCAGCGTCCGCGACGAGGCCTGGATCGAGCCGCCTGCCGCGCCGATGAGAGCACCCGCGACATAAAACATGATGTCGGGGATGGTGCTGTCGGCGCCCTCGGCGGCGACGGTCATGAACAGCACCTCGGTCTTCGTCGTCGAGATCACCAGAAGGCAGCACAGCGACAGGATGAGGATCGAGGCACTGACCACCGGCTTCGGTCCCCAGGCCTGGTCGGCTCGGCCGCCGAGCCAGGCGCCGACAGCGCCGGTCAGGTTGGCGAGAATGCCGAAAACGCCGATCTGGATGATCGACCAGCCGAGCACGCCGGCGGCGTAGATGCCGCCGAACGAGTAGAGCGCATTCAGCGCGTCGCGATAGAACATCGACGAGAGCAGGAAGCCGAAGTAGCTCCTGTCCGAAGGCAGGCCGCGCAGCGTCGCGCCGAGCTGGGCGAGGCCGCGGCGGACGGCGCCCTTCCCCGCCGTGCGGCGCACGACGTCGGGGGTGAACAGGAACATCGGCAGGACGAAGATCGCGTACCATATCGCGGTCAGCGGGCCGGAGGCGCGGTCGCCCTCGCGCATCGCCGGATCGAAGCCGAACAGCGGATCGAGACCGAGCAGGGTCTTGCCGGTCGTCGGCGATCCCGACAGCAGGCCGAGCACGATGACCAGCGAGACGATGCCGCCGACATAGCCCAGTCCCCAGGCCGATCCCGACAGGCGGCCGAGCTCGGAGCGGGGCACGAGGTCGGGCATCATGGCATTGTTGAATACCGCCGCGAATTCCATGCCGACGAGCGCCAGCACGACGGCGATCATGACGAAGGCCATGTCCTGCGAGCCGGGCACCGCGAACCAGAGCATCCAGCAGCCGATGACGCCGACGATGGAAAAGAGCAGTATCCATGGTTTGCGCGGGCCGGATGCGTCGGCGATGGCGCCGAGTACCGGCGACAAGAGGGCGATGAGCAGGCCGCCGAAGCCGGTCGCGTAGCCCCACAGCTCCTGGCCCTTGGCCGGGTCGGGCGCCACGGCGGCGGCGAAGTAGGGTGCGAAAACGAAGGTGATGATCAGCGTGTGGAAGGGCTGCTGCGCCCAATCGAACAGCATCCAGCCCCAGATGCCGCGCTTCGATGCGCGCCTGAATTCGGCTTCAGCCATGTCGTCCCCCGGTCTCCTGCTCCAATACGCCTACAGACCGGTCAGGTCGCCCATCAGCCCGGCCGCGACCGACAGGCGGGAGACGGTGATGTCTCCGCCTTCCGTCAGCGCCTGGAGCCGCTCGCGCGCCCTTGCGATGCGTTCGCCGCCCGCCTCGATCCACGCCGCCACCGGATCTCCCGCGGTGCCGAACGACGCCAGCGCCGACACCGCGATGCCCCGCCGCGCGGCGCCGATCATGTCATTCGCCCGCGAAAGCGCAAGTCCGTCATAATAATCGGACGGCTGGATGGCGCGGGCGGCATCCTCGATGCGGCCGATGCGGAATGCCTCGCTGACGCCGAAGAAGGCCCGCGCCGCGGTTTCCGCAGCGGCGCCCGTCTGACGGCCGACCAGCGCGATATCCGGGATGAGCTCATAGACGTCGAGGGCGGCGAGGTGCTCCGCGAGTTTCGCCGGAGCCCCCGCGGCGGCGAATCCGGCGCGGCGCGCCTCGTGTTTCTCGCGCATGAAGGGCGGCAGGATGGCCATCAGAACCGGCTCGACGGCGGCGCGCGCGCCGGCCAACGCCGCGATCTCGTCGCCGATCGGCAGCGACGGGTCGCCGTACTTGAGCAGCCACGCGGTCGCGGCGCGCAGCAGGCGTACGACGGCCTCGTAGAAGCCGAGTTGCGCCTGGCCGTCGACGCGGTTGTCGAGGGAATCGATCCCGGCATAGAGCGCCGGGAGGCCGAAGCCGCCCCGCGCCACCTCGAAGGCGCGTACTACCTCAGCCGGCCCGCGGCCCGTGGCGTCCTGGTGGCGGCTGACGAAGGACGGCCCGCCACGATTGACGAGGTCGTTGGCGACCACCGTGGCGATGATCTCGCGGCGCAGCCGGTGGCCGCGGATCTCCGCGGCGAAGCGGTCGCGCATGCGCGCCGGGAAGTAGCCGAAGAGGTCCGCCTCGAAATGAGGGTCGTCCGGCAGATCGCTGGCGACGATGTCGGAGAACAGCGCGATCTTGGCATAGGCGAGGAGCACGCCGATCTCGGCCCGGGTAAGCGGCTCGCCGCGCGCCTGGCGTTCGGCGAGCGCCGCCGGCGAGGGCAGGTACTCGACGGCACGGTCGAGCAGGCCGCGCGCCTCAAGCATGGTCATGAAGCGCGCCTGGTGGGCGAGGTCGGCCATGCCGCGCCGCCGCACCAGCGACAGCGCCAGCGTCTGCTCGTAATTGTTGGCCAGAACGAGCCTGGCCACCTCGTCGGTCATCTCCGCGAGGAGCACGTTGCGGTCCTCGCGGGTGAGCGAGCCCGAGCGCATTGCCTGGGCGAGCGCGATCTTGATGTTGACCTCGACGTCGGAGGAATTGACGCCGCCGGAATTGTCGATGGCATCGGAGTTGCAGGCGCCGCCGAGCAGTCCGAACTCGATGCGGGCGCGCTGGGTGACGCCGAGATTGGCGCCCTCGCCGATCACCTTCGCCCTGACCTGCGCGGCCGTGACGCGGATGCCGTCGTTGGCGCGGTCGCCGACGTCGGCATTGCTCTCGCCGGACGCCCGCACATAGGTTCCGATGCCGCCGAACCAGAGCAGGTCGACCGGCGCCTTCAGGATGGCGCTCATGATTTCGGCGGGGGTGGCGACGGTCTTGTCCAAGCCGATCGCGGCGGCGGCTTGCGCGGAGAGCGTCACCGACTTCTGCGTGCGCGGCACGATCATCCCGCCGGCCGAGAGCCTGGTCCTGTCATAGTCCTGCCAGGACGAGCGCGGCAGGGCGAAAAGCCGCCGACGCTCTTCCATCGAGACGGCCGGATCGGGATCCGGATCGATGAAGATGTCGCGGTGGTCGAAGGCCGCCACCAGGCGCGTCTGGTCGGAGAGCAGCATGCCGTTGCCGAACACGTCGCCGGACATGTCGCCGACTCCGACGCAAGTGAAAGGCTCGGTCTGGATGTCGCGGTTCATCTCGCGGAAATGGCGCTTCACCGCTTCCCAGGCGCCGCGGGCGGTGATGCCCATCTTCTTGTGGTCGTAGCCGGCGGAACCGCCCGAGGCGAAGGCGTCGTCCAGCCAGAAGCCGTGCGCCTGGCTGATCGAATTGGCCGTGTCGGAGAAGGTCGCGGTGCCCTTGTCGGCAGCAACGACGAAGTAGGGGTCGTCGGTGTCGCGGCGCACGACATGGGGGGGCGGGACGACCGCGCCGGCGTCGAGGTTGTCGGTGATCGACAGGAGGCTCGAGACGAAATTGATGTAGGCCTTCCGCCCGGCCTCGAACACGGCGTCGCGGTTGCCGCCGACGGGCAGGCGCTTCGGATAGAAGCCGCCCTTGGCACCGACGGGGACGATGACGGCGTTCTTGACCTGCTGCGCCTTGACCAGGCCGAGCACTTCGGTGCGGTAGTCCTGGGCGCGATCCGACCAGCGCAGCCCGCCTCGCGCAACCGGGCCGAAACGCAGGTGCACACCCTCGACCTCCGGGCCGTAGACGAAGATCTCGCGCCAGGGCCGCGGCTCCGGCAGGCCGGTGACGGCCTTCGAATCAAGCTTGATGGCGAAGGAGACTCCGTCCGGCCGATCCGGCACGAAGTGGTTGGTGCGCAATGTCGCCTCGATCAGGTTGAGGTAGCGGCGGATGATCGTGTCGTCGTCGATGTTGGGGACGGCGTCGAGCTCGTCCTTGATCTTGGCCTTGAGGTGTCGCGCCGTGACCTCGCCGTCGCTCGCATCGGGATCGAACAGCGCCACGAACAGCTGGTGCAGGCCGCGCGCGATCGCGGGATAGCGGTTGAGCGTGCCGGCGATGAAGTCCTGGCTCTGCGGGATGCCGGCCTGCTGCAGGTAGCGGCCGTAGGCGCGCAGCACGCGGATCTCGGCCGAGTTCAGCCCGGCGGTCGAGGCGAGCGCGTTGTAGCCGTCGTTGTCGCTGTCGCCGCGCCAGACCGAGAGGAACACCTCCTCGAACAGAGCGCCGCCATCGCCGAGCGCGATGGGCCGGCCGAAGGCGCTTTCCAGTTCCATGTCGTGGATGAAGACGGTCGGCCGGTCGCCCTGCGGCACCTCGAACGTGCGTTCGCTGATGACGCGGAAGCCGATGTTCTCCAGCACCGGAACGCGCCGCGACAGCGAGACCGGCTCGCCGTAGTGGAAAATCTTCAGGGCCGCCTGCGTCTCCGTCTGTCCGGCGTGGCGGTAGTAATCGATGGCGATCGTCCGGTCAGCGCCGAGGAGCGTGATCCGGCCGGCGTCGGCCAGCGCTTCCGCGGGCGAGAACGAGCCGCGGTAGCTCTCGGGGAAGCGCCCGGCGATCTCGACGATCGACGGATCGGCGCCGGCGTCCTCCGCCGCCTCGCGCAGGCCGTCGTCCCAGGTGCGGATGATGTCGCGGATGCCGGCCTCGATCGTCTCGGCGTCGACCTTCGGCGTCCTGCCGCCGGCGCGGCCGATGATGAAGTGGACGCGCGCCAGCGAGCCTTCCGGGAATGCCGGATAGTAGGCCGAGACCCTGCCCTCGAAGATCGTCTTCAGGTAGGCGCCGATCTTCTCGCGCACGCCGCTGTCGTAGCGGTCGCGCGGCACGAAGACGATCACCGAGACGAAGCGGTCGAACTGGTCGGGCCGGACGAGCGCGCGCACGCGCGGCCGCTCACCGAGGGCGAGGATCGATTCGGCGTGCTTTCTCAACGTCGGCACGTTGATCTGGAAGAGTTCGTCGCGCGGGTAGGATTCCAGCACGTTGATGAGCGCCTTGCCCGAGTGGTCGTTCGGATCGAAGCCGGACTTCGAAATCACCGCCTGCACCTTCGAGCGCAGGTAGGGAATCTTCATCACCGAGCGCGTGTAGGCCGTCGAGGTGAACAGGCCGACCACGCGCAACTCGCCAGACAGGCCGCCATTGTCGTCGTAGGTCTTGATGCCGACGTAATCGAGATAGATGCGCCGGTGCACCACCGACTTGGCGTTGGCCTTGGTGACGATCAGCGGGTCGGGTCCGTGCAGGAAGGCGCGGATCTCGGGCGTGGTCGATACGGCCTCGGAGCCGCGGCGCAGCACCAGCACGTCCGGGTCGGCGAGAATGCCGAGGCCGCGCTTGTCGGCGCGTTCGAGCGTGCCGCTCTTCTCGCCGCCTGTGTAGACGAATTCGCGCATGCCGAGGAAGGTGAAGTTGTCGTCGCGCAACCACTCCAGGAAGGCAATCGCCTCGGCGACGTCGTCCTTGTCGAGAGGCACCGGCGAATAGCGGAACTGGGTGATTGCCTGGTCGAGACGCGCGAGCATCGGCTTCCAGTCGGTCACGGCCGCCCGAACCTGGACGAGGATCCTGCGGAGGCGCTCCGCCAGGCCCTCGGCCTCGCGGTCGCTCAGCGGCGACACGTGGACGTGGATGAGGCTGACCCGGTCGGCGCCGGCGTCGGTCCTTGCGGCGCCCGGTTCGCCGAGCAGTTCCGCGACACCCGTGCCGTCGTGGCGCACGGCGAAGACCGGATGAACGACGAGGGACGCCTCGCCGGCGCTCTCGCTGATCTCGGAGAGGATCGAATCGAACAGGAACGGCATGTTGTCGTTGACGACGGTGATGACCGTCACCGGGCGGCCCTGGCGACGGATGTCTCGACCGTTGTCTATGTCGACCACGCTCTCGCCCCTGCGGTGGCGACTCAGCGCCGCCCAGGCTCGGCGGGCAGCCTTCTCGAGATCGCCGGGCTCATAGCAGGAGACGTCTTCCGCAGGCGCCCGCGTCAGAAGGAAAGAAGCCAGTTTCCGCGCGCCGCCGCCTTCTTCCTCCGGAACTGCGACGCTTGCGGCCTTGCGGCCCTTCTGGCTGTCCACCATGGCGCTTTGTCCTCCCACCGACGGCGCATCGTGCTTATGCTAGCAGATGATGATAGTTTTACGATTGCGGATCGGCGCCGGCGGCCCGTGAAGCACAGATTTCGTCGAGGAGGATTTCCTGCATGAGCGAACGCATCGTCGCGCTCGACATCGAGCCGTCCGGACCGCTGAGCCAGGCGACCGAGGCCTATTTCGACAAGTGCCGGGAGAAGCTCGGCCTCGTACCGAACGTGCTCAGGGCCTACGCCTTCGACGAGAAGAAGCTGCGCGCCTTCACCGACATGTACAACGACCTGATGCTCGGCGCCTCGGGCCTTTCCAAGCTGGAGCGCGAGATGATCGCGGTGGCGGTGTCCTCGGTGAACCACTGCTACTACTGCCTGACGGCGCATGGGGCGGCGGTGCGCCAGCTGTCCGGCGATCCGGCGCTGGGCGAGATGATGGTGATGAACTATCGCGCCGCACCGCTGTCGCCGCGCCAGAAGGCCATGCTCGACTTCGCCGTGAAGCTGACCGAGGCGCCGGAGAAGATCGAGGAGGCCGACCGCGCCGCGCTGCGTGCTGCCGGGTTCACCGACCGAGACATCTGGGACATTGCCTCGACCGCGGCGTTCTTCAACATGTCGAACCGGGTCGCTGCGGCCGTCGACATGCGACCCAATCCCGAATATCACGGCATGGCGCGCTGAACCCGCGCGACTTTCCTCGAAGCATGACCGATCGTCGTCGCCGATCCGGCGAGGGGTGGACGGCGGCATGACATGTTGATATCAACGTAAATCGGGGAGGGGCCTTCAGCGATGGAGGGACGAGAATGACGAATTTCCTGCTGGTCTATCATGGCGGCACGATGCCGGCCTCCGAGGAGGAAGGGCGGAAGCTCATGGCGGCGTGGATGGGTTGGTTCGGCGCGCTGGGCGACGCCGTCGTCGACGGCGGCAATCCCGTCGGACGATCGCTGACCGTCCATCCCGGCGGCGAGGTGATCAACGACGGCGGTCCGAACTCGACCGCCGGCTACACTGTCCTCAGAGCCGCAGACGCGGACGCGGCTGCCGCCCTGGCAAAGGGCTGCCCGCACCTCGGCGTCGGCGGCACAATCGAAATCGCACCGATCATCGAGATGGGTTGAGCGCGGTCCCGGCGTCCGACGGCTGTCAGGAGCGGGTCGCGATGGCGGCGGCCGCGCCCGCCATCGCGGTCGCGCCGACACGGTTGGCGATCCTCACCGCGCGCGGGCTCTTCAGCATCTTCCTCGCCTGGACCGCGGCGGCGACCCAGGTCAGATCGATGGCGACGAGCACTATGGCCATGGCAATAACCAGTTCTGCCCAGCCGAGCGCCGTGACCGAGTCGAGGTCGACAAGCGTCGGCAGCAGCGCCAGGTAGAAAACCATGATCTTCGGATTGCCGAGCGTCACCGCCATGCCGGCGAGGAAGAGGCGCAACGGAGAGTCCTCCGCCGGTAACGTGCCTTGCTTCGTGACGACCGGAGCCGTCCACATCTTCCACGCCAGCCAGGCGAGATAGGCGACCCCGGCCCATTTCAGGGCGACGAACGCAAGGTGGAAGGTCTGCGCCACGACGGCGAGGCCGAATACGGCGAATGACAGCCAGATCCCCTCGCCGATCCACATGGCGAGCAGGAAGGGGACCACGCCACGCACGCCGCCGGCGATGACGCGGGCGACGAGTGCGGCGATCGACGGGCCCGGCGAACCGGCTGCGACGAACAGGGCGGCGGCGAAATTCAGGAGCGAGGTCAGGGTCATGGCGGCTTTCCGGATCCACTGGCACGATACTTCAGCACGACCGCGGATGTCGACGTCGCCGGCGCGTCAGCGGGTGCGCCGCCGCGCGATCGCCCAGGTGCCGATGCCGGCGGCGAGGCCGAACAAAGCGGGGATGCCGTCTTCGGCGATCGGCTTCGCCGCGCCCTCGAGTCCGTAGGGACCGCCGAGCTCGATGATGAACCAGGCGACCAGGTAGACGGCGACCGTCACCCCTGCCGCGACAAGCAGATCCAGGCCACCCGTGGCCGGTGCCGCGGCGCCGACCGGCAGCGTCGTGTCCCTGCGCAGCATGCGCGCGGCGGTCACGCCGGCCGAGACAATGGCGACGATCAGTCCGAAGAAGGGACCGATGACAAAGAACGCGCCCATCGCACCGCCGCCGTCGCGGTCGAAGACGCCGGCGGCGTCCATGTAGCGGAAGGCCGCCGACGCGGCGACGGCCCAGCCGCCGAAGAAGCCGAGCACCAGTGCAAGAAGAGTGTAGCCTGCGACGCGCATGAAGGTTCCCTCGGCGGTTGCGGACGCGCGAGACCGGGACCGGCGTGCCGGGCGAGGCAATCGCCCGGCGTCGCCGCCTCAGGCGGCGCCGGCGGTTCTGGCCTTTTCGAAGCGCTTGCGCTCGTGCGTGTCGAGATAGAGCTTCCTGAGGCGGATGGTCTTCGGAGTCACCTCGACCAGCTCGTCGTCCTGGATCCAGGCCAGCGCGCGTTCCAGCGTCATGCGGATCGGCGGGGTCAGCTTGACGGCCTCGTCCTTTCCGGCGGCGCGGATGTTGGTCAGTTTCTTGCCCTTGAGAACATTGACCTCGAGGTCGTTGTCGCGCGTATGGATGCCGACGATCATGCCGGCATAGACCTTGACGCCCGGATCGATGACCATCGGGCCGCGGTCTTCGAGATTCCACAGCGCATAGGCCACCGCCTCGCCCGGCTCGTTGGCGATGAGCACGCCGTTGACGCGGCCGCCGATCTCGCCCTTGTAGGGCTCGTAGGCGTGGAACAGGCGGTTCATCACCGCTGTGCCTCGGGTGTCGGTCAACAGCTCCGACTGATAGCCGATCAGGCCGCGCGTCGGCGCGTGGAAGACCAGGCGCTGGCGATTGCCGCCCGACGGGCGCAGCTCGATCATGTCGCCCTTGCGCTCGCTCATCTTCTGCACGACGACGCCGGAATGCTCCTCGTCAACGTCGATGACGACCTCCTCGACGGGCTCGAGCAGGTGGCCGTGCTCGTCCTTCTTCATGACGACGCGCGGCCGCGACACGGCGAGTTCGAAGCCTTCCCGACGCATGGTCTCGATGAGCACGGCGAGCTGGAGTTCGCCGCGGCCCGACACGTAGAAGGAGTCCTTCTCGGCCGATTCCTCGATCTTCAGCGCGACGTTACCCTCCGCCTCGCGCAGCAGGCGGTCGCGGATGACGCGGCTGGTCACCTTGTCGCCCTCGGTGCCGGCGAGCGGCGAATCGTTGACGAGGAAGGACATGGTGACGGTCGGCGGATCGATCGGCTGCGCGGCGAGCGGCTCGCTGATCGACGGGTCGCAGAACGTGTCGGCGACCGTGCCCTTCGACAGGCCGGCGATGGCGACGATGTCGCCGGCATGCGCCTCCTCGATCGGCTGGCGCTCGAGGCCGCGGAAGGCGAGGATCTTGGAGACGCGTCCGGTCTCGAGCACGCCGCCGTCGTGGTGCAGAACCTTCACCGCCTGGTTCGGCTTCAGCGAGCCGGACTCGATGCGGCCGGTGACGATGCGGCCGAGGAAGGGGTTGGCCTCGAGGATGGTGCCGATCATGCGGAACGGGCCGGGATGCACGGTCGGCGCCGGCACGTGGCGCAGAACGAGGTCGAACAGCGGCGCGAGCCCCTGGTCCTTCGGGCCTTCCGGCTTCTCGGCCATCCAGCCGTCGCGGCCGGAACCGTAGAGGATGGGAAAGTCGAGCTGCTCGTCGGTGGCGTCGAGGGCGGCGAACAGATCGAACACCTCGTTGATCACCTCGACATGGCGGGCGTCCGGGCGGTCGATCTTGTTGATCGCCACGATCGGCTTCAGGCCGACCTTCAGCGCCTTGCCGACGACGAACTTGGTCTGCGGCATCGGCCCTTCGGCGGCGTCGACCAGCACGATGGCGCCGTCGACCATGTTGAGGATGCGTTCGACCTCGCCGCCGAAATCGGCGTGGCCGGGGGTGTCGACGATGTTGATGCGCGTGTCCTTCCACACCACCGACGTGGCCTTGGCGAGGATCGTGATGCCGCGCTCCTTCTCGAGGTCGTTGGAGTCCATGGCGCGTTCGGCGACACGCTGGTTGTCGCGGACTGCGCCGGACTGCTTGAGAAGCGCGTCGACCAGCGTCGTCTTGCCATGGTCGACATGCGCGATGATCGCGATGTTGCGGAGCTTCATATCCGTTACTCGGGGGTTTTGGACGCGCAAGGGAGCGCGCGGCGTGTTCGGTCGGCCGCGCTCTTACAGGCTTTTTCGCAATCGCGAAAGGGGTTGTCCCTGCGTGCCCGTCAGCGGGCTATCGCGCTGCGCAGCATCATCAGCTCGCCGATGTTCTCGATGGTCACATAACCCACCAGCCGGCCCTGCGCGTCGACGACGCCGACGGCGGGTGCGGCGCCCTTCTGCAGGTGCTCGAGCGCGGCACTCAGCTTCTCGCCGTCGCCGATGAGCGGGATCCCGGTCGCCATGAGTTCCGCCGCCGGCGTCTTCTCGCCGCGCTGCTGCAGGCCGGCGACGAGATGCGCGCGGGTCAGAATGCCGCGCAGCTTGCCGGCACCGTCGGTCACCGGGAACTCGTGCTGCGTGGTGCGCAGAAGCGCCTGCGCGGCGTCGTCGAGGCTCGCGGTCACAGGCAGGCTCTCGAAGCGGGTGATCATCGCATCGCGGACGTCGACGGCGCGCGCGGCGTCCTGGAGCCCGATCGCCTGCGTCTCCGCGGTGGCGGCGAGGTAGACGAAGATGGCGACGAAGATCAGCAGTACATTGCCGACGACGAGACCGATGAAGCCGAACGCGAAGGCGGCGAACTGGCCAATCGTGCCGGCGATCTGAGTGGCGCGGACGCGGCTGTAGCGGGTTGCGAGGAGCGCCCTCAGCACCCGGCCGCCGTCCATCGGGAAGGCCGGGATGAGGTTGAACAGTACCAGCCAGATGTTCACGGCGGCGAGGCGTGCGACGAACTCGATCTTCGGATCCTCCATTGCCGTCAGCGCCTCCGTGCCGACGGTTGCGCCGAGCCCGAGAACGAGGAACGCGGCGATGACGACATTGACCAGCGGCCCGGCGATGGCGACGACGATCTCTTCGCCCGGCTTCTCCGGCAGGCGCTCGAGTTCGGCGACGCCGCCGATGGGCAGCAGCGTGATCTTCGGCGTGCGGATTCCATAGCGCCGCGCCGCGGTCGCGTGGCCGAACTCATGGAGAACGACGCAGGCGAATACGGCGACGATGAAGGCGACACCCTCGAGCGCCGCGGCGGCGCCGCCGTCCTGCCAGTAGGCGACGCCGATCCAGGCGAGCAGCAGCAGGAAGGTCAGATGGATGCGGATCTCGGTACCGGCAACCCGAAGGATCGGAAAGGACCATTGCATGTCGTCGCGTCTCCTTATCAGCCGCTGCGGGCGATCCTATGCAGTTCTGCAGCCCGTGACGAGCACCATTACGCCGCGGCGGCCGTTCTTCGCAGCACTTCCTTTACCATTCTCACGTCGAATGACGGGTGGATGACCGGCGGCGGATCGTTTCCGCCGCGAGAAGGCTCGATGCCCGATGAAGACCGTTCGCGGCCTTGCGACCACCCTGCTCCTGTTCGCCCTTCCCGGGGCGCTGCTCTCGATGCTCGCCATTTCCTCGGGTGCCACGCCGCTCGCCGAGGACGATCGCGGGCCGGAGAACGGGCTTTCCATCGAACGGGCCAGCCTTTTCGCGGACGCGCCCTATGGAGTCGATCCGGTCGTGACCGGGCCGGTGAGTGCGAAATTCCGCGAGACACGCGAAGCCTTCGGCTGCGACCGCGCCGTGTGGCCGCAGATTCCGGCGGCCTGCTATCCCGAATAGGCCTTCTGCGGCTCCTCTCGCCCGCCAGACGGAATCGGCCGGAACCGCTCAGCAATAGCGTTCTGTTCCCACCGCCTGCTGCTCCGAATAGCGGTCGCCGTGGGCGAAGCCTGCCGGCAGGATCGCTTCGATCCGAGCCAGATCGTCGGCGTCGAGCCGGATGTCGACCGCGGTCGCCAGTTCGGCGACATGGGCGGCGCGGCGCGTGCCGGGAATGGGAATGACGTGCTCGCCGCGATGCAGCGTCCACGCCACGGCGAGGGCGGCGCTCGACCAGCCGCGCTCGCGGGCGAAGGCACGGAAGCGCTCGATCCGCTTCTCGTTGGCCGCGAAGTTCGGCGCCATGAAACGCGGATTCGTCCTGCGGAAATCGTGGTCGGCGAAAGCCGCCGGATCGAGCGGCCGGTCGGCGAAGACGCCGCGCCCGACCGGCGAGAAGGCGACGAAGGCCGTGCCCAGCCGGGCGCAGGCCTGGATCAGGCCGAGTTCGGGCAGCCGGGTCCACAGCGAATACTCGCTCTGCACGGCCATGACCGGGTGCACCGCCGCAGCGCGCTCCAGTGTCGACGGAGAGACCTCCGACAGGCCGATACCGCCGATCTTGCCTTCCTCCTTGAAACGCACGAGCGTCCCCATCACGTCCTCGACGGGCACATCCTGGTCGCGGCGGTGGATGTAGAACAGTTCGACATGGTCGCGGCCGAGCCGTCTCAACGAGCCTTCGAGCGCCCGGCGCAGATAGTCCGGCCGGTTGTTGAAGTGCCGGTGCGGGCGCGGGACGATGCCGGCCTTGGTGGCGACCGTGAAGCGGTTGGGGCGATGCCGGATGAATTCGCCGACGATCTCCTCGGACAGGCCGTCGCCGTAGATCAGTGCGGTATCGAGATGGGTGATGCCGAATTCCTCCGCTTTCGATAGAGCGGCGAGGCTCTCGGCGCGGTCGGTCGGACCGTACATGCCGCCGAAACTCATACAGCCCAGCGCCACCGCGCCGACTTCCGGACCGCCCCTGCCGAGCCTGCGCCGGTTCATCGCCGCGCTCCTATGCCAAGCCGCGCTTGGCCATCATCGCCGCGGCCGTCGGCATCTTACCGCGGAAGGCGAGATAGAGCTCCTCGGGATCTTTCGATCCGCCGGCGGCATAGATGTGCTTGCGCAGCTTTTCCGCGAGTGCCGGGTCGAACGGATCGCCGGTCTCCTCGAAGGCGGAGAAGGCGTCTGCATCGAGCACCTCGGACCACATGTAGGAATAATAGCCGGCCGAATAGCCGTCGCCGGCGAAGACGTGGCCGAAATGCGGGGTGCGGTGGCGCATGGCGATCGCATCCGGCATGCCGATCTCGCGCAGCTTCTCAGCCTCGAAGGCGATCGGATCCGCCGGAGCCTCGCCGCTCGCGTGATAGGCCATGTCAACGAGCGCCGAGGCCGTGAACTCGACGGTGGCGAAACCGGCGCCGAAGTTCCTGGCGGCGAGCATCTTTTCGATCAGCGCCGGCGGCATCGGCTCGCCGGTCCACGCGTGACGCGCGTGTCTTTCCAGCACCTGCGGCACGGTCAGCCAGTGCTCGTATAGCTGCGAGGGCAGTTCGACGAAATCGCGGCTGACCGACGTCCCCGACACCGACGGCCAGGTGACGTCGGTCAGCAGGCCGTGGAGCGCGTGGCCGAACTCGTGGAACAGCGTGCGCGCCTCGTCCATCGACAGCAGCGCCGGTTCGCCGGGTTGCGGCTTGGCGAAGTTCATGACGTTGTAGATGACGGGCTTCGCCCCGTCGCCGAGCCGATAGCCCG
>DUSC01000215.1 GCA_012842935.1 Hyphomicrobiales bacterium | reverse complement strand
TCGCGCAGCCGTGTGCAGGCGCTGATCCGCGACGGCCGGGTCGCGATCGGCGGCAAGACGGCCGGCGAGCCGAAGCGCAAGCTCGCCGGCGGCGAGACCGTGGCGGTGGCCCTGCCCGAGCCGGAGCCGCCGGAGCCCGCCGGCGAGGCGATCCCGCTCAGGATCCTCCACGAGGACGAAGCGCTCGTCGTCATCGACAAGCCGGCCGGCCTGGTCGTCCATCCCGGCGCCGGCAACCGGACCGGCACGCTGGTCAATGCGCTGATCCACCATTGCGGCGACAGCCTGTCGGGCATCGGCGGGGTGAAGCGGCCGGGCATCGTCCACCGCCTCGACAAGGAAACGAGCGGCGTCATGGTTGTGGCCAAGACCGACGCCGCCCACCGCGCTTTGTCCGAGGCGTTCGCCGACCACGGCGCATCGGGCGGGCTGGAGCGCGCCTATGTCGCGCTGGTCTGGGGTGCCCCCGCGAAGATGTCGGGCACGGTCGACGCGCCCCTCGGCCGTGCCGCCGACCGCGTGCGCCGCGCTGTGGTGCCGGAAGGCCGCGCCGACGCCCGCCGCGCCGTCACCCATTACCGGGTACTCGAGCGCTTCGGCGACGACGGCGCCGGCAGCGCGCTGGCCTCGCTCGTCGAGTGCCGGCTGGAGACCGGCCGCACCCACCAGATCCGCGTCCACATGGCCCATCTCGGCCATCCGGTGATCGGCGATCCCGACTACGGTCAGGCTTTCCGCACCAAGCCCAACCGCCTGCCGGAGCCCCTGCGCGCGCAGGTGAAGGCGTTCCCGCGCCAGGCGTTGCATGCGCGCCTGCTCGGCTTCGACCACCCGTCGGGCGGAAAACACATGCGATTCGAGGCGGAACTGCCGGCCGACATGGCCGCGCTGGTCGAGGGATTGCGGGCGCTCCCGGCGTCGCCGGCGTTCACTTCGGCGTGACACAATGTTTCGAGTTGAACAATTTCGTGCTTTTCCGGTTTTGTTCCTATATAAGGTTCGCGGCGCGGGGGTTCGTGCACCGCGCCACACGCCCGCCTTGTTCAGGGGGCACACCAGAAGAGAGGGAGGGTGCTATATGGCCCAGACACTACCCAGCATCGTTTCCGGCGAAGGCGGCCTCGCCCGCTACCTGGAAGAAATCCGCCGCTTCCCGATGCTCCAGCCGCAGGAGGAGTACATGCTCGCCAAGCGGTATCAGGAGCATCAGGACACCGGCGCCGCTCATAAGCTCGTGACCAGCCACTTGCGGCTCGTCGCCAAGATCGCCATGGGCTATCGCGGCTACGGCCTGCCGATCGGCGAAGTCATCTCGGAAGGCAATGTCGGCCTGATGCAGGCCGTGAAGAAGTTCGAACCGGAGCGCGGCTTCCGGCTGGCGACTTACGCCATGTGGTGGATCAAGGCTTCGATCCAGGAGTACATCCTGCGCTCGTGGAGCCTGGTCAAGATGGGCACGACCGCCAACCAGAAGCGCCTGTTCTTCAACCTGCGCAAGGTGAAGGGCAAGATCCAGGCCCTCGACGAGGGAGACCTCAAGCCCGACCAGATCGCCGAGATCGCCACCCGCCTCAACGTCACCGAGGAGGAAGTCGTGTCGATGAACCGCCGCCTGTCCGGCGACGCATCGCTGAACGCTCCGATCCGGGCCGGCGAAGGCGAGTCGGGCGAGTGGCAGGACTGGCTCGTCGACGACCACGACAGTCAGGAAGAGATGCTCATCGAGCAGGACGAGATGGAGAACCGCCGGCGCATGCTCGCGGACGCCATGTCGGTCCTGAACGAGCGCGAGCGTCGCATCTTCGAGGCGCGACGTCTGGCCGACGAGCCGATCACGCTGGAAGAGCTCTCGGCCGAATTCGACATCAGCCGCGAGCGCGTCCGCCAGATCGAGGTCCGTGCCTTCGAGAAGATCCAGGACGCGGTCAAGGCGGCGGCGCGCCGCCAGGCCCAGTCGCTGCGCACCATCGAGGCGAACGCCTGACGGCGGCATGCCGGCGGGTGCGGCTCCCGGCGCCTCGACCCGAAACGCTCCGATCGACCATGAGGCCGCCATCCGGCGCAGGAGGCGGCCTCGTCCGTTTTCGCCGGCCGTTCCTCACCCGGCGCTGGCCGCGCGCCAGGCCTTGATGGCTTCGTCGAAAGCCTTCTCGCCGGGAATACCCTTTTCCATGGTGATCAATGCGCGCCGGCCCGACTTGTAGACGACGGGAATGTCGATCCAGTTCTCCCGGCTGAGCAGCTGGAGGTTGGTCTCGATCTCGGCCTTCGAATCGTTGAGCGCGATGAGGAAGTAGCCGTCGGCGATCTTGGCCGGAATGCCGATCAACTGGCTGCCCGGCGCCTCTTCCGTCTCCTTGAGCGCGAAGCGCAGGATGTTTTCGATGCCGCCGCCGCCGAACCCCTCGGGAGTGAGGAAGATCAGCTCGATGATGTGGCTCGCCGGCAGGGTCTGGTCGGCGTTGCGGCGGATGGTCATGCGCAGCTGCAGGTCCTTGGCGGGGATCGTCGCCTCGCCGCGGATCGCCGGCTCCGGCGGCGCGTCGCCGCCCGGCGATTCGCGAACGACGGACCAGACGACCGAACCGCCATCGGCGGAGCCCTGCGCCGAACTCGTCCGCTCCTCGTAGAAGATCGCCTTCTGGCCGACGGCGACCTGCGCCGCAGGCGGTTGTGCCGCCGTGGGCGCCGCGGTCCCGGCGCCTGCCGTTTCCGCCGCCGGCTGCTCGCCTGCGGTTTGCCCGCCGGTCGGCTGCCCCGCAGGCGGCGCGACCGGCTCCGG
>DUSC01000214.1 GCA_012842935.1 Hyphomicrobiales bacterium | reverse complement strand
GAGGACCGGCGGGTACTCCGGCTCGCCGATCGCGACGAACGACGCGCCGATGCGCCGTGCGGCTTCGATCTCGACCTCGGCCTCCGTGACGGACGGTATGTGCGGCAAACGGCTGGCACCGCCGTGGCGGACCAGTTCGGGAAGCATGGCCAGCGCCGCCTCGGCCGAGCCGAACCGGTTGATCAGGTCGCGGAACGTCGCCGGGCCGACGTTTTCGGTGCGGATGAGCCGCAACCAGCTGATGCGCTGCCGGTCGCTGAGGCGGGTGCCTCCGCCGGCCGGCGCGGGGTTCATCCCTTGGCTCCGATCCGCGACTCGGTTCCCGCGAGGAGGCGGCCGATATTGGCGCGATGCTTGACGAAGACGATGACGCTCAGCACGGCAAAGAGCAGGGCGGCGTCGGCATGGCCGAGGACATAGAGCGCGACCGGGGTAACGACCGCGGCAACGAGCGCGGCGAGCGAGGAGAAGCGGCTGGCGAACGCGACCGCCAGCCAGACGACGGCGAAGATGACGGCCCCGATCCAGGCCAGGCCGACGAGGACGCCGAGATAGGTGGCGACGCCCTTGCCGCCCCTGAAGCCGAGCCAGACGGGGAAGAGATGGCCGAGGAACGCGCCGAAGCCGGCCGCCATGGCGGCTTCCTGTCCCCACCGGCCGGCGATCAGCACGGCGGCGGTGCCCTTCGCCGCGTCGAGCAGAAGGGTGAGGGCGGCGAGTCCCTTGTTGCCGGTGCGCAGCACGTTGGTGGCGCCGATATTGCCGGAACCGATGCGCCGCACGTCGCCAAGTCCCGCCGCGCGCGTGACCAACAGGCCGAACGGGATCGAGCCGAGGAGGTAGCCGAAGGCAAGGGCGGCCAGAAGCACCGGCAACGCCGATTGCCAACCGGTCGGATCCGTCATGAATTCCCTCCGCTTTCCGGGAAACGGGTGTTCAGGCGGTGAATACTGTGCGGCCCGCGACCATCGTTTGCAAGACCTTGCCCTGCAGGCGCGCGCCCTCGAAACAGGTGTTCTTGGAACGCGAGCGGAGGCCGGATTCCGAGACGATCCAGGGCTCGTCGAGGTCGACGAGCGCGAGGTCCGCGGGCGCGCCGGGCGAGAGCGTGCCGCCCGGCAGTCCGAACAGCCGCGCCGGCGACGTCGAGAGGACTTCGACCAGCCGCAGGAGGGGCACGTCGCCGTTGTGGTAGAGACGCAGCGCCACGGCAAGAAGCGTCTCCAGCCCGATGGCGCCGGCCGCCGCATCGGCGAAGGGCAGACGCTTGGTGTCGACGTCCTGCGGGTCGTGCGAGGAGACGACGATGTCGATCGTGCCGTCGTTGAGCGCCTCGACCATGGCGGCCCGGTCGTCTTCGGCGCGAAGCGGCGGCGACAGGCGGAAGAAGGTGCGGTACTCGCCGATGTCGTTCTCGTTGAGCGACAGGTGGTTGATCGACACACCGGCGGTCACGCGCGCGCCGTCGGCCTTGGCACGGGCGATCGCCGCAGCCGACATGGCCGTCGATATCTTCGCCGCGTGGTAGGCGCCGCCCGTAAGCCGGGCCAGAGCGAGGTCGCGCTCGAGCGGGATCAGCTCGGCCTCGCGCGGAATGCCGGCCAGGCCGAGCCAGCTCGCGTAGAGACCCTCGTTCATGACGCCCGCGGCACAGAGGTCGGCGTCCTGCGTCTCATGGGCGACGACCGCGTCGAAGTCGCGCGCATAGGTCAGCGCCCGGCGCATGACGAGGCTCGAGGCGATCGTGTGGCGTCCGTCGGTGAAGGCCACCGCGCCGGCCTCGCGCAACAGGCCGAACTCGGTCATCTCGCGGCCGTCGAGGTTCTTGGTGATTGCGGCGGCCGGCCGGACGTTGACGCAGGCCGTGTCGCGTGCCGTGCGCAGGACGAATTCGACGAGGGCGATGTCGTCGATCGCCGGGTCGGTGTCGGGCATCATGACGAAGGACGTGACGCCGCCGGCGGCCGCCGCGAGGCTCGCCGAAGCCAGCGTCTCGCGGTGTTCGGCCCCCGGTTCGCCGACGAAGACGCGGCCGTCGACGAGGCCGGGGATGACGGTCTTGCCGGCACAGTCGATCACCGCAGCGCCTTCCGGCGCACCCTGGTTCAGGGCGCCGGCGCCGGCGGCGGCGATCCGGCCGTTCTCGACGACGACGGTGCCGATCTCGTCGAGGCCGCGCGACGGGTCGACGATGCGCGCGCCGGAAAGGACGGTGGTCCTCATTGCGCCGTTCCTCCGGCGTTGCGGCGCGGGTCGAGCAGCACCTCCATGACGGCCATGCGCACGGCGACGCCCATCTCGACCTGTTCCTGGATGACGCTCTGCGGGCCGTCGGCGATTTCGGAAGCGATCTCGACGCCGCGGTTCATCGGGCCGGGATGCATGACCAGCGCGTCGTCCTTGGCCGCCTTCAGCTTCTCAGCATCGAGACCGTAGTAGCGGAAATACTCGCGCACCGACGGCACGAAGGCGCCAGCCATGCGCTCGCGCTGGAGCCTCAGCATCATGACGACGTCGGCGCCCTTCAGCCCGTCGGCCATCGAGCGGTGCACCTCGACGCCCATGCGCTCGATGCCCGACGGCAGCAGCGTCGAGGGGGCGACGACACGAACGGTCGCGCCGAGCGCGTTGAGCAGCAGGATGTTGGACCGCGCCACGCGCGAATGGAGCACGTCGCCGCAGATCGCCACGACGAGGCGCGAGATCGGGCCGCGGGCGCGGCGGATGGTCAGCGCGTCGAGCAGGGCCTGGGTCGGATGCTCGTGGGCGCCGTCGCCGGCGTTGACGACCGAGCAGCCGACCTTCTGGGCGAGAAGTGCGGCCGCGCCCGCCGACTGGTGGCGGATGATCAGGATGTCGGGCCGCATGGCGTTGAGCGTCATGGCGGTATCGATGAGGGTCTCGCCCTTCTTCACCGAGGAACTGCCGACCGACATGTTCATGACGTCGGCACCGAGGCGCTTTCCGGCGAGTTCGAAGGACGACTGCGTGCGCGTCGAGGCCTCGTAGAAGAGGTTGATCTGGGTGCGGCCGCGAAGCGTCGACGTCTTCTTCTCGTGGCGGCGCGAGATGGCGACCGACTCGTCGGCGCGGTCGAGGAGGAATTCGATGTCGGCGGGGGACAGGTCGCGTATGCCCAGCAGGTGCCGGTGCGGGAAAAGCGGCGGGTGGATGGCGGCGGTCATGTCAAGGCGCTGCTATAGGCGGGCCGCCGACCCACCGCAAGCGGCGAAGCCCGGCCCCGCTTCTTGTCCAAAGGGTATTTCGATCGCCTGCCGCCGAACGCCGCATCCTTCGCGATCCGCGGGGGTTCCGCTATAACACCCTCGGCAGCCCGGATTCGCGGCACGCCGTCATTCCAGCCGAAGGACGATCGGTGAACCACGACGTCACGAACCAGCCGCCGCCGCTCGCCGGAACCAACGCCTGGCGCGGCGATCCGCTCCTGGTCCAGCTCGCCGAATCCTTTTCCCCTGAGGTCAGGAAGGATCTCGACGTTCAGGGCCGCTTCGTCATGAGCCCGGAGGCACAGGACCTCGCGCGGCTCGCCAACAGCGAACTGCCGAAGCTGAGGACACACGACCGACAGGGCCGGCGCATAGACATCGTCGAGTATCATCCGGCCTACCATGCGCTGATGCGGCGCGCCGTGGCGACGGGCCTGCATTCGTCGATCTGGGAAAACGGCGAGGCCGAGACCGGACGGCGCCACCAGATCCGCGCTGCGCGGTTCTATCTGACCGCCGCCCTGGAATGCGGGCACCTTTGCCCGATCACCATGACCAGTGCCTCGCTGGCGGCGCTGATGGCGAGCCCGAAGCTTTTC
Organism: Hyphomicrobiales bacterium; assembly: GCA_012842935.1. GTDB lineage: Bacteria > Pseudomonadota > Alphaproteobacteria > Rhizobiales > Rhizobiaceae > DUSC01. The sequence continues at coordinate 5,372 of DUSC01000214.1, read as the reverse complement.
CGCGAGTGGGCGCCGCGCGTGACCACGCGGAAATACGACCACTCGCAGAAGCCTCCGGTGCAGAAGGCCGGCCTCACCCTCGGCATGGGCATGACCGAGAAACAGGGCGGTACCGACGTGCGCGCCAACACGACGCGCGCCGAACGCGCCGGCAGCGGCTTCTATCGCATCAGCGGGCACAAATGGTTCATGTCGGCGCCGATGTGCGACGCCTTCCTGATGCTGGCGCAGGCACCGGAGGGACTGTCGTGCTTCCTCGTCCCGCGCATCCTCGGCGACGGCCGGGGAAACGGCCTCCACTTCCAGCGTCTGAAGGAAAAACTCGGCAACCGCTCCAATGCCTCGTCCGAAGTCGAGATCGACAACGCGATCGGCGAGATGGTCGGCGAACCGGGCGCCGGGGTGCGCACCATCATGGACATGGTGACGCTGACCCGGCTCGACTGCGCGGTCGCCTCGGCGGGACTGATGCGGGCCGGCCTCGCCGAGGCCGTGCATCACTGCCGCCACCGCACGGTGTTCGGCAAGGCGCTGATCGACCAGCCGCTGATGCAGCGCGTGCTCGCCGACATGGCCCTCGACGTCGCCGCGGCGACGGCCCTGGCTTTCCGCCTGGCGCGGTCGTTCGACGAGGCCGCGAGCGACCGGGGCGAGGCGGCTTTCGCCCGCGCCATGACCGCTGTGGTGAAGTACTGGGTCTGCAAGATCGCGCCCCCGCTTCTCTACGAGGCGATGGAGTGCCTCGGCGGCAACGGCTACGTCGAGGAGGCACCGCTGGCACGCTTCTTCCGTGAAGCCCCGGTCAACGCGATCTGGGAGGGCTCCGGCAACGTCATGGCGCTCGACGTGCTGCGCGTGCTCTCCCGCGGTCCCGGGCTATTCGACGACGTGCTGGAGGGGATCGAACGCGACCTCGGCGTCAGCGGGCCCGGAACGATCGGCGTTTTGCGCGCCGCCATGCAGGTCGCGAATTCCGACGAAGGTTCCGCACGCATCCTCACCGAGCAGCTGGCGCTCTCAGCCGCCGCGGCCGAACTGCGACGGCTCGGCGCCGGACGGATCGCCGATGCCTTCATAGAGACACGCCTCGCCGGCCAGTGGCGCGGCACCTACGGCATGCTCGACGCCCGCCACGACGCACGCCTCATCGTCGATACGCTCTATCCGCCAAACTGAACCGAAATGGCGAGTGCGGCCGGAATGCCGGCGAAGGACGCGACCGCCGCTCAGCCTCTGGCAACGCCGCCGCTCGCCGCGCGGAAATCGAGCCATGCGCGACGCGGCCGGGGGAAGGCGCGGCGGAAAGCGACGCGCAAGGCCGCAGGGTGGCTCCGTTAACCTTAACAAATGGTTTCCATTGCGGACCACGCCGTTAACCGTCACCTTCGGAACCGAGCGAGCCTGGATTCGATGCGGCCTATCCTCACTCCCTTTCTGGCCTTGTACTGGACGGCAGCCTTTGCCGCGCTCGCCCTGACGTCGGTGGATGCCGGCGACGAGGGCGCCGCGCACGTCATGCGCATGATCGGCTTCTCCGGCCTGCACATTCCCGACAGCGCCTTCGTCGCCGGAATCCTGGCGTTCGGCCTGGCGCTCTGCGCGGGATTCTTCTTCTGGGCCTTCGTTCAGGCGCTTCTCGACGGGCGCATCGGCGCGGCCGACGGCGAGGCGGTGCTCCGCCTGGCTTTCGGCGGAGCCGTCGGCATCTCCTGCGTTCTCGTCATCGCGGGAACCTTCGCCGGCGCCGAAGGAGGCCTAACGTCGCCGACGGCGCTGCTGGCGGCACTGGCGGCCTCCTATCTCGCTACCGCGGCGGAGAGATGGATCTCGCAGGCGCTCGCCGACCCGCGCGACACGTTCGACGGCGACGGAGCGCGGGCCATGGCGATCGACGCCGCGCGCCAGGCGATGCTCCACCGTCCCGGCGACGGCGGGAACCCCGACGTGTGGGAGAGGCCGCAGTGAAGTACGTCTTCGCCGTCTGGGCCACCCCGCTCGTGCTCTTCTGGGGCTGGTACTTCCTGTCGCTCAACGACATCCACTTCGGCTACATCATGCTGACGAGGCAGGCCCACGACCTGATTTTCCAGCTCTACGGGCAGATGATCGGCGTGGACCCGAAGGCGATACCGATGCTTGTGGCGCAGGCCTGCCTGCTCGACACCGGCCTGATCGTGGCGATCTGGGCATTCCGCCGGCGCCGCGAGATCCGGGCCTGGGCGACGGAAATGTTCGTCCGCTACCAGCCGGACCTAGTCGCCGGCGAGGCCGTGCAGCCGGTCGAGGACTCCTTGCAGAATGAAGGCAGCCGCGGCCGAATCGACGCGCGCTTCGCGTTTTCGCCGCGAGACGTCCATTTCGATGAGCGCCCGCTCGGCGGCTACCGTCGACAGCCGCTCGTCCCAGAAGGCGAACGGCAGCGCTGAAAGACGTTCCATGTTGCGCACGAAGGCGCGCGAGGCCTGGGCCCGCGGGCCTTCCGAGCCGTCCATGTTGACCGGCAATCCGATCACGCAGGCACCGACATTGTCGCGCCCGAACCGGTCGAGCAGGGCCCCTGCGTCGACCGTGAACTTCTTGCGCAGGATCACCGGGCGCGGATGGGCAAACGAAAGCCCGGCGTCCGAGACGGCAACGCCGATGGTCTTGTCGCCGAGGTCGATGCCGGCGAGCGTCCTGCCGTCGCGGAGGTAGTCGGGCAGTTCCTCGATGCGGACGATCGGCACGTCGCTTCCGTTCTCTTTGACTCGGGCGTCCGGCGTTCTATCCTCCCCGCACGAGGAAATCGAGGAGACGCATGATGAAAGTGACCTGGTACGGCCATTCGGCCTTCCGCATCGACGCCGGCGCGGCGTCGATCCTGATCGATCCGTTCCTGGTGGGCAACCCGTCCTGGAAGGGCGGTTGGGAAGGACCCGCCGAGGGCGTCACGCACGTGCTGATCACGCACGGCCACGACGACCATGTCGGCAGCGCGGCGGACATCCTGAAAAAGACCGGCGCGATGCTGGTCGCCAACTTCGAGATCTGCATGTACCTCGTCGGCAAGGGGGTCGACCAGGGGAGGATCAACCCGGGCAATACGGGCGGCACCGTGGATTGCGGCGGCTTCACCACGACCTTCGTCCAGGCACTCCATTCATCCTCCGCGGGTGGCGAGCGCGGCACGAACACCTATCTCGGCAATCCGCTCGGCCTGGTCCTCCACTTCCCCGATGAGCCGACCGTCTACCACATGGGCGATACCGACATCTTTTCCGACATGGCGCTGATCAACGAACTTCACGAACCGAAGATCGGCATGGTGCCCATCGGCGACCGCTTCACCATGGGCGGTGCGGTGGCGGCGCTCGCCTGCCGGCGCTTCTTCCGTTTCGACAAGGTCTTCCCGTGCCACTATGCGTCCTTCGGCATGCTCGACCAGACGGCGCAGAAATTCGTCGACGGCATGCAGGGCTCGAGCACCAAGGTGATTCCGGCCACGGTCGGCACCGCGGTCGAAGTCTGAGCGAAGGAGAAGGGGACCATGATGTCCGTGCGGTCAAGGATCATCGGTGCGGCGTTGATTTCGGCGATGTCGTCCGCAGCGGCGGCGGAGGATTTCGTCAAGGGCGTATACCTCCAGTCGGAGGAGCTTTGCGCCCAGGCGAAGAAGGAGTCGATCCAGGCGGTCATCGAAGGCGGCAACGTGCTGCTCACGGCGCGCGGCATCGAGGGCCTTGAATACAATTGCGAGTTCCTGCAGGTGACGAAGGCGAACCGCGCCCCGGCGTGGCTCGTTCAAGCGATATGCCAGGAGCCGGGCTACGTCTTTCCCGACGTGCTGTCGCTCACCCAGATGAGTCCGACGCAGATCGACGTCGTCTCGGTCGCCGGCGCGGGCGACGAGGCGACACCGTCGAACACGGCGAGCTACGTGTTCTGCGAGGGCGTCGCCGCGCCGTAGCTGCGCGGCGGCCGCTCGATCCTCGTCCGAGTTGCGCGCCGACCGTCGCGCCGCTATAGGCCGGACATCGATCCTGCCCGGTCAGCCGGAGATATTTGCATGTCCGTCGACATCGACACCGTCAAGCGCGTCGCGCGCCTCGCCCGCATCGCGGTGGATCAGGAGGAGGCCGCACGCATGACCGGCGAACTCAACGCCATCCTCGGCTTCGTCGAGCAGCTCGACGAGGTCGACGTGTCGGGCGTCGAACCGATGACATCGGTCATTCCGATGGCGATGAAGAAGCGACAGGATGCGGTGACCGACGGCAACAAGGCCGCCGACATCGTCGCCAACGCGCCGGCGACGGAGGAGAACTTCTTCCTCGTGCCGAAGGTGGTGGAGTAGGACCGTGGTCGCGAACGAATTGCCGTGGACGGCACCAAGGGCGGCGCGGCGCGAGCGTTCCGGGGTCAGGCCGTGACCGTCTCGATCGCGGTCGAGACGCCGCTGCAGGACGACGTGCGCGCGCTGGTCGCCGATCTGAACGCCTATCTCATCCCGCTCACACCGCGCGAATTCCAGTTCCAGCTGACGGTCGAGCAGATGGCGGAGCCGTCAGTGACCCTTTTCGTCGCGCGTGACGGGGAGGGGCGGGCGATCGGCATGGGCGCCCTGAAGGACCATGGCGGCGGGCTGGGCGAGGTGAAGCGCATGTACACGCGGCCCGCGGTGCGCGGCCGGCGCGTCGGCGCCGCAATCCTCGGCCGCATCGAAGGGCTGGCGCGGGCGAAGGGAATCGCCCGGCTGGTGCTGGAAACCGGCGAAGCGCCGGGATTCGAACCGGCCTACCGCGTCTACGAACGCGGCGGATTCGAACGCTGCGGTGCGGTACTCGACTATCCCGATTCAGGCTTTTCAAGATTTTACGAAAAGAAGCTCGACCGATGACCGAACTGACCCGCCTGACGATCGCCGAAGCCCGGGCAAAGCTGCGCGCCGGGGAATTCACCGCCTCCGAGCTGACGGACGCCTATCTCGCCGCGATCGACCGCGCCAATCCGGCGCTCAACGCCTATGTGGCGGTCACCCACGACAAGGCGCGTGAGATGGCGAGGGCGTCCGATGCACGCCTCGCCGCGGGCAAGGGCGGCGCGCTCGAAGGCATCCCGCTCGGCATCAAGGACCTGTTCGCCACCGAGGGCGTTCACACCCAGGCGTGCAGCCACGTGCTCGACGGCTTCAAGCCGCGCTACGAATCGACGGTCTCGGCCAATCTCTGGGCCGACGGCGCGGTCATGCTCGGCAAGCTCAACATGGACGAGTTCGCCATGGGCTCGTCGAACGAGACGTCCTATTACGGGCCGGTGGTCAACCCCTGGCGGGCAAAGGGGTCCAACCTCGACCTCGTGCCCGGCGGCTCGTCGGGCGGATCGGCAGCGGCGGT
>DUSC01000213.1 GCA_012842935.1 Hyphomicrobiales bacterium | reverse complement strand
GGCGCGGCCTGCTCTACGTCGACGACGGCTCGTCGGCGCGCAGCGTGGCGCCGGCGCTCGCCCTGAAGGCGGCGGTGCCGCTGGCTGCCGCCGACGGGCCGATCGACGCCGTGCGCGACCGCGGCGAGATCCTGAAGAAGCTCGACGAAATGGAACGAATCGCCCGCGCCAAGGGCTTCGCCCTGGCGACCGGATCGGCCTTCGACGTCACAGTGGACGCCGTGTCTTCCTGGGTCGCGGAGGCGAAGAAGCGCGGCATCGAGATCGTCCCCGTCTCGGCCGTTGCCAACGATCCCGAGCGCGGCTAAGCCGGCCGCATGGCCAAGACGATCGACCCCGAATCCCTTCCCTACCGCCCCTGCGTCGGCATCATGGTGCTGAACCGCGACGGCCTGGTGTGGGCCGGACGGCGCATCGCCGAGGACGACAGCGAGATGGCCGGCGCGAAGAACCTCTGGCAGATGCCGCAGGGCGGCATCGACGACGGCGAGGATCCGCTGCCGGCGGCCCGGCGCGAGCTCTTCGAGGAGACCGGCATGCGCTCGGTGTCGCTGCTCGCCGAGGCGCCGGGCTGGATCCACTACGACCTGCCGCGCGAGGTGCTCGGCATCGCACTGAAGGGCAAGTTCCGCGGCCAGACGCAGAAATGGTTCGCCTTCCGCTTCGAGGGCGACGAGAGCGAGATCGCCATCAACCCGCCGCCCGGCGGCCATGCGCCCGAATTCGACGCCTGGGCGTGGAAGCCGATGGCGGAACTGCCCGAGCTGATCGTGCCGTTCAAGCGCAAGGTCTACGAGGAGGTCGTCGCCGCGTTCCGGCATTTGGCGGGGTAGGCCGCGGCGGGATTTGGCGGCTGCCGGGAAGTACGGTATCGACGAACGGCGCCTCCACCTGCACAGCGAAGCGCAAACGAGAAGGCCCGGCGTCGACCGGGCCTTTCAACAAGAACGTAACGTTGACGCGATCAGGCCGCGAGCGCGCCTTCGAGCGTGGTCAGCTGGTGCAGGAACTGCTCCGCCTTGGTGCGGCTGTCGTCGTCCCTGGCGTCGGCGAGATCTTCCTTCGCCTCCTGGATGCGGCGGGCGAGATCGGCGCGGTCGATGTCCTTCACGGCAACGGCCGATTCGGCGAGAAGCGTGCAGCCCGTGGGCAGGATGTCGGCGAAGCCGCCGAAAACGACGTAGCGTTCGTCGGCGCCGGCGGCCGTACGCAGCGAGACGACTCCCGGCTTCACGGTGGTCATCACCGGGGCATGGTTGGCCATCACCGTCATCTCGCCTTCGGCGCCGGGGATGACGACGGATTCGACCTGCGCGGAGACGAGCAGGCGCTCGGGGGAGACGAGTTCGAACTTGAACGCTTCAGCCATGTCAGTCAGCCTATCCGGTCAGAACCATCAATTGTCGAACGCGATCCGGGTGAAGGAGGGGAACTCGCCCATCACATTGCCGTCGGCGTCCGTCTGCTCGCCCATCTCGATCGTGACCGTCACCGCCCGGCCGACGAAGCGGGCGGGCATCTCGGCGACCTCGTTCCAGGCGTCGCATTCGGGCGCCGCGCAGAGGCCGGTCAGTTCCTCGCCATCCGCGCTCACGATGGTCAGGTAGCAGTTGTCGCCGCACTCGTAGGAGCTGATCTCGCCGGAGACGACGTCGGTATCCATGCTCGCCGAAGCGGGCGCCTGGACGCCGAAGGCGACGACGAGCGCCGCCAGCGGCGACGCCCATCCGGTGAGATGCTTCCGCGTCATGCGTCGGCCGTCACGCCGCTTCGGCGGCGAGGCGCTGGGCCTTCTCGACGGCTTCCTCGATGGAGCCGACCATGTAGAACGCCGCCTCCGGCAGGTGATCGTACTCGCCGGCGACCAGGCCCTTGAAGCCCTTGATCGTATCGGCGAGGTCGACGAGCTTGCCCGGCGAGCCGGTGAACACCTCGGCGACGAAGAAGGGCTGCGACAGGAAGCGCTCGATCTTGCGGGCGCGGGCCACCGTCAGCTTGTCCTCTTCCGACAGCTCGTCCATGCCCAGGATGGCGATGATGTCCTGCAGCGACTTGTAGCGCTGCAGCGTCTGCTGGACGGCGCGGGCCACCTGGTAGTGCTCCTCGCCGACGACCATCGGGTCGAGCATGCGGGAGGTCGAGTCGAGCGGGTCGACCGCCGGGTAGATGCCCTTCTCGGCGATCGCGCGGTTGAGCACGGTCGTCGCGTCGAGGTGGGCGAACGAGGTCGCCGGCGCCGGGTCGGTCAGGTCGTCGGCCGGCACGTAGATGGCCTGCACCGAGGTGATCGAGCCCTTGGTGGTCGTGGTGATGCGCTCCTGGAGCGCGCCCATGTCGGTGGCGAGCGTCGGCTGGTAGCCCACCGCCGAGGGGATGCGGCCGAGCAGCGCCGACACTTCCGAGCCCGCCTGGGTGAAGCGGAAGATGTTGTCGACGAAGAACAGCACGTCCTGGCCTTCCTCGTCGCGGAAGTATTCGGCCAGGGTGAGGCCGGTGAGGCCGACGCGCGCGCGGGCGCCCGGCGGCTCGTTCATCTGGCCGTAGCAGAGCGCCACCTTGGAGCCCGTCGTCGTGCCGTCGGGGTTCAGCTTGATGACGCCCGACTCGATCATCTCGTGATAGAGGTCGTTGCCCTCGCGGGTCCGCTCGCCGACGCCGGCGAAGACCGAGAAGCCCGAGTGCACCTTGTCGATGTTGTTGATCAGTTCCATGATC
>DUSC01000212.1 GCA_012842935.1 Hyphomicrobiales bacterium | reverse complement strand
TGTCGGAGCCGTCGTAGTTGTCCTGGAAGTCGACCGTGTCCTTGTCGATGTCTTCCAGCAGCTCGTGGGCAACCTTGGTCAGCCGCGCCTCGGTGTAGCGCATCGCCGCCGGCGGATCGCCGTCGATCGACCTGCCGGAGCTGATGGAGATCATTCCCGGTCCGGACTTTCCGACCGGCGGCATCGTGCTCGGCCGCTCGGGAATCTACGGCGCCTACGCCACCGGCCGCGGCTCGATCCTGATGCGCGGCAAGGTTCATGTCGAGCGGACGCGCGGCGATCGCGAGGCGATCGTCATCACGGAAGTGCCCTACCAGGTCAACAAGGCCACGATGATCGAGAAGATGGCCGAGCTGGTCCGCGACAAGCGCATCGAGGGCATCTCCGACATCCGCGACGAAAGCGACCGCCAGGGCTATCGCGTCGTCGTCGAACTGAAGCGCGACGCGGTCGCCGACGTCGTGCTCAACCAGCTCTACCGCTACACACCGCTGCAGACCTCGTTCGGCGCCAACGTGGTGGCGCTGAACGGCGGCAAGCCCGAGCAGCTGTCGCTGATCGACATGCTGAAGGCTTTCGTCTCGTTCCGCGAGGAGGTGGTGAGCCGGCGCACGAAGTTCCTGCTGCGCAAGGCGCGCGACCGGGCGCACGTGCTCGTCGGCCTGGCGATCGCGGTCGCCAACATCGACGAGGTGATCCGGCTGATCCGCCAGGCGCCCGACCCGCAGACTGCGCGGGAGCAGCTGATGACGCGACGCTGGCCGGCGGCCGACGTCGAGGCGCTGATCCGCCTGATCGACGACCCGCGCCACCGCATCAACGAGGACGGAACCTATAATCTCTCCGAGGAGCAGGCCCGCGCCATCCTCGACCTGCGCCTGCAGCGGCTGACGGCGCTCGGACGCGACGAGATCGCCGACGAGCTGAACGCGATCGGTGCCGAGATCACAGACTATCTCGACATCCTCGCCTCGCGGGCCAGGATCCAGTCGATCATCAAGGACGAACTCGCCGCCGTACGCGACGAGTTCGGCACGCCGCGGCGCACCGAACTCGCCGAAGGCGGCGCCGACATGGAGGACGAGGACCTCATACAGCGCGAGGACATGGTCGTCACGGTGAGCCACGAAGGCTACATCAAGCGTGTGCCGCTGTCACTCTACCGGGCGCAGCGCCGCGGCGGCAAGGGCAAGACCGGCATGTCGACGAAGGAGGAGGACTTCGTCACCCGCCTGTTCGTCGCCAGCACGCACACGCCGATCCTGTTCTTCTCCTCGCGCGGCATCGTCTACAAGGAGAAGGTGTGGCGCCTGCCGGTCGGCACGCCTCAGTCGAAGGGCAAGTTCCTGCGCAACATGCTGCCGCTGGAGGAGGGAGACCGCATCACCGCAATCCTGTCGCTTCCCGACGAGAGCGAGTGGGACAAGCTCGACGTCATGTTCGCCACGACGCGCGGCACGGTGCGCCGCAACAAGCTCTCCGACTTCGCCGACGTGAAGCGCAACGGCAAGATCGCCATGAAGTTCGACGAGGAAGGCGACGCCATCCTCGCGGTGGAGACGTGCACGGAGAACGACGACGTGCTGCTCACCTCCAATTCCGGCCAGTGCATCCGCTTCGCCGTCACCGACGTGCGCGTGTTCAAGGGACGCGACTCGCAGGGCGTGCGCGGCATTGCGCTCGGCGAGGGCGAGCGCGCCATCTCGATGACGATCCTCGAGCATGTCGCGGCGGAAGCCTGGGAGCGCGCCGCCTATCTGAAGCGTTCCATCGCCGAGCGGCGCCTGACCTCGGCCGAGGAGGCGGAGGACGTGGCGCTCACCAATGAGGACGTCGGCGAGGTCGGCGAGCTCTCCGACCAGCGCTACGAGGAGCTGAAGGCGCACGAGCAGTTCGTCCTGACCGTCACCGAATACGGCTACGGCAAGCGCTCGTCGTCCTACGACTTCCGCGTGATCGGCCGCGGTGGCAAGGGCATCCGCGCGACCGACGTCTCCAAGACGGACGAGATCGGGGAACTCGTCGCCGCGTTCCCGGTGCGCGAAGACGATCAGGTGATGATGGTGTCCGACGGCGGCCAGGTTATCCGCGTGCCGGTCGCCGGCATCCGCATAGCGAGCCGCGCCACCAAGGGCGTCATCATCTTCAACACCGCCGAGGGCGAGAAGGTCGTCTCGGTCGAACGCATTTCCGACACCGAGGAAACCGGGGAGCCGGCGGCCGAAGAGGCTGCGGGCGGCGACGCTTCCGGGGGCGGCGAAGCGGACTGACCGGCAGGGCGCTGCGGTCCGGCCAGAGAACGCACCGGACGGGGCGGCGGGGCCGGACGCCCGCAACGGGTACGTCAGCCGAGCGGGCCGAAGCGCGTAAAATGATCCTTGCGGTCGTCGAAGCGCACCTTCTGCGCTTCATGATGCATGCCGAAGGCGGTCGCGATCAGCATGGCGAGGGTCATGGCGGCGGCGAGCATGAAGATCAGCATGGCGTGGCTCTCCTGTCCCAACAACGGAAACCGGCCGATTTGGTTTCACCTGGGGCAGGACGATAGCCTGGCGGCACTGAACGGGCGCTGATGCGGGCGTTCATCCTGTGTTCAGCAAGGGCGGGAAAACGTAGCTGCCGATGGGATGGCAGAACGCGCGCGAAACGTGCAGTATCTGCCAGTTCTTGACGTTGGGGACGGTGGAAGCGCTTTCCTTTGCACGACGGGTGACCGTGGCGATCCTGCTTTGGCTGGCGGGGTTGATCACTGCCGCCAGCGCCGGCGATTGCCGCGACGATTCCGGGCCTGGCTCCTGGCAGGCCGCTGTGGAACAGGAATCGCCCGGGGCCGCTAAGAGCGGCGAGCCCCTGGTCCTCCGCTGGCGGGCAAGCCCGGACCTTGCGCACTCCTGCGGCGAAGCGGCGTATCTCGTCATCACCTTTCCCGAACGCGTACGCTTCTCCGGCGAGGTTTTTTTCGTCCTCGCCCCCGGCGAGCGCGGCCCTTTCGGTATCCACTATGGTCGCGACGCGATGCGGGCGGTCATCCCGCTGCAAAGTGCGGAGGCCCGCAACGGCTCGCTCGAACTGCTGCTCTATTTCCTCGGCCCGATCGAGATCGGCTGGCGGGTAGTCTCGGTTTCCCGCGACACCGGCAAGGAGACTGCAGCTTCTGCGGATGGCCTGCTCACTGCAACCGTCGTGCCTGGAACGCCCCGACTGATCGTGCAGGACGTCTTCCCGACAGACGCGCCGCGCCGCGTCGTGCACAGCAATTCCGGCCGCTTTCGGCTTTTGGTGTTCGACGGCTATTACGTCGTGACTGACCGGATCACTCGGGCGGTCGTGCATGCTGCCGAGGGCAATGACCCGGCTTTCTCGCCGACGTCGCGATTCCTGCATGTCTTCGGGCGGGACCGGTCGGAGCTGCGCGTCGTCGACCTCTATGCCGAGGAGGTCGTCCTGCACGTCGGACAGGAGGGTTGGGCCTCGCGGGGCACCTTTGTCCGGGCACTCGACTGGTCCCCGGGCGACGCATACCTGGTGATCGGCTTCGAGGCGAACGGCGGCCTGGCATTTGCGCCGCTGCTGGCCGATCGCGGTCATGTGCAGGGTCAGTTCTCCTGCGGGGCCTGTCCGTCCTGGGGCGAAACCTACCTGTTCCTGGAAATCGAGAACGCCCGTTTCCTGATGGGCGGCAGCTTTGAAGACGCTGCGCCGGGAAGCCTGCTTCACCGTCTCACGGAGCAGACGGCCGCGCCGCGGGAGGCAGATGTAGTTGTGCGCGGCGCGACCGTGCTCCCCGTTCATCCCGACGATACGCCCTGGCTGCTCAACGGCCCTCGCAGGTCCAGTCTCAACGACTTCAACAGCGGTCGGCTCGTCCGGCACGGCGAGTTCGCGCCGGGCGAGGCGGTCGAGGCCGATGCCGGACGGGCACGCGATTTCGCCGATCGGGGGGCGAGCGCGCTGCGCTCCAGCGGCGCCGTCAATTTCGCCTCGCGCTTCTCGCGGCGCCTCACCGCGATGGGCCTGTCCTATAGCGCTGCTTTGCCGCTCGATTTCGACGTCGTGCCGTTCGAGTACATGAAGGACGACGACACGGACGAGGATGCCGCGACCGCGGCGGACGCCGACGGGGAGGAGCCCGGCCACGACTACTGGGCGCGGACCGGCGAGGCGGCGTTGCGGCGCGGCTTGATCGACGCGGCCGAGGCCGCGGCGATCGACGCAGCGAACCGGTCGTTTTCGCTGAAGGAACCGGTGTGCATCGTCAGCCGCGCGAAAGACATGCACGTCTGGAGCTGGCGCGTCGGCCCGCGTTTCCACCAAATCTTCCAGTATACCTGCCGCGTGGGCACGGGCTACGAACCCGAGGGCGCGATCGGTATGGTCACCGCGGAGGACGGGCGTGTGCGCATCGAGCCGCTGGCGACGGGGGCGTTGTTCCGAGATGACGAACCAGCCGAAGATCCTCGGCCGAATGAAACGCTCAGCCTGCAGGCGCAGCAGCCGATCCGCCTGTATCGGCTCGACGACAGCCTCGTCGCGATGGTCGGTACGGAGGGCAGGATCGTCCTGTTCGACGTGGCGCGCGGCGAAGTCGTCGACGAGATCGACGGGGTCGCGGGCGTAGATGTCCTGCTTGAGGTTGGCTTCATGCGCGACCGCCGCCATCTGCTGCAGGCAAACGCCGACGGCCGCTTCTTCGTCCACGACCTCTATAGCGGAGCGGTCTTGCTGTGGGGCCTGTTCGTCGACGACGAGGTGGTCGTCTTCGACGCCGACTATCGCTTTGCTTCGACGGCGGAAGGTGCGCGCCACGCCTTCCTGAAATTCCCCGGCGACGGACATCTTTACTCGCTCGAACAGTTCGCCGCGACGCGGCGATCGCCCGATCTGGTGCCCTCCCGGCTCGCCGGCCGGGCGCCGGCGCCCACGACGCCGATCGAGATACCACCCAGGCTGTCCGTGCGCTGGGATGCGCAACCCGATGGCGGCGTACGCCTCGACATCGAGGCGGAATCGAGTCGCCCGCTGCGCTCGCTCGCCGTCTACGAGGACGGCATTCTCCACGCGACGTGGCCATTGTCGGGGGTGCAAGGACGGGAGAGCGTCACCGTCCGTCCGGCAGCGCACAGCCGCTGGCTCACCCTATCGGCGATCGATGAGCAGGGCATCGTGAGCGCTCCGCAAATCGTGCCGCTGGCCGGCATTTCGTCCGACGGCGGCAAGCTCTTCGTCGTAGCCGTCGGTACCGACCGCTACGACGATCCGCGAATTGTCCCACTGGGCTTCGCCGTCGCCGACGCCAAGGCTTTCGCGGAGGGAATATCCGGCGGAAGCCCATATTATGCGGCCGTCGAGACCTCAATCATCGCAGATTCTCGCTCGCTCGCCACCGATCTCTCGGACCGGCTGGCCGCCATCCGTGCCGCCGCGGGGCCGAAGGATACGCTCTTCCTACACATTGCCGGGCACGGACTGCTCGGAAGCGACGGACGGCTATATCTCGCCGATCGCTCAACGCGCATGGACCATCCGCAGACCACAGCCGTCGCCTGGGAGGACATCGCCCGACTACTGGCCGGAATTCCCGGGCGCGTCTTCGTTTTCCTCGACGCTTGCCATTCCGGCGCCGCAAATGCGGCGACCAACGACGATGTCGGCGATGTGCTCGCGTCGAGCGGTCAGCCCTATGTCGTGATCGCCGCCTCGAAGGGACGCCAGTCGAGTTTCGAGAGCCAGGGACTGGGCGGAGGTGCATTCACGGCGGCGGTAATGCGCATCCTGGTTCAGGAACGGACAGCCGGCGATCTCGACGGCAACGGCACAGTGGAGCTTTCCGAGTTCTATGGGGCTCTGAAGGCAGAGGTCGTTGGCGCCACGAAGGGCCTGCAGACGCCGTGGATCGCGCGGTCGAGCTTCGTCGGCGAGGTACCGCTGTTCTGATCGCAAGCGTCGATCCCGCCGAGGCTCGCTCGCCTCATGGCTGCGGCACCTCATCCGACCTGCGCCGCCACGCGTTGCCTTCCGCGCCCGCGGCAGCTAGAAGCAGCGGCCATGACAGTGCGCACCGCCATCTACGCCGGATCGTTCGACCCGCTGACCAACGGCCATCTGGACGTGTTGAAGGCGTCGCTGGCGATCGCCGACACGATCTACGCCGCGATCGGTGTTCAGGCGGCGAAGAAGCCGCTCTTTTCCTTCGACGAGCGTGTCGCGCTGATCGAGGCTGTCACGTCGGCCGAGTTCGGCGAGGCAGGCAAGCGCATCAGGGTGGTCGCCTTCGACGGACTGGTGATCGACGCGGCGCGCAGGCACGGCGCCTCGATCATGATCCGCGGACTGCGCGACGGCACCGACCTCGACTACGAGATGCAGATGGCCGGGATGAACGAGACCATGGCGCCGGAACTGCAGACGGTTTTTTTGCCGGCCTCGCCCTCCGTGCGTACCATTACCGCCACACTCGTCCGGCAGATCGCTTCGATGGGCGGCGACGTGCGACCCTTCGTGCCGGCGCCGGTCGCTGCCGCACTGTCGGCGAAATTCTGATCCCGGACGTGGAGCATTTCATGAGATTCAAGGCATTGGCGGCCGCCATCGTATTCGGCGGCCTGTTTTCGCAACCGCAGGCGGCGACCGCCGCGGAGCCCGAGAACACGATGGTGATCGCGTTGAAGAGCGGCGCCGTGACCATCGCGCTGAGGCCCGACCTTGCGCCGCGACATGTCGAGCAGATCAAGGCGCTTGTGCGCGAGGGCGCCTACGACAACGTCGCCTTCCACCGCGTCATCGACGGCTTCATGGCGCAGACAGGCGACGTCGAGTTCGGCGACATGGAAGACGGCTTCGATCCCGATCGCGCCGGCATGGGCGGCTCCGACAGACCGGATCTTCCGGCCGAGTTCTCGCACGTTCCCTTTGTGCGCGGCGTCGTCGGCATGGCGCGCGCCCAAGATCCGAACTCGGCGAACTCGCAGTTCTTCATCATGTTCGGCGCCGCCCCCTCGCTCAATGGCAAATACACGGTGGTCGGCGAAGTCGAGAGCGGCATGGAGCATGTCGACGCCATCAAGAAGGGCGACCCCGACAGGAACGGGATGGTGGCGGATCCCGACCGGATGCTGAAGGTTCGGATTGCCGCCGACAAATAGCGGCAGTAGGCAGAAGATGCGGCAGCCGGGAGTAGGCAATCGAGAAGAAGGCTTCTACGCTTCGACGACGTCTTTCCGATTGCCGATTGCCGTTTGCCGACTGCCCCATTGAGACTGACCGCTGCAGAACGAAACGAAAGGACCTGCAAATGGCCGAAATCAAGGACCGCGAGAACGCCCTGATCATGGAGACCACCAAGGGCAGGGTGGTCATCGAAATGTTCCCCGAGCTTGCCCCCGGCCATGTCGGCCGCATCAAGGAACTGGCCCGCGAGGGCGCCTATGACGGCGTCGTCTTCCACCGCGTCATCGACGGCTTCATGGCGCAGACGGGTGACGTGAAGTTCGGCAAGACGGGCGGCAAGGACTTCAATCCGGCGCGCGCCGGCATGGGCGGCTCCGAAAAGCCGGATCTCAGGGCCGAGTTCTCCAACATGAACCACGGCCGCGGCACCTGCTCGATGGCCCGCGCGCAAAACCCGAACTCGGCAAACTCGCAATTCTTCATCTGCTTCGAGGACGCCAGCTTCCTCAACCGTCAGTACACGGTGTGGGGCCAGGTGATCGAAGGCATGGAGAACGTCGACAAGATCAAGCGTGGCGAACCGGTCAGGGATCCCGACAAGATCGTGTCGATGAAGGTCGCCGCCGACGTGGCGGCCTGAGCCGACCGTGGCGGGCATCGTCTGGTCGCTGCTCGGCGTTCTCGCCGGGGCCTTCCTGGCGCTGCAGGCGCCGGTCAACGCGGAGCTCTCGCGCGGCCTCGGCCTGCCCGTCGCCGCCGCGGCGATCTCGTTTCTCGCCGGGGCCGTCGTGCTCGCCGGACTCTCTGCGGCGATCGTCCGCACCGAAGGGATGTCGCTCGACTGGCGGGCGCCGGCACCCTGGCTGTTCGTCGCCGGCGGGTGTCTCGGCGGCGCCTACGTCACCATCGCCACCATGCTGGTGCCGCGCGCCGGGGCCATGGCGACCATGGCATTCATCGTCACGGGGCAACTGCTCGGCGGCATGGTCATCGATCGGCTCGGCCTGCTCGGCGTCGCGGTGCGCGAGATATCGCTCGGCCGTGCCGCGGGAGCCATGCTGCTCGTGGCCGGCGCGCTGATGATCCGGCTGCTCTGAGAGCGCGCCGCATGCGTGTCGACCTCTTCGACTTCGATCTGCCCGAGGAAAGGATCGCGCTTCGTCCGGCGGAGCCGCGCGACGCAGCGCGCCTGCTCGTGGTAAGGCCGGGCGAGGGTCTCGAGGACCGGACCGTGCGCGACCTGCCCGACCTCTTCGCGCCCGGCGACGTGATGGTCTTCAATGACACGAAGGTGATCCCGGCGCAGCTTTCCGGCATTCGCCGACGCGACGAGGCGGTCGCGCAGGTCGATGCCACGCTGCACATGCGGATCGCGCCGGATCGCTGGCTCGCCTTCGTCCGTCCCGGCAAGCGAGTCGCGGCGGGTGATCGCATCCGCTTCGGCCACAACAACAACTCCTGCCTCGTCGGCGCTCTCGACGCCACCGTCGTCGAAAAGCGCGAGGGCGGCGAGGTGCTGCTCGCCTTCGACCTTTCGGGAGCCGCCCTCGACGAGGTGCTGCACGCCGTCGGCCATGTGCCGCTGCCGCCCTACATCGCCTCGAAGCGCAGCGACGACGAGCGCGATCGGAACGACTACCAGACGATATATGCGCGCGAGGAGGGCGCGGTGGCGGCGCCGACTGCCGGCCTGCATTTCACGCCCGACCTGATGCGCCGCCTCGACGAAAAGAGCATCGAGCGGCGCTTCGTCACGCTCCACGTCGGTGCGGGGACGTTTCTGCCAGTGAAGGCCGAGGACACGAGGGAGCACCGGATGCACGCCGAGAAGGGCGTGGTGTCGGCCGAGACTGCCGCGGCGCTGAACGCCGCACGGCGGCGCGGCAGCCGCATCGTCGCCGTCGGCACGACCTCGCTGCGCATCCTGGAAAGCGCGGCCGACGCCGACGGCACGGTGCGGCCGTGGTCGGGCGAGACGTCGATCTTCATCACGCCGGGCTATTCCTTCCGCGTCGTTGACGTGCTGATGACCAACTTCCACCTGCCGCGCTCGACGCTGTTCATGCTGGTCTCGGCGTTTTCCGGCCTCGAAACGATGCGGTCGGCGTATCGGCATGCGATCGCGGCAGGGTACCGTTTCTATTCGTACGGCGACGCCGGGCTGCTGTTCAGGGCGCCGTCATGAGCACGGCGCCATGACGCAGACCTTTGCCTTTACCCTGCTTGCCACCGACGGCGCCGCGCGGCGCGGCGAGATTTCCATGCCGCGCGGGACGGTGCGCACGCCGGCCTTCATGCCGGTCGGCACCGGCGGCACGGTGAAGGCCATGTATATGGATCAGGTGCGTGAGGCCGGCGCCGACATCATTTTGGGCAACACCTACCACCTGATGCTACGGCCGGGCGCCGAGCGCGTTGCCCGCCTCGGCGGCCTGCACGAGTTCGCCCGCTGGCCAGGCCCGATCCTCACCGACAGCGGCGGCTTCCAGGTGATGTCGCTGTCGAAACTGCGCAAGATTTCCGAGCAGGGGGTGAAGTTCCGCTCGCACATCGACGGCGCGCCGTTCGAACTGTCGCCGGAGCGCTCGATAGAGATCCAGGGCCTGCTCGACAGCGACATCCAGATGCAGCTCGACGAGTGCGTGGCGCTGCCGGCGAAGGAGCGCGAGATCGCCCGCGCCATGGAGATGTCGCTGCGCTGGGCCGAGCGCTGCAAGGCCGCCTTCGGCGACCAGCCGGGCAAGGCGATGTTCGGTATCGTGCAGGGCGGCGACAGCGCTTCGCTGCGCGAGCGCTCGGCGACGGCGCTGGCCGCCATGGAGCTGAAGGGCTACGCGGTCGGCGGCCTGGCCGTCGGCGAGCCGCAGGCGGTGATGCTCGACATGTTTGAGGTCGTCTGTCCGCTGCTGCCGGCGGAAAAGCCGCGCTACCTGATGGGGGTGGGCACGCCCGACGACATTCTGAAGTCGGTGGCGCGGGGCATCGACATGTTCGACTGCGTGATGCCGACCCGCGCCGGCCGCCACGGCCTCGCCTACACCCGCCGCGGCAAGGTGAATCTCAGGAACGCCCGCCATGCCGACGACCCGCGCCCGCTCGACGAGGAGAGCGACTGCCCGGCCGCGCGCGACTATTCGCGGGCCTATCTGCACCACCTGGTGAGGTCGGGCGAGGCGCTCGGCGCGATGCTGCTCACCTGGAACAACATCGCTTATTACGAGCGCCTGATGGCCGACGTCCGCGGGGCCATATCGGCCGGCCGCTTCGCCGACCGCGCGGCGGAGATCGCGGAAGGCTGGGCGGGGGGGGATATTCCGCCAGTGTGAGAGGGGCCGCGGCGAAACTCGGCGGCGTCGCATACCGTTGCTCTGCGCATGACCTGCCCGTGCCGGAGCGACCCATGGACATCCTCGCCGCCTACCTCATCGCCCTTGCCATCTTCCTTGTGCTCGACGCTGTCTGGCTCGGGCTCGCCGTGCCCACCTTCTACCGGCCGCGCATCGGGGCGCTGCTGCGCCCCGCGCCCAACTGGGCGGCGGCCGGCCTGTTCTATGCGCTGTACGCGGCCGGCATCGTCTATTTCGGCGTGCGCGGCGGGATGGCGCCGGCCGGGCCACAGGGCGCCCTCATCGACGGCGCGCTCTACGGCTTCTTCACCTACCTGACCTACAACGCGACCAACCTCGCAGTCCTCCGCGACTACGACGCGGCCGTCGCCATCGTCGACACGATCTGGGGCACCGTGCTCGGGTCCGCCGTTTCCGTTACGACCGTGCTGGCGATGGGGTGGCTGTTCGCGCCGGCGGCGGCCTGAACCCTCAGGTACTCAGCGAATTGGAGGCGCGCAGGCTGCAGCCGGTGATCAGGAAACGGCCGTCGGGCTGGCGCTCCAGCGTGTAGAGCGCTTCGTACTCCTTGCCGTCAGGCCCGACGACGAAGACCTGCTGGGCGATCCTGCCGGCGCCGATCTCCTCGGACCGGCCGAATACGTAGCTCTGCGGCCGGCGCACCGGCATGTAGCCGTTGGTCACCATGCCCATGAAGGAGTCCACCGACGGAAAGATCCGCCTGATGCTCGGCGCGGCAAAGGAATAGGCGAGCGCGCCGTCGTCGGCGAGGAAGGCTTTCAACTGGTTGTCGATCGTCGATTGCGCCGCCTTGATCTCGGCCTCGCCGGCGCTGCCGGCGGCAGTTAGCGAAAACAGGAACAAGGCTGCGAGAAGCTGTTTGACCGGCATCGATGTCTCTCCCCGAAAAAGTACACGACGCGCGTTGCCGCGGCGTCATCCTAACATACGCGGCGCAGAGGGCGCGGGTTTCACGGTCGTCCGCGTCCCGGTACGGTGGCGTCCGGCCGCCTGCGGTGCCCTGCGGGATTCGCCGACGGTCCGCCGGTCGCCTCCGGACGGCCTCCGCGGTTGCCGTTCCGGACGGCAATGCCTGCCTCATGGCCTAATCCGCTGCCTGTTTGCTGTGCAACGGCGGCGCCCGTCCGCGGCGCGGGCGGCCGGTTGCTGAATACGCTTGCTTTTTGCCTGTCGCAGGCCTTGAAATGGTGTCGCAGGGGAGTTCGCGCTTGGTTGCGTTCGATGAAATGAAACCGGCCGATGCCGGTTTGCGGAAACCGTACATGGCCTATGATCGCTGGTTGCAGGACCAGGACCCGGCCAGGCTCACCGAGAAAATGCAGGACGCCGAGCGCGTCTTCCGCAAGACGGGCATCACGTTCGCCGTCTACGGCGAGGCCGAAGCCTCGGAAAGGTTGATCCCCTTCGACATCGTGCCGCGCATCATCTCCGGTTCGGAGTGGCGCCGCCTGACGCAGGGCATCGAGCAGCGCGTCCAGGCGCTCAACGCATTCCTCGACGACATCTACCATCGCCAGGAGATCCTGAAGGCCGGGCGCCTGCCAAAGGAACTGATCGCCGGCAACGAGGCCTTCCTGCCCGAGATGATCGGAGTGAAGCCGCCGGCCGGCGTTTATACGCACATCATCGGCGTCGATATCGTGCGCACGGGCGAAGACCAGTTTTACGTGCTGGAGGACAATGCCCGCACGCCCTCGGGCGTCTCCTACATGCTGGAGAACCGCGAGACGATGATGCAGCTCTTCCCCGAGCTGTTCCAGCAGGTGAAGGTGAGGCCCGTCGAGAACTATCCGCAACTCCTGCGTCAGTCGCTCGCCGCGACGCGGCCGCAAGGGGTGGGTCCCAATCCGACGATCGCCGTGCTGACGCCCGGCAGCTACAACTCGGCCTATTTCGAGCACGCCTTCCTCGCCGACCAGATGGGCGTCGAACTCGTCGAAGGGACCGATCTCAGGGTCGTCGACGGTCATGTCGCCATGCGCACGACCGAGGGCTACAAGCGCATCGACGTGCTCTACCGCCGCGTCGACGATGCCTTCCTCGATCCGCTCACCTTCCGCCCGGATTCCGCACTCGGCGTCGCCGGCATCATGGACGTCTACCGCGCCGGCAACATCACCATCGCCAACGCGCCGGGCACGGGAATCGCCGACGACAAGGCGATCTATTCCTACATGCCGGAAATCATCGAATTCTACACCGGCTGCAAGGCGATGCTGGAGAACATCCGCACCTGGCGATGCTCGGAGCCCGACAGCCTCGCCTATGTGCTCGAACATCTCGGCGACCTCGTCGTCAAGGAAGTGCACGGTTCGGGCGGCTACGGCATGCTGGTCGGCCCAGCGGCGTCGAAGAAGGAGCGCGAGGCGTTCGCGTCGAAACTGAAGGCGAAGCCGTCGAACTACATCGCCCAACCGACGCTGTCGCTGTCAACCTGCCCGATCCTCACCGAAAAGGGGCTCGCGCCGCGCCACGTCGACCTGAGGCCGTTCGTGCTGGTTTCGGACCGTATCCAGATCGTGCCCGGCGGACTTACCCGGGTGGCGCTGAAGGAAGGTTCGCTGGTGGTCAATTCCTCGCAGGGCGGCGGAACGAAGGATACTTGGGTGCTGGATGATTAGCGGGGAGAGGCAGTCGGCAGTCGGCAGTCGGCAGTCGGGTGAAGCCGGCCGCGTCGGTCAGATACGCTCCTATCGCGACCTGCGTGTCTGGCAGCTCTCCATCGAACTAACGGTCGCCTGCTACGAGGCGACTAGAGCCTATCCGACGTCGGAGACCTACGGGCTCACGGCGCAGATCAGACGGTCGGCGACATCGATCGCCACGAACATCGCCGAAGGTTACTGGGGGGGAGAACAGGGGCTCCGACCTGCAGTTCCTCAGGATCGCACAGGGATCGCTCAAGGAACTGGAAACGCACCTCATCGTCTCGCAGCGACTCGGCTTCCTCGACGCCACGCTCGAAGAGACGCTCCTTTCGCGGAGCGAGGACGTGGGCAAGATGCTGCGGGCCCCTATCCGCAGCCTGGAGAAGGCAGCATGAAGACAGCATCTGGCTTGCGACCGTTCGACCGCCAACTGCCGACTGCCGACTGCCTCATCGGCGGAGCCGCCTGATGCTCCTCGGCCGCACCGCCAATGGCCTCTACTGGATGAACCGCTACATCGAGCGCGCGGAGAACATGGCGCGGCTTGTCGACGCCGGATTGCGCATGGCGCTGACGCGCTCGCAGAGTGCCGCCGAGGAGTGGACCTCGGTCGTCGTCAGTGCCGGCGTCGACATTGCCTTCGCCAACAAGCACGACGAGTACACGGCGGCGACCGTTTCCGATTTCCTCATCCGCGACACCTCGAACCCGTCGAGCGCGATGTCGTCAATGGAGACGGCGCGGATGAACGCGCGCATGGTGCGTACGGCGCTGACGCGCGAGACGTGGGAATCGATCAACGAAGCCTGGATGTCGATGAAACGCATGCTGGAGAAGCCGATCGACGCGCGCGACCTGCCGGCCGTTCTGGACACGATCAAGCGCGAGACTGCGCTGATCCGCGGCGCCTTCTACGGAACGATGCTGAGGAACGAGATATTCGACTTCGCCCAGATCGGCACCTATGTCGAGCGCGCCGACAACACGGCGCGCATCCTCGACGTGAAATACTACGTGCTGCTGCCGTCGATATCGTGGGTCGGATCGTCGCTCGACAACTACCAGTGGGAATCGATCCTGCGGTCGGTCGCCGCCCACCGCTCCTACCGCTGGGTCTACGACGCGGAATACAAGCCGACCAACATTGCCGACTACCTGATCCTCAATCCGCGCATGCCGCGGTCGCTGACCTTCTGCTACCGCTTCATCGTCGAACATCTCGGTTTCCGTGCCGCGGAATACGGCCAGCGACTGCCCTGCCACGACATGGCGGAGGAGATGCTGGCGCAGTTGCGGGCGGGGTCGATCAAGGACATTTTCGACACGGGGCTCCACGAGTTCCTCGACTCGTTCATCGCCAGCAACAACCGGTTTGGCGAGCAGATCGCCAAGGACTACCGATTCTACTGAGCCGGGGAAGGAATGCGCCTCAGGATCAAGCACAGAACCGAATACAGCTACGACGTCCCGATCCACTATGCCCTGCAGCGTCTGCGGCTGGTGCCGCTGTCCGGACCGACGCAGAAGGTCCTGAACTGGGCGCTGGCGATCGAAGGCGCTCGCGAGGAACTGCGCTTCGTCGATCATTTCGGCAACGAGACGCGCCTGCTCAGCGTCGAGGGCGATCCGCACGCCATCTCGATCGAGGCAAGCGGCGAGGTGCTGACGGTCGACAAGGCCGGCGTCGTCGGTCCGCATCGCGGCTTTGCGCCGCTCTGGCTGTTCTGCGCAGAGACGCCGCTGACCGCCGCGGGCGAGGGGATCGTGTCGCTTTCCGCCGAGATCGGCAAATCCGGCGGCGACCTCGACAGGCTCCACCGGCTGATGGCCGCGATCCGAAGCCGCGTGGCCTACACGCCCGGCGCAACCCATCCGGGAACGACGGCCGAGGCGGCGCTCGCCCAGGGTGCCGGCGTGTGCCAGGACCATGCCCATGTCTTTCTTTCGGCGGCGCGGCGCATCGGTTTTCCGGCCCGCTACGTGAGCGGCTACCTGATGATGGAAGGGATCGGCGAGCAGGCGGCCAGCCATGCCTGGGCGGAGGCCCATGTCGAAAATCTCGGTTGGGTGGCGTTCGATCCGGCCAACGGCATCTCGGCGGACGACCGCTATGTCCGCCTCGCCACCGGGCGCGACTATCGCGACGCCATGCCGGTTTCCGGCATTTTGTTGGGTCAGGCCGAAGAACGGCTTGCGGTTCGCATCACCGTGGAGCAGTAGACCTGCGCACAGACGGGTGAATCAGCAGAACGGCAGCCTCGCGCCATGACCTATTGCGTCGGCCTGAAGATCGATCGCGGCCTCGTGTTCATGTCGGACACGCGCACCAATGCCGGGATCGACTCGATCTCGACCTTCCGCAAGATGCATATCTGGGAAGAGCCGGGCGAGCGCGTCATCGTGCTGCTGTCGGCCGGCAACCTGGCGACGACGCAGGCCGTCATCAGCCTGCTCGACGAACGGTCGAAGGCGGTGTCGGAGCGCTCACCGACCCTTCTCGAGACGCCGTCCATGTACCAGACGGCGCGGCTCGTCGGCAACACGGTGCGCGAGGTGATCGCCAACTCCGCACCCGAAGGGCAGAAGGCCGAAACCTATTTCAACGCCTCGTTCATCCTCGGCGGGCAGATCCGCGGCACCGAGCCGCGGCTATTCATGATCTATCCGGAGGGCAACTTCATCGAGGCGGGCGAGGACACGCCCTTCTTCCAGATCGGCGAGACGAAATACGGCAAGCCGATCCTCATCCGCGCCTACGACCGTCAGATGACGTTTGCCGAAACCGTCAAGCTGCTTCTCGTGTCATTCGATTCCACGCTGAAATCGAACCTGTCGGTCGGCCTGCCGCTCGACCTGATGTTCTACGAGAAGGACACGTTCAAGATTGGCGTCAAGCGGCGCTTCACCCAGGACGATCCCTACTATCGCACGATCTCCGACGGCTGGTCGAACGCGCTGAAATCCGCCTTTTCCAGCCTCCCCGACTATCCCGAGTGACGGCAGGCGGCAGACGGCCCACCGGCATCGCCGCGGAAGACCAAGTCGTTCAGGATGAAAGTTCCAGGCGTCTCGCGAGGTTCTCATGGCCGATGATTTCCGCAAGTGGTCGCTTAAGGCGGCGGAATGGGGCGCGGACTACCGCGCCTCGCTGCGCGAGCGTCCCGTGAGGGCGCGGACGCAGCCCGGCGAAGTCGCGGCGAAGATCGCGCCGTCGCCGCCCGAGCGGCCGGAGCCGATGGACAGGATTTTCGCCGACTTCGAGAAGGAAATCTTGCCCGGGATCACGCACTGGCAGCACCCGCGTTTCTTCGCCTACTTCCCGGCGAACGCCGCGCCCGTCTCGGTCGTCGCCGAATACCTGGTCAGCGCCATGGCCGCCCAGTGCATGCTCTGGCAGACCTCGCCGGCAGCGACCGAACTGGAGACGGTCGTGCTCGACTGGCTGCGCCAGGCGCTCGGCCTTGCGCACGGCTTTGCCGGGGTGATCCAGGATTCGGCGTCGTCGGCGACGCTCGCCGCGGTGCTGGTCATGCGCGAGCGCGCCCTCGATTGGCAGGGCAACACGAAGGGGCTCGGCGCTTTCCCGGCGATCCGTGTCTATTCGTCCGACCAGGTGCATACCTCGGTCGACCGTGCCATCTGGGTCGCCGGGATCGGCTCGGAGAACCTCGTGCGAATTCCCACCCAGGGCCCGCTTCGCGCCATGGATCCGGCGGCGCTCGAACGCGCCATCGCGGCCGACAGGGCTGCGGGCTTCGTCCCGGCGGGCATCGTCGCCTGCGTCGGCGGCACCAGCGTCGGCGCCACCGACGACATCGAGGCGGTTGCCGCGGTCGCCCGACGGCACGGCCTCTACCTGCATGTCGACGCCGCCTGGGCCGGCTCGGCGATGATCTGCCCGGAGTTCCGCCATTTCTGGAAGGGCGCCGATCAGGCCGATTCGATCGTGTTCAACCCGCACAAATGGCTCGGCGCGCAGTTCGACTGTTCGGTGCAGTTCGTCCGCGATCCCGACAGCCTGGTGAAGACGCTGGCGATCCAGCCCGAATACCTGAAGACCCACGGCAAGGACGGTATCGTCAATTACTCGGAGTGGTCGGTGCCGCTCGGCCGCCGCTTCCGCGCCCTGAAACTGTGGTTTCTCCTCAGGGCGCACGGGCTGGAGGGCTTGCGCGCGATGATCCGCAACCACGTCGCCTGGAGCGAAGGCCTCGCTGCGCGGCTCGCCGTCGTGCCGGGCTTCGAGATCGTCACCGCGCCCATGCTGTCGCTGTTTTCCTTCCGGCACCGGCCGCGCGATCCGGCGACCGACCTCGACGCGCACAACCTCGCGCTGGTGAATGCGATCAATGACGACGGGCGTATCTATCTGACGCAGACCCGGGTCGACGGCCGCGTAGCCATCCGCTTCCAGGCCGGGCAGTTCGAATCGACGGCCGACGACGTCGATATCGCGTTTGACGCGATCACCGGACTGGCCGCGGCGACCGGATAGTAGGCCGCGTGGCTGCGGCGCGGGCTGCACAATCGATTGACAGGGGCCGACTTTCGTTTTCGTATGGACGAAAAACGAAACCGGAGGACACGCCGATTTATCTCTCGCCGCGCCATGCCGAGATCGTCGAGATCGCCAAATCGAAAGGCCGCGTTCTGGTCGACGACCTCGCCACGCATTTCAACGTAACCCCTCAGACCATCCGCAAGGATCTGAACGACCTCTGCGACCAGCGCATGCTGACGCGGATCCACGGCGGCGCGCTGTTCCCGTCGGGCATCGAGAACGTCGAGTACGAAGCCCGCCGCAAGATCGCCGCCGAGGAAAAGGAGGCAATCGGACGCGCTGCCGCAGCGCTGATTCCCGACAACGCGTCGCTCTTCATCAACATCGGCACGACAACGGAGGCCGTATCCAAGGCCCTGCTCGACCACAACGGCCTGATGGTCATCACCAACAACATCAATGTCGCCAACCGCATGCGCGTCTATCCGTCGATCGAGGTGGTGATTGCCGGCGGCGTCGTGCGCGGTTCCGACGGCGGTGTTGTCGGCGAGGCCGCCGTCGACTTCATCAAGCAGTTCAAGGTGGATTACGCGGTCATCGGGGCTTCCGCGATCGACCATGACGGCGCGGTGCTCGATTACGACTTCCGCGAGGTGAAGGTTGCGCAGGCGATCATCGCCAATGCGCGCCACGTCATCCTCGTTGCCGACTCGACCAAGTTCGAGCGGACGGCGCCGGTGCGCATCGCCCACCTCTCGCAGGTCGACACCTTCATCACCGACCGTTGCGGCATCCCGTCGATCCGCAAGATCTGCGAGGAAGCGGAGGTCAAACTCATCGAGGCCGCGCGGTAAGGCTCGCAACGCCGTGGAGACGGGCGGCGAAGGCCGACCGATACCGCGGCGGTCTGGATCAGCGGCATTTCGTTTGGTATTCATTCGGCGCGCGAATTGGTTCGGATAGTCGCTGCGCAGGCGCTCTCGAGGCGGGGTCGTCGCGCTCGGGGCGAAGGAGCGACGCCGGGAGGAGGAACAAGGTGAGCGGACATATCCTTGCCATCGATCAGGGCACGACGTCGAGCCGCGCGCTCGTCTTCGACGCCGACATGCGCGTCGTTGGCGTCGGGCAAGAGGAATTCCCGCAGCATTACCCCCAGTCGGGATGGGTCGAGCACGATCCGGAAGATATCTGGAAGACCGTCGTGGCGACGGCGAGGGCAGCGCTCGACAAGGCGGGAGTCGCCGCCGCCGACCTCGCCGGCATCGGCATCACCAATCAGCGCGAGACGGTGGTGATCTGGGACAAGGCGACAGGCAAGCCGGTCCACAACGCCATCGTCTGGCAGGACCGCCGCACCGCCCCGCTCTGCCAGCGGCTGAAGAAGGAGGGCCTGGAAAAGACCTTCAACAAGAAGACCGGGCTGCTCCTCGATCCCTATTTCTCGGCAACGAAGATCGCCTGGCTTCTCGACAAGGTTCCCGGCGCGCGCCGCCGGGCCGAGGCGGGCGAACTGCTGGCCGGCACCGTCGACTGCTTCCTCCTGTGGCGACTGACCGGGGGCAGGGTGCACGCGACCGACGCGACCAACGCGTCGCGCACGCTGCTGTTCAACATCATCACCCAGGACTGGGACGACGAACTTCTCGAGATCCTGCGGGTGCCACGGCGGATGCTGCCGCAGGTGCGCGACTGCGCGGCGGAATTCGGCGCGACCGATCCGGCGATCCTCGGCGCCGCCGCACCCATCCTCGGCATGGCCGGCGATCAGCAGGCCGCCACGATCGGCCAGGCCTGCTTCCACCCGGGCATGGTGAAGTCGACCTACGGCACAGGTTGCTTTGCCGTCCTCAATACAGGTGGCGACCTGGTCCGATCGAAGAACCGGCTTCTGACGACAATCGCCTACCGGCTCGACGGGAAGGTCACCTATGCGCTGGAAGGCTCGATCTTCATCGCGGGCGCGGCGGTGCAATGGCTGCGCGACGGGTTGAAGGTGATCGGCAGGGCCGAGCAGAGCGGCGAACTCGCGGCGAAGGCGGACGACACCCAATCCGTCTACCTCGTGCCGGCCTTCGTCGGTCTCGGCGCGCCCTATTGGGATGCCGAGGCGCGCGGCGCGATCTTCGGTCTGACCCGGAACTCGGGACCGGCCGAGTTTGCCCGGGCGGCGCTGGAATCGGTGGCCTATCAGACTTACGACCTGCTCGAGGCGATGAAGAAGGACTGGAAGGGCGGCGCCGGCGACACGGTACTGCGCGTCGACGGCGGCATGGTCGCCTCGGACTGGACGATGCAGCGCCTCGCTGACATCATCGACGCGCCGGTCGACAGGCCGACCATCCTCGAGACGACGGCGCTCGGCGCGGCATGGCTGGCGGGTTCGAGGGCCGGGCTGTGGCCGGACATGGACCGCTTCTCGCGATCATGGTCGCTCGACCGCCGGTTCTCGCCGACGATGGCCGAGGCCGAACGCAAGCGCAGGATCCGCGGCTGGAAGGATGCCGTCCGGCGAACGTTGAGCACCTGAACGCTTCCCCCGACGTTCCCGCGAGCCGGCGAGCGGCTTCCGGTTCAGGGGGCTGCTGCTGGTTCTGCAAATTCGCCGAGAGGGGGAGTCATGGCGGTGGAACGCTGGCGGCGTGCCGGTCGCTCGACTGCCCTTTTTCGGTTGACCGCCGCAACCAGTCTCCCTATGGTCCGGCGCATTTTCCGGGGCTTCGTGCCACGGGGAGCGCATAGCTCAGCCGGTAGAGCAACTGACTTTTAATCAGTAGGTCCTGGGTTCGAGTCCCAGTGCGCTCACCAAAAAGTTGAATTAAGAGCCAGCTTATCGAAGGCCTCGCCATTCCCGCGGATGACCGTCAGGCCACGACGATCCCGCGGTCCTGTCGGATCCAGTCGTCGAGCAGTTCCGCAATCTCGTGGATCCGGTTGCGCATGGTCGCCTGGAACGTCGCGCCGTCATCGACGTGGCCCGGAACGTTCGTGTCGATCCACGCCACGGCGGTGTCTTTCAGCATTACGCTAGAGCCGAATCCCATCACGTTGCATCGTAACCTGCGGCAGCGAAGTAGTTTCGGCATTCTG
>DUSC01000211.1 GCA_012842935.1 Hyphomicrobiales bacterium | reverse complement strand
TTGCCGCACTCCATTCGCTCGGCCTCGATGTGGCGATGCTGACCGGCGACCGCGCCGACGCCGCCGAGGCGGTGGCGCGCAAGCTCGGCATCCCGCATTTCGAGGCCGGACTCCTGCCCGGCGGCAAGACCGAGCGGATCGAGGCCATGGCCCAAGCCGGCCGCAGGGTGCTGATGGTCGGGGACGGTCTCAACGACGCTCCCGCGCTCGCCGCCGCCCATGTCTCGATCGCACCGGCCACGGCCGCCGACGTCGGCCGCAACGCCGCCGACTTCGTCTTCCTGCGCGAAAGCCTGTCGGCCGTGCCGCTGGCCTTGACCGTTTCGCGATCCGCGGGTGGGCTGATCCGGCAGAATCTGGCGCTCGCCATCGTCTACAACATCATCGCCGTACCGATCGCGATCCTCGGTTTCGTCACGCCGCTGATCGCAGCGATCGCCATGTCGATGTCCTCGGTGCTCGTCATCGCCAATGCCATGCGCCTCAACGGCGGCGGCGAGGCGGCCCGCCGGACCGCCGCAGGCGTCGGCACGGACCGTGTCGCCGGAGCGATGCGGTGACGACGCTCGTCTTCCTGATCCCGATCGCGCTCTTCCTCGGCGCGCTCGGCCTCGGCGCCTTCCTCTGGGCCTTGCGCAGCGGCCAGTACGACGACCTCGACGGTGCGGCCGTGCGCGTCCTGCTCGACGACGAGAACGACAAGCCGGAGGCGCAGCGGCCGGCGAAGCGGAGCTGATCCCGCGCCCGGTCAAGGCCAGTCTCCGTGTCGGGCTGGCACAGTCCTCGGGCTTGAAGACGGCACCGCTTCCGACGCATTGTCTGCCCGTCGGCGGTAAGCCGTCTCTATCAAGCGGAGGAAAGCGTGGCAGCATCGCGGAAAGTCATCATCACCTGTGCCGTGACCGGCTCGATTCATACGCCGTCGATGTCACCGCACCTGCCGGTGACCGCCGCCGAGATCGCCGAGGCGGCGATCGGCGCGGCAGAAGCGGGCGCCGCGATCGTCCATCTCCACGCCCGCAAGCCGGACACCGGCGAGCCCGATCAATCGCTGGAGGCGTTCCGGCCGTTCCTCGGCGTGATCAAGCAGCGCGTCGACTGCGTCGTCAACATCACCACCGGCGGTGCCGCGACGATGAGCATCGAGGAACGCCTGGCGCCGGCGCTGCACTTCAAGCCGGAGGTCGCCTCGCTCAACATGGGCTCGATGAACTTCGGCCTCTACCCGATGCTAGAGCGTTTCAAGGATTTCAAGCACGACTGGGAGCGCCCCTACCTCGAAGGGTCGCGCGGCCGCATCTTCCGCAACACCTTCGCCGACATCGAGACGATCCTGACGCGCTGCGCCGACAACGGCACGCGCTTCGAAATCGAGTGCTATGACATCGGCCACCTCTACACCTGCGCCCATTTCGTCGATCGGGGCCTCATCAAGCCGCCCTTCTTCATCCAGAGCGTGTTCGGGATTCTTGGCGGCATCGGTCCCCACCCGGAAGACGTCATGCACATGAAGCGTACCGCCGACCGCCTGTTCGGCGACGCCTATCGCTGGTCCGTTCTTGGCGCCGGCCGCAACCAGATGCCGATCGCCATGCAGTCGGTGCTGATGGGCGGAAATCTCCGCGTCGGTCTCGAGGATTCGATATGGGCTGGCAAGGGGCGCCTGGCGGCCAGCAACGCGGAACAGGTCACGATGGCCCGGCGCATGGTCGAGGGCCTCGGCCTCGAGATCGCGACGCCGGCTGAAGCACGCGAAATCCTCAGCCTCAAGGGCGGCGATCAGGTCAACTTCTGATCCGTCCGTTCCGGCGCCGCGACCTCGCCGCGGCGCCGACCAGACGTAAGCCGCCGTTTCTGCTGGATTTTTAGTATTTGTAAAAAAGCGATTGACTCGGCGGCGCCGATGGGCAAGATTTTTTTACCAATACTAAAACGGAGGTGCCAGTGGACAGCGCGGCGCAGCAGGCGGTTCAGCCCGGCGGCTACGAGCCCCTCGGCGACCGTCTTCGCCAGCGCCGCCGCGACCTCGGGCTGACGCTCCAGGAAGTCGCCGACCGGGCAGGCCTCTCCGTCGGTTTCATCTCGCAGATCGAGCGCGGCATCACCACGCCATCATTGTCGTCCCTGGTCGCCGTGGCGCGCGTGCTCGGCGCGAATGTCGGCGATTTCCTGGAGCAGCCCAAGGTGACGGCACCGATGACACGCCACGCCGAACGCCCGCATTACGCGATCGGCGGCGCCTCTCTCACCTACGAGCGCCTGTCGACGACCTTCCCCGGCAACGTGCTGCGCAGCGTGCTCATCCACGAGCCGCCCGGGCATCGCTCCGAGCCGATCTCGCATGAGGGAGAGGAGATCTTCTTCATCCTCGACGGCGCCATCACCGTGGAAGTCGACGGCGAGGAGATCGTGCTCGAGGCGGGCGATTCCCTGCATTTCCCGTCGACGCGCGTCCACTCCACGTGGAACCACACCGATCGACCGGCGACCATCCTGCATACCTGCACGATGGACGTCTTCGGCGACGGGCCGTCCGCCGGGACAGCCGGGACGAGCATGGCCGTTCGCCGGAACGCCCGGCTCAAGAGCCTACCCAAGCCACTGAAGACAAAGAAGGGGAAGTCGTCATGAAACCTTTGATGAAATCGCTAGCTGCCGCGCTGCTTGCCGGGACGGCGCTGACCGCGCATCTCGCCAGCCCCGCGCTCGCCGAAACCGTCCTCCGCGTCGACGAAGTCGCCGTCGGCGAACTCGATCCGGCCAAGGCGACCGACTATGCCGACTCGGTGCTGATGTTCAACGTCTACGACACGCTGGTGCTCGCCGCCCAGGGCAGCGGCGGCGTCGTCCCGCATCTCGCCGAGAGCTGGGAAACCGACGGCACTACCTACACGTTCGAGCTCCGCGGCGACGTGAAGTTCCAGAGCGGCAACCCGCTCACCGCCGAGGACGTCGTCTTCTCGCTCGACCGAATGAAGGCGCTCGGGCAGGGTCTCTCCTACCTGTTCGCCGGCGTGAAGGGCGCCGAAGCCGTCGACGGCTCGACGGTCAGGTTCACCCTGTCCGCTCCCTATTCGCCATTCCTTTCGGCGCTGCTGCGCCTGCCGATCGTCGACAAGAAGCTGGTCATGGCCAATCTCGGCGAGGGCGACGGCGAGATGAAGGACTGGGGCCAGGCCTTCCTGTCGACAAACGGCGCCGGCACGGGCGCCTACAAGGTGGTCTCGCACAATCCCCAGCAGGAGACGGTGCTGGCCAAGAATCCCGACTACTTCCTCGGCGTGCCGGCGAAGGCCCCGGACGTCGTGCGCTACCGCTACGGCCTCGAGGCGGCGACCGTGCGCACGCTGATCGCGCAGGGCGAGCACGACATCTCCTCGCAGTGGCTGCCGCCGGAAGTGCTGAAGTCGCTCGCCGCGGAAGGCGCGCAACTGCTAACCGAGTCGGGCGGCGCCGGCTTCTACATCAAGATGAACACCGCCAAGCCGCCGTTCGACGATCTGAACTGCCGCCTCGCGGTCGCCAATGCCTTCGACTACGACGCCGCGATCAAGATGGTGGCGATCACCGACACCGTCTCGCAGGGCAGCCCGGCCTCCGGCCCGCTCCCGGTCGGCATGCTCGGCTCGCTGCCCGCCTCCGAGGCGTACAAGCGCGACCTCGACGCAGCGAGGAAATACCTGTCCGAGTGCCGGTACAAGGACTTCACGGTCGAACTTTCGTGGATCGGCGAGGTGCCGCTGGAAGAGCGCTTCGCGCTGCTGATGCAGGCCAATTTCGCCGAGATCGGCATCAAGTCCGAAGTGAAGAAGGTGCCGTGGGCGCTGTTCACCGAGATGGTGACGAAGCCCGAGAACACGCCGAACATCAGCCAGGTCTTCGTCAATGCCGTCACCGGCGATCCGGACACGCTGATCTACGGCATGTACCACTCATCGGCGGCGGGAACCTGGCAGTCGCCGGAATACCTGAAGGACTCCAAGGTCGACGAACTCCTCGACAAGGGCCGCACCGTGACCTCGCAGGAGGAGCGCGCCGCCGCCTATACCGAGGTGAGCAAGCGCCTGCGCGAACTGCAGCCGAGCATCTATGCCTACGACCAGACCGGCGTCTTCGCGGCGAGCAAGCGCGTTTCAGTGCCGGCGCTGTCCGATCCGTCCAAGGGCTTCAGCCTGAACGGCATGGGCTTCAGCTTCCGGCTGATGGAGATGAACGAGTAGTCGCGAGTTCCGACCCTCTTACTGCCGGCGGCGTCGAGCCGCCGGCCCGTCCACCGTCACGGGAAGCATCATGCCGCCTGTCGTCCGCCTCCTCGCGAAGCGGCTTGGGACGTCTTTGGTCGTTCTGATCGGAGTCTCCATGCTCATCTTCGCCATCGCCCGGGTCATCCCCGGCGATCCGGCGCGCATCGCGCTCGGGCCGAACGCCTCGGCAGATCAGGTGGCGGCACTGCGCGAGCGGTTGAATCTCGACCAGCCGATCGTCGTCCAGTACGGCCGGTTCGTCGCCGACCTGCTGCGCGGCGATCTCGGTGTCTCGCTCTACACAAACCGGCCCGTCACCACGGACATCGCCCAGTTCCTCCCGGCGACGCTGGAACTGGTGCTTGTCTCCGGCGTGATGATGGTGGTCATTGGCCTGCCGCTCGGCATCCTTTCCGCGCGCTACCGCAACAGCTGGATCGACAACCTCGTCCGCCTCGTCACCCTGCTCGGCGTGTCGGCTCCCGCCTTCGTCTGGGCGGTGATCCTGATGCTCGCCTTCGCCTATTTCCTGCCCCTCTTCCCGATCGCCGGGCGCATCTCCGACACGATGACGATCCGGACGGTCACCGGCTTCCTGATGATCGACACGCTGCTCGCCGGCGACCTGCGCGCCTTCTCCAACGCCGCCTGGCACATCGTGCTGCCGGCCTTCGCGCTGGCGCTCTCCGGCATCGGCCAGGCGGCGCGACTGACGCGCTCCAACATGGTCGAGACCTACGACAAGCCGTACATCGAGATGGCGCAGTCCTACGGCTTCCCCGAGCGGCGCATCGCCGGCCGCTACGCTTTCCGCCCCTCGATGATCCCGTCGCTGACCATCATCGGCCTCGACTTCGCCGCCATGCTCGGCAACGCCTTCCTGGTCGAGGCGGTCTTCGCCTGGCCGGGCCTGTCGCGATACGGCGTCGCCGTCATCCTGCGCAAGGATCTCAACGCCATCGTCGGCACGGTGCTGATCATCTCCGCGATGTTCCTCATCGTCAACGTGATCGTCGACCTGCTGATCGCCTTCATCAACCCGCGCATCCGCTATTCGCAGAGGGCGTCATGAAGCGCACGTTCGCGATCCTCCTGCGCAACCCGCTGTCGCTGCTCGGCCTCGTCATCGTCGCCGTCGTCGTTCTGTCGGCCGTCTTCGCCGACTTCATCACGCCGTTCCCGGCGCATGCCGGCGCCGTGGTCGACTTCGCCAACTTCAACAAGGCGCCGGAATGGCCCTACGTCATGGGCACCGACCTGGTCGGCCGCGATCTCTTCACCCGCATCGTCTACGCCTACCGCATCTCGCTCATCCTCGGCGTCGTCGTGCTGGTGCTCGCCGTGCCGGTGGGCGTCGCCATCGGTCTTCTCGCCGGCTATCTCGGCGGCTGGACCGAGTATCTGCTGATGCGGCTGACCGACGTCTTCCTGTCGATCCCGCCGCTGGTGCTCGCCATGTCGATGATGGGCGTGCTCGAGCCGACGCTGACCAACGGCATGATCGCGGTCACCGCCATGTGGTGGCCCTGGTACACGCGCCTCGTCTACAACCTGACGCGCGCCGAGAAGGAGGAGGGCTACGTGCTCGCCGCGGAAATCATCGGCGCCTCGCGGCTGCACGTCATGTTCCGCGAGATCCTGCCCAACTGCGTGCCGTCGATCGTCACCAAGATGACGCTCGACCTCGGCTTCGTCATCCTGATCGCCTCCTCGCTCTCCTTCCTGGGTCTCGGCGTCCAGCCGCCGACGCCGGACCTCGGCTCGATGGTAGCCGACGGAGCGAAATACCTGCCCGATTCCTGGTGGCTGACGGTCTTTCCCGGCCTCGCCATCCTGGTCGCGGTGTTCGGCTTCAATCTCGTCGGCGACGCGCTGCGCGAAGTGCTGGGAGCCGAGCAATGACCGCGCCGACGCTGCTCATCCGCGACCTGCGTCTCGGCTTCCGCGGCTATTCCGGCCTCATCGAGGTCCTCCACGGCATCTCGCTGCACATCGCCAGGGGCGAGCGCGTCGCGCTGGTCGGCGAAAGCGGTTCAGGCAAGTCGGTCACGGCGCGCATCGTGCTCGGCCTGCTGCAGAACCTGAAGAGTGCCCGCATCTCCGGCCTCGTCGCGTTCGAGGGACGCGACCTGTCGCGCCTTTCCGGGCGCGAGCGCCATGCGCTGCGCGGCACGCGGATGTCGATGATCTTCCAGGATCCGACCTCCTCGCTCAACCCGGTCTACACGATCGCCACCCAGTTCCACGAGGTGCTGAAGCGCGCCGAGCCGGGCCTCGACCTCGCCGGGGCGCGTCGCAGGGCCGCGGCCGCGCTCGCCGATGTCGCCATCGGCGAGCCCGAGCGGGTGCTCGATTCCTATTCCTTTCAGCTCTCCGGCGGCATGAACCAGCGTGTCATGATCGCCATGGCGCTGGCCAACGAGCCGTCGCTGTTGATCGCCGACGAGCCGGGAACGGCGCTCGACGTCACCGTGCAGGCGCAGACGCTCGGGCTGATGCGCGACCTCGTCGCCCGCCACGGCACCTCGGTGCTGTTCATCTCGCACAATCTCGGCGTCGTGCGCGAGTTCGCCGACCGCGTCTACGTCATCTACAAGGGTCGGATCGCCGAGCAGGGGCCGACGGCCGCCCTGTTCGAAGACCCGCGTCATCCCTATACGCGTGCGTTGCTCAGCGCCGTGCCGCGCATCACCGGTGGCGGCATCCCCGACATCGAGGACGCGTCGGAAGAATATTTCGCCCCGCTCGTCGTCCACGAGGGCTTCGGCGAACCGGAAGGGGTGCCCGCATGAGCCACCCCTTCCTTTCGCTTCGCGACGTGTCGAAGACCTTCCATACCGGAGGCCGCGAGGTGCGCGCCGTCGACGGCGTCTCCTTCGACGTCGACGAAGGCGAGTGCCTGGCGATCGTCGGCGAAAGCGGCTCGGGCAAGTCGACAGTCGCGAACATGATCCTCGGCATCTATCCGCAGACGTTGGGCGAGATCGCCTTCAAGGGCAGTGCCCTGCCGGGAAGGCGCGACCTCGTCCATCGCCGCGCCATCCAGCTGGTGCAGCAGAATCCGCTGTCGTCGCTCAACCCGCGCCGCTCGATCGGCGCCTCGCTGAGACTCGCCCTCGACGTCCACGAGATCGG
The DNA here is from genome assembly GCA_012842935.1 of Hyphomicrobiales bacterium. Lineage (GTDB taxonomy): Bacteria > Pseudomonadota > Alphaproteobacteria > Rhizobiales > Rhizobiaceae > DUSC01. The sequence continues at coordinate 32,877 of DUSC01000211.1, read as the reverse complement.
CGAGAGGTCCGGCCGCGACGAGCGCACCGGCCAGCTTCTCGAGGAGGTCGGCCTGCCGGCCGCCTTCCGCACCCGCTCGCCGGCCGCGCTTTCCGGCGGGCAGCGCCAGCGCGTCGCGATCGCCCGCGCACTCGCCTGCCAATCGGAGCTGGTCGTGCTCGACGAGCCGACCTCCGCTCTCGACGTGCTCGTCCAGGCGCGCGTGCTGAAGCTGCTCAACGAACTGCGCGAGAAGCGCGGCCTGACCTACATCTTCATCACGCACGACCTGTCCGTGGTGCGCAACGTGGCGACCCGCGTCGCCGTGTTCGAGAAAGGCAGGCTCGTCGAGCTCTCGCCGACCGAGGCGATCTTCGCCGACCCGAAACACCCCTACACGCGCCGGCTGATCGGCGCCGTCCCGGTCGTCACCGCCGGCGAGGCGGAACTGCGCAACCGGCTCATGGAGAAGACCGATGCAAATGCCTGACTATACCGCGTTCACCAGGGCCGTCGCGGACGGCGACAGACTGCCCGAGCAGGCGTTCGACGCGCTGTGGGCGCTGACCCGCGACGTCGTCGGCGTCAAGCTGTTCACCGTCATGGCCCATGACGGCAAGAAGGGCGTCGCCAGCCGCATCTACTCCAACATGCCCGACGCCTATCCCGTCTCCGGCACCAAGCCCGCCAACGAGACCGACTGGTCGCGGCAGGTCATCCGCGAGAAGCGCACTTTCGTCGCCAACGACATAGAGGGCATCGCTGCCGTCTTCTCCGACCATGAGCTGATCCGGTCTCTCGGCTGCGAGAGCGTCATCAACGTGCCGATCGTCGTCGGCGGCGCCGTGCTCGGAACCATCAACTGCCTCCACGAGGCCGGCTACTACACGCCCGAGAGGGTCGAGGCCGCCGAGGCGCTGAAGCTGCCCGGCGCCGTCTACCTTCTGCTCAACGAACTCAACGCCCGGGGAGGCCTGTGATGGCGAACAAGACGATCCGTGTCGCGACCGACGTCGGCGGCACCTTCACCGACCTTGTCTGCTTCGAGACCGACCGGACGACGGGCGAGTCGCGCATCGTCACGGCGAAATCCGACACCACGCCGCCGAACTTCGAGCAGGGCGTGCTCAACGTGCTGGAAAAGGGCGGCGTCGACCCGGCGACCGTCGACTTCCTCGCCCACGGCACCACCGTCGTCATCAACGCGCTGACCGAGCGCAAGGGCGTCAAGGTCGGCCTGATCACCACCGAGGGTTTCCGCGATACGCTGGAGATCGCCCGCGGCAACCGTCCCGACTTCTTCAACCTGCACTACGAGAAGCCGAAGCCCTTCGTGCCGCGCTACCTGCGCCGCGAGCTGCCAGGCCGCGTTTCCTACAAGGGCGAGGTCCTGAAGCCGCTCGACCTCTCCGGCCTCCCGGCGATCCTCGACGATTTCCGCCGGGAGGGCGTCGAGGCGATCGCCATCTGCTTCCTGCACTCCTACGCCAACACCAGCCACGAGCAGGCCGCCCTTGCCGAGGTCGAGCGCCTTTGGCCGGGCGTTTCGGTCGTTTCTTCTCACCAGATCACCCGCGAGTGGCGCGAATACGAGCGTACCAACACCGCGGTGCTCTCGGCCTACGTCCAGCCGATCGCGCAGCGCTACCTGTCGCGCCTCGCTGGCGGCCTCAAGGAAAAGGGCTTCAAGGGCAGTCCCTACATCATGCAGTCCAACTGCGGCGTCGATTCGCTCGAGTCCGTGTCGCGGATCCCGATCACCATGGTCGAGTCCGGTCCCGCGTCGGGCTTCTGGGGCGCGGCCGAGCTCGGCAAGCTGATCGGCGAGCCCAACGTGCTCGCCCTCGATATCGGCGGCACCACGGCCAAGTGTTCGCTGGTCGAGAACGGCGAGGTGAAGATCAAGACCGATTACTGGATCGAGCGCGACCGCACCTCGGCCGGCTATCCGATCATGGTCCCGGTGGTCGACCTGGTCGAGATCGGCAATGGCGGCGGCTCGATCGCCTGGGTCGACGATTTCGGCAAGCTCCACGTCGGCCCGCAATCGGCCGGCGCCATGCCCGGCCCGGCCGCCTACGGCCGCGGCGGCGACAGGGCGACGACGACCGACGCCAACCTCTGGCTCGGCCGCATCAACCGCGACTATTTCTGCGGCGGCGAGATCGTCGCCGACATGGAGGCGGCCGGCAAGGCGATCAGGGCGGTCGGCGAGAAGCTGGGCGTCGATGCCGACGAGGCGGCGCGCGGTATCGTCCGCATCGCCAACAACAACATGGTCAACGCGCTGAAGCTGGTCTCGCTCAACCGCGGCCATGATCCGCGCGACTTCACCCTGGTCGCCTTCGGCGGCGGCGGCGCCATGCACGCGGTGGCCCTGGCGGCCGAGCTCGGCGTCAGGAAGGTCGTCGTGCCCGCCGGCGCCTCGGTGTTCTCGGCCTGGGGCATGATGATGTCGGACCTGCGCCGCGACTATTTCGTCACGCGGCTGGCCGACCTGAAGAAGGGCGCGGCGGCCGGCATCGAGGCGGTCTTCGCCGAGAGCGAGGAGCGAGCCCGCGCCCAGTTCACGGCGGAAGGTGTCGACCCGGCGAAGATCCGCTTCCTGCGCTACGGCAAGTTCCGCTACCAGAACCAGGAGCACACCACCGAGGTGTTGATCGCCGAGGGCGCGGTCACCGACGCGCGCCTCGCCGAGATCGAGGCGGCGTTCCACGACACCTACGAGCGCGAATACACCTACCGGCTCCACGCCCCCGTCGAGATGGTCGGCATCCACCTCGTCGCCTCGGCGGAGGTCGGTAAGCTGACCATGAAGAAGCGCGCGGCGACCGGTGCCGCAGCCGAGGTCGCGCTGAAGGGCTATCGTGACGTCGACTACGCGCTGGAAGGCGTCCGGCGCGCGGCGATCTACGACGGCACGAAACTCGAGCCGGGCATGACGTTTGTCGGCCCGGCGATCGTCGAGGATCCGGGCACGACCGTCGTCATCCATCCGGGCAACCGTGTCGAGGTCGACGGCTACGGCAACATCCACATCCATCTCGCGGCCTGAGGTGAACGTCATGACCGACATGTCCAACGACCCGATCACGCTGGAGATCATCCAGAACTCGCTGCAGGCGACCGCCGACGAGATGTTCGCCGTCATGAAGAAGACGGCGATGAGCTCGATCATCTACGAGGTGCTCGACATGGGCACCGGCATCACCGACGCAAGGGGCGCGCTCGCGTCGTCGGGTGCCGGCATCCCGGCCTTCATCGGCGTGCTCGACAAGGCTGTGAAGGTGATCGTCGCAAAGTTCGGCAAGCCCGGCGACATCGAGCCCGGCGACGTCTTCGCCACCAACGATCCTTATTACGGCGGCGTCACCCATCTGAACGACATCGTGGTGGCCATGCCCGTCTTCGCCGGCGACCGCATCATCGCCTGGACGGCCAACATCGCCCACAACTCCGACGTCGGCGGCATGGCGCCCGGTTCGCTGACCGGCGAGGCGACCGAGATTTTCCAAGAGGGACTGCGCCTGCCGGCCATCAAGATCATTTCAAGGGGCGAGCCGATCCGCCCGGTGATGGAGATCATCAAGGTCAATTCGCGCATGCCCGACGTGCTCGAAGGCGACGTCTGGGCAGCGATCGCCTCGGTTCGCATCGGCGCGCGGCGCCTCGTCGAGATCGCCGAGAAGTACGGGGTCGGCACCTTCGCCAACGCCATGGCCTCGTTCCTCGACTATGGCGAGCAGGTCTCGCTGAAGGAGTTGGCGAACCTGCCCAAGGGCACGTTCGAACTCTCCGAGGAGCAGGACGACGGCCGCACCTTCAACGTCAAGATCACGATTTCCGACACCGAATTCACCGTCGACCTGCGCGACAATCCCGACCAGTCGACGAATCCGGTCAACACCAGCCGCGACGGGGTCATGGTCGCGGCCCAGATGATCTTCAAGTCATTGACGGATCCGTACTCGCCGGCCAACGAGGGTTCGTTCCGGCCGATCCGCCTGCTCACCCGCGAGGGCTCGGTGTTCCACGCCAAGGAGCCGGCGCCGATCGGCTTCTACTACGAGATCGAGCTGCGTGTTTACGACCTGATGTGGCGCTGCCTGGCGCCGCACATGCCCGACCGGCTCGCCGCCGGGCACTTCGCCTCGGTGTGCGGAACCTTCATCGGCGGCATTCACCCCGACACCGGCCGCCAGTACACGATCATCGAGCCGCAGATCGGCGGCTGGGGCGCATCCCGCGGCCGCGACGGAAATTCGGCGATCTTCTGCGGTTTCCATGGCGAAACCTACAACTGCCCCGCCGAGATCAACGAGGCGCGCAACGGCCTCTACGTCGACCGCATGGAACTGAACACCGAGCCCGGCGGTGAGGGCAAGTTCGCCGGGGGGCGCGGCATCGTCATGGACTACCGCATCCGCGGTGACAACGGCTTCCTTACCGCCGGTTACACCCGCTCGAAGTTCCCGCCCTGGGCACTCGACGGAGGCCGCGAAGGCTCGCCCAACTACATCCGCTATCTCGGCAGGGACGGCACCGACAAGCGCTTTTCCTTCGTCTCCGGCCTTACCACCCACACGGGCGACGTCATCCGCGTCGTCACCGGCACGGGCGGCGGCCTCGGCGATCCGAAGGAGCGGGACCGAGCCCTGGTGGCGGAGGACATCCGCAATGGGCTGATCACGCCGGAGCGGGCGCGCGAGGTCTACGGCTACACCGGCTGAGTTCCGCCAAGGACGAAGCGAACAGGAGAATACGACCATGTCGCGCGAAAAGCCGCTGAAAATCATGTATCTCAGCCCCGTCTCCCATGTCGGGGCCTACGATCCGGTATTCGCCAGAATGGCGGCCGAGCACAAGATGCCGGGCACCGAGGTGCACGTCACTTCGCTGCCGGCCGAGGAGGGCGGCTTCACGCATATCGAATACCGCTCCTACGAGGCGATGGTGACGCGCGGCATCATCCGCGCCACGCGCGCTGCGGCCCGTGAGGGCTTCGACGCGCTGGCAATCGGCTGCTTCTACGACACCGGGCTGCACGATGCGCGCGAGGTCTCGGAAGGCATGATCGTCACCGCACCCTGCGTCGCCTCCTGCGAGATCGCCGCCAGCCTGTCGAACCGTTTCGGCATCATCGTGGGCCGGCGCAAGTGGGTCCACCAGATGAGCTCGACCGTGCGCGAGCACGGCCACGAACACCGGCTGTCGGGGTTCTACCACGTCGAGCTCGGCGTCAACGACTTCCAGAAGGACCACGCCGAAACCGAGCGGCGGCTGATCGAGGCCGGCCGCAAGGCGGTCGAGGAGGACTTCGCCGAAGCTCTCATCCTCGGCTGCACCATGGAGGTCGGATTCTACAGGGACGTTGAGGAACGGCTCGGCGTGCCGGTCATCGACCCGTCGATCGCGGCGCTGAAGCGGGCCGAGTATGCCGCGGTTCTGCGCCGCCAGTGCGGCTGGAAGCCGAGCCGCAAGTGGTCCTGCGAGGCGCCGCCGGAAGACGAGATCGCTCGCTTCGGTCAGTTCGATACCAACGAGCCGTTCGGCAGCCGGATCGTTGTCGAGGCAGCCTAGGACGTAGACCTATCCATTCGTCGAAGGCGCGGCATCCGGGAGACGTCGCAGCTTCGCCGCCAAAAAAACAGAGATCAAAGACGAGGCCCCCATGACGCACCCCACCGCCGATCGCCTTACCCGCCTGCGCGGCAAGATGAGAGAAACCGGCACCGGCCTCGTCGCCGTGGCGCCCGGATCGCACATGGACTGGCTGCTCGGATTCCACCCGCATCCCGACGAGCGGCCCTGCCTGCTGCTCGTCGGCGAGCGCAAGGAGACGTTCCTGATGCCGGTACTCAACGCGGAAGGTACGCGCGAAGCGACCGACATCTCCTTCTTCACCTGGGCAGACGCCGAGGGACCTGAAGCCGCGCTCGCCGCCGCACTCGCCGACATCGAGACACAGGCGGTGACGAAGGTCGCGCTCGACGAGACCATGCGCGCCGACTTCGCCCTGCTCCTGCTCGGCATGCTGCCGGACGCCAGGCACGTGTTCACCGGCGAGACGCTCGGCGCGTTGCGCATGCGCAAGGATCCGGTGGAATATGCCAAACTCAAGATGAATGCCGGCATCGCCGACCGCGCCATGCAGAAGGCGTTCGCCTCGATCCGGCCGGGCATGACCGAGCTCGAGCTTGCGGGCATCATCAGGGACCATTTCGCCTCGGAAGGCGCGACGCCGGCCTTCTGGATCGTCGGCGCGGGCGGCAACGGCGCCTTCCCGCATCACCAGACGGGCCAGCGCCGGCTGGAGGAGGGCGATGCGGTTGTCATCGACATCGGCGGCCGCAAGGCGGGCTTCCCGAGCGACATCACCCGCATGGCCGTGGTCGGCCGTCCGCCGGAGGGCTACGGCCAGGTCCACACCATCGTCGAGAAGGCGGTGCAGGCGGCGCTGAAAGCGGCGCGGCCCGGCGTGCGCGCCCGCGACGTCGACGCCGCCGCGCGCAGCGTGATTGCCGACGCCGGCTACGGCGAGTTCTTCGTCCACCGTACCGGCCACGGCATGGGCATCGACGGCCACGAGCCGCCCTACATCACCTCGGCGTCCGAGACCGTGCTCGAGGAAGGCATGGTCTTCTCCATCGAGCCCGGCATCTACCTGCCCGGCCGGTTCGGTATCCGCCTCGAGGAGATCGTCATCCTGCGCGAGGACGGGCCGGAGATCCTGTCGTCCCTGCCGCGCGACCTCTACGTGGCGCGGACCTGATCATGACCTCCGCCGACCTCTTCACGACATCCGTCATCCAGTCGGCGCTGGTCGCGGCAGCCGACGAGATGTTCGCGGTGCTGAAGAAGACGGCGATGAGCCCGATCATCTACGAGGTGCTCGACGTTGGCACCGGCATCACCGACGCGCGCGGCGAGTTGGTCAGCTCCGGCGCCGGCATCCCGACCTTCGTCGGCGTGCTCGACAAGGCGGTGAAGCGTATCGTCGGCATCCACGGGATCGAGGCCATCCGCGACGGCGACTGCTTCGTCACCAACGATCCCTACTATGGCGGCGTCACCCACCTGAACGACGTCGTCATCGCCCAACCGGTGTTCGCCGAAGGGCGTTGCGTTGCCTGGGCGGCTTCGATCGCCCACTGGAACGACGTCGGCGGCAAGACGCCCGGCTCGATGGCGGTCGACGTGTCGGAAATCTTCCAGGAAGGACTGCGCCTGCCGGCAGTGAAGCTGTTCGAGGGCGGGCGGCCGATCGACGCGGTCTTCGACATCATCATGGCCAACTCGCGCCTGCCCGACTTCGTCCGCGGCGACCTATGGGCGCAGGTCGCCGCCGGCCGCAAGGCCGAAACACGCATCCGCCAGCTGGTCGCGGCCTATGGGGTCGAAGCCTACGAAGCCGCGCTCGCCGACCTCTTCGCCGAGGGCGAGAAGCGCGGCCGCGCCGGGCTCGCCGCCCTGCCGCAGGGTTCATACGAGATCGAGGAGGAGCAGGACGACGGCGCCCTGTGGCGGGCGCGCATCGACATCTCCGCTGACCGCTTCCGCGTCGACCTGACCGGTAATCCAGGGCAGCGCGCGGCGCCCTACAACACCAGCCGCGACGGCGCCGTGATCTCCTGCCAGATGATCTTCAAGGCGCTGACCGACCCGACGCTGTTCGCAAATGCCGGCTCGTTCCGAGCGCTGGAGGTGGTCACCGAGCCCGGAACGATCTTCCACGCCGAGGGAACGGCGCCGCACGGCTACTATTTCGAGACGCGCATCCGCCTCTACGACATGCTCTGGCGCTGCATGGCCCGCGCCATGCCGGAGCGGTTGCCCGCGGGCCATTTCGCCTCGATCTGCGGCACGGTGATCGCCGGCGACCACCCGGACACCGGCCGCCGTTTCACCATGGTCGAGCCGCAGATGGGCGGCTGGGGCGCGACCGCGACCCGCGACGGCCTCGACGCCATGTACTCGACCTCGCACGGCGAGACCTTCAACTGCCCGGTCGAGATCTGCGAGGCCCGCTACGGCATCGAGGTCGGCTACAAGCGGCTGGGCGAGGGCGGCGAGGGCGCGGGACTTCATTCGGGCGGGCGCGGGCTCGACGTCAGCTATCGGCCGCGCAGCCGCGTCGTGCTTTCGGCCGGCTACAGCCGCAACCGCATGCCCGTCTGGGGCTCGGCCGGGGGCAGCGCGGGCGGCACGAACGGCCTGTCGATCCTGCGCCGCGACGGCCGCCGCGAGGATCACGCCTTCGTCTCCGGCGCGGTTGTCGAGCCGAGCGACGAGATCCTGATCCATACAGCCAGAGGCGGAGGCTGGGGACGGAAGTGCTGAGCGTTGAGCCGCGGTCAGGTTATGCCGAGCGGTCGAGAGGTTCGGCCTGTTTCGACGGGCCTATTTCGACAGATAGAAGCTCGTCTGGCCCCCGCCGGACGCGAGACCCTCGTATTTCCAGTTCGCCGAGTTCACGATGAGGGTGTTGACGACCATCGAAATCTTGCTGCCAGTGACGTTGGTCGTCGAGTTGTAGGTGACGTCCCGGTACGGAAGGTAGATAACGCCTTCCAGGTATTCGCTATTGGATCCGTTGAAGACATACTGGCTGGTCCAGGGATTGCTGGCCGCGTCGCTCCATTTCTCGAACATCAGGATTCCCTTGTAGGTGCCGCTGGTCGGCGCCGTCGCTTTCATCGTCAGGGCGCCGTTCGCCTGGATCTTGCTGTCCCGGTCCGGGAAATAGAAGGTGACACCCTCGGCGATCACGGTGGAGCCGCTGTTGATGTTCATCGATCCGCGGATGATATGCAGGCCGGGCTTGAAGGTGATCGTCGGGCTGCCGTTGAAATTGACCCAGCAATGCGCGCCCGGATTGAGCGTGTGCGACGTACGTCCTTCGCCCCCGACGTCTGGCAGGTCGCTGGCACCGCGGGTTCGGGGATACTCTTGGCATAGGGATCCGCCGCGACGTTGCAGCCGGTCTCCAGCTTGGTCACGGTGCCGCCGTTCTTGATGTATTTCGTTCCCTTGACGCAGAGCTTGGCGATCTTGAGGTCGACGCCGGCATTCATGATGAAGGCGGGATCCTTGGTCGAGTGGACGTGGACCTCGCAGTTCGGCGCGTCCATCTTCGCGCCGCTGTTGAGCAGCAGCGCCTGGCCGGAATTGGCCAGCACGGTGATGCAGGGACCCTGGGCCGCCGCCTTGCGCAGTCGCACCTGTGCCGCAACGGTGATGTCCACATGCGAACCGCCGACCACGGATTGGATCGGCCGCGCGAAGGTCCGGGTGACGGTTCCTGAAAGCGTGTTGTCATTGAGGACGAAACTGATCCGTCCCTTGGCGGAAAGATCGGCGTAGTCCTCGGCGCTCATGCCGGTCGACCGAATGAAGAAGTTCTTCGCGGCTCCTGCCGGATCCTGCGCGTCCGCCGCACCGACCAGCACTGCGCCATCGAGAAGCGCCTAAAGCGCGCTCTTCTTGCGCAGCGCGTCGGCATAGTCGATCCCCAGCGCGATTCCGGCGAGCAGCGGCAGCGCGCTCAGCGCGAAATAGACGGCGATGTTGCCCGCCAGGCTTGCACCGAAGGCGCGTACCCGGTCGCGAACCAATCGAATTGGATTCACTCGAAAACCCCTTCGAAATTTCGACTCGCGAGACGGCAGGGTCCGCAAGTCTTGCCCCCGGCGACCGTGGCACGAATACACCAACAAAAGGTTATGAGGTGAAACAATTCATTGCCGTCAGAAGCGCGCCACGCACACCGCGACATGCGGCCGCGGACAAGGGGGTGGGGACGATCCTGGCAGAAGCCCAATCGGTATCGCGTGCGACATTGGTGTCGGTCCTTCCACAACATGCTGCACCGGCATGCCCGCGATTGCCGGATGCGCGAGCCAGCCGTCCTCGCCGGGCGATCCTGTGGCTCGCCAACATGGTCGGCGAGGCCCGGGTGACCCCGGACCGGAGGGGAAAGGGCGGCAACCGCTCCGCACCCGGGGGGCGGTCCCTCGAGGCGGTGCTGGAGCCTCGGGAGAATTCCGAGCTGGCGCGGCGCAACGCGCCCTCCGGCGGACGCCTACCGGGACTTCGCTGCCGCCGCCCGCATCCTTTCGTAGTAGGTTGCCAGCGTCGGCAACTGCCGCGCCAGCCGGTCGATCCGGGCCGCCGCGTCCGCCTTCCTGCCGGCGTAGAAATCGTCGAGGAACGCCTGGTGCGCCGCGCGCGCGGCGTCGTCGATCGCGGCGACGGCACCGGCCACGCCCAGGACCGTATGGACGACGGCGGCTTCGGTCTTGCCCTTGACCAGGACGCGGTCGAGTTCGATCGCCGGATATCGGCCGGAGAGACGCCGCGCCGTCTCGTCGCCGATGAGGATCGGCACACCGTACACTTTCGTCTCGCCCTCGAGCCGGGAAGCCAGATTGACCGGGTCGCCGAGCACCGAATAGTTGAACCGAACGTCGGATCCCATGTTGCCGACGACGCAGTCGCCGGTGTTGATACCGATCCCGATACGGATCTCGATCGGTGTCTCGCTGGCCGCAATCGCTTCGGCGGCGAGTTCGGCGTTCAGAGCGTCGACCGCGGCGAGCATGCCGACCGCCGCGCCGACGGCCTTCTCGGCGTGCTCCGGATCGTCGAGGGGCGCGTTCCAGAAGGCCATGATGGCGTCGCCGATGTATTTGTCGATCGTTCCTCCCGCGGTGAGGATCACCGCCGACAGCGGGTTGAGCAGCCGGTTGATCAGCGTGGTCAGGCGCTGCGGATCGTCCCTCAGCCGCTCCGAGATCGTGGTGAAGCCGCGCACGTCGCAGAACAGGACGGTCAAGGTTCGCCGTTCGCCGCCGAGATGCAACTGTGACGGATCGCTCGCCAGGCGCTCGACCAGTACCGGCGAGAGATACTGCGAGAAGGCACGGGTGATGCCTTGCCGTAGGCGGAACTCGGCGGCGTAGTCGCGCGCTCCTTGAGCCGCCGCGACGCCGGCGAAGGCGACCGCCGGCGCGATCGGCGGCACGAAGAACCGGCCGAAACGCAGCAGGGTCCAGCTTCCTGCGATGCAGGCTGCCACCGTAACGATTCCCGCGACGACGGTCGGCCAACCGGTGGATCTGCGCACGGCCAGTCCGGCGAGCCCCGCCGCAGCCGCGATAGCGCCGAGCGAAAGCGCCCCCGCCGCAGGTCGCACGAAGAGGCCGGCGCGCAGATTGTCGTAGATCGTCGCGTGGATCTCGGCGCCGGCGACGAGCCGGCCGGTGCGCAGGGTCTGCGGCGTGGCGAAGGCGTCCGCGCCCCCCGCGTCGGTCGTCGGGGCGGACTGCATGGACAGGCCGACAATGACCGTCCGTCCGAAGAAGAAGCCGGGCGGCAGGAACGCCGCCGGCTCCAGCGCCTGGTAGTAGGAGACCGTCTCATAGGTGCGCGCCGGTCCGAAGGATTGCAGCAGGACCCCGGGCGCCGGCGATTTGTAAGGTATGCCGCCCGCGTCGAGGAGCATGGCCGCGAAGCCGTCGGGATAACGCGGCACGCGCCGCAAGGTGCCGTCGCGGTCGAGAACGATCGAGGCAATGCCTGACTTTGCACCGGTATCGGTTAGCGCGGGCAGCGGCTCGACGCGGATCGTCTGCACGGCGAGCGGCGTATCGATCAGCGTCTCGTCGGCGGCGAGGACGACGTCGGGACCCAGCGCCGCGGCCAACGCGGCGTCGGCGCCGGGTTTCGCCGACGGCTCGGCGAAGATGATATCGAGGCCGATCACCCTGGCGCCGGCGTCGCGCAAGGCCTCGACCAGCCGGCCGTGGATGTCGCGTGGCCAGGGCCATTGCAGCCCGAGTTCGGCGAAGGAGGGCTCGTCGATGGCGACGATGATCGGTCCGTCCGCCGGACGCGGTGGCGGCGAGAGCGTCGACAGGTAGTCGAAGACGCGCGCTTCGAGAAGGCGCCACGGTGCGGAAAACGAGATTGCGGCGAGAACCGCGAACGCCGAGACGACGATCAGCGCGACACCGCGCAGGCGGTCGCGGGTCCGCGCCGCCGGCGACGCCTCGGCCGAGGCCAACGCTGTCCACCAACGGCGGGTGGCGGCCATCAGAAGCGGACTTTCAGCGATCCGACCAGGGTTCGGCCCCAGCCGGCCGTCTCGTGGGCGACCGAGAAACGCTCGTCGAAAATGTTGTAGGCGGCGAGCTCAAGCTCGAAGCGCTTGTCGAAGGGCTCCCAGGTCAACATCGCATCGGCGGTCCAGTAGCCGTCCAGCCTGTCGCCGAACACGTTGCCGCTGCGCGGGCCGATATAGGTGGCTGCGGCGGTCACCTTGATGTTGGCTGGATTGACCCAGGTCAGCCCGACGCGGCCGGCGAGTTCGGGTATGTAGGGCAGCGGCCCGCCGAAGCCGGGGCTCGCCGTGTCGCGGTCCTGCGATTCCGTCCACACCAGCGTGCCGAACGCGCCGAAGCCGCCGCCCAGCCAGACGTTGGCGGTGGCGCTGGCCCGGTCGATGCGCGCGGAAGGGACGTCGATCGTGTCCAACGAGGCCGGAACCGGAATGCTGAGACCGGTCAGGTCCTGGTGCTGGTAGTCGAGCGTGGTGAAGAACCGGTCGCTCCACTCCGCGTCCCAGCGAAGGGCGAACGTATCGGAGTAGCCGCCGATGCCGAGCGGAACCTGATTCGATTGAAGTCCCAGGACGCCGATCGGGGCGAGCGTGGTTGAATTCGCGGCCGACGTCTCGCGCAGGAAGCCGGCGCGAAGCCAGTGGCCCTCGACCGGCATCCACGCCGCGCCGATGCGCGGATCGACCCGGGTCAACGACCCGCCGCCGCCCGAAAGATGCGTGGCGAACAGCGCGCCCTCGAGCCTGAGGTCCGGCGTCACCTCGTAGAGCGCGTCGACATAGGCGCGGCCCATCGCCACAGCGAGATCCGTCGTATCGATCGTGGTCTCCGGAATAGGATCGAGGATCGTGACGATCGTGTCGATCCCACGCCGGTTCTGCTCGATGCGGCCGCCCTCGACGCCGTAACGCAGCGTCAGGTCTTCGATGCCGACCATGTGGTTGGCCGCGGCGAGGTAGGCGTTCTGTCGCGTGGTCGTGTCGACCACGCGCCCGCCGAACGGAACCGGACCGCCGCCGAAGTCGACGAAGAGGGTCGCCTCCTCGTGGCCGCTGCGGCGGAATCCCGAACCGAAAACGGCCACGTTGCCGATGTTGCGGTAGCCGTAGGTATGGCTCCACGCAATGCCGGCCTCGCCGGTCTTGTCGTTGACGACGCGGTCGTAGCCGATCGCATCGAACGGTGGCACCGGCGGGAAAGGCACGACGACGGCGTCCGTCAGGCTCGACCGGTTGTCGCGCACGTCGACAAACGTGACGATGCGGTCGTAGGGCGTCGGTCGCGCCGTCAGGTAGCCCGTTCCGGCGATGTTGTCGAAGCCGAGGTCGAACTGGACGTTGGGGACGGTCAGCCCCGGCGCCGTGCTGGTGCGGAAATCGTCGCCGCGGTACCAGCGCAGCTGCCCATTGAAGCTCCAGGGGACTGGGCCGGACTGGTAGGCCTGCAACTCCGCCTCGCTCATCCAGCCCCAGTCGCTGCCGGTCCGGACGAAGCCGCCGCCGATCGCACCTTCGATGAACGGCCGGCGGAACAGATTGGCGCTTCGCGAGCGGCCCGACAGCATCGCCGGATCGAGCATCAGCCCCTGGAAGAAGGACGAGAAGCTGGTGCTGTTGCCGACCGGCTCGGTCGGCACCCCGCCGAACTGCATCGCCGAGACGAAGGGATCCGGGCTGCCGGCCTGCGCCTGGTCGACATAACCGGTGGCGTTGAACGGGTCGAAGACGGCGGCGCCGTAGTAGCGGCCCCAGGCATCGAGGCCCTGCAGCCGGAAGGCCTCGTTGAGAACCGACCCGGCGTCCTTGTTGGCGCTGAGCGGCCGGTAGACGCCGCCGCGCGCCCGCGACCGGTCGAGCGCCTCTCGCGCATACTTCAGCGCCGCATCGGAATCGTAGTCGTCGATGGCGACAACCGTGCGGAAATTCGAAGTGACGGGGTCGTTCGGATCGAGCCGGTCGGCGTTCTCCATCGCCTGCGCCGCCGGCTCGCGGTCGCCGCTCTCGTAGTAGGCCGCGGCGAGCAGAAGCAGCGCCTGGGCGAGCGCCGGGTTCGCCGTCGTCGCGGCGAGCAGGTCCTGCATCGCCTTGTCGAGCTGGCCCGTCTGTAGGTGGTAACGGCCGCGCGCGACCAGCGCGACGTCGAAGGCCGGGTCGAGCGCGATCGCCTTGTCGATCTCCGCCTTGGCTTCCTTCACCCGGTCCTGATCGAGATAGAAGAGCGCCAGGTTGGCCCGGGATGCCGGATCCTGCGGGTCGAGTTCGATCGCACGCTTCAGCGCCGCTTCCGCCTCGCGCTGGGCGCCTCGTGTGGACTGCACGAGACCCAGTGCGTTCCAGATGGTCGTCGAACCCGGCGCGATCGCTGTCGCGCGTTTCAGGTCGGCGAGCGCCCCGTCGAGGTCGCTTTCGACACCGGAGCGGTAGTTGGCGCGGGCTTCCAGCGCCGTCGGATCGTCGGGGTCGATCGCCAGTGACCGCCCGATCGCCTCGTCCACCTGCGCGCGGTCGTCGAGGAGCAGTGCCAGCTGGGCGCGGGTCGCGGGCAGCGTCGGGTCGTCGGGATAGCGCGCTTCCGCGCCCTTGAGGACCGCGATCGCCGCCGGGATGTCTTCGAGGAAGCCGGCGGCCAGCGCTTCGGCGAGCGCAGCATATGGTCCGCTCGCGCGCACCGTCGGCGGGGCTTCGGCGCGGTCCGGATTGGCGAGCGCCCGGGCGAAATAGCCCGCATAGGCGGCGACGGCACGCCGTTTGCGGTCGAGGCGGGGTGCGGCGCGGGCGAACAGTCTCGCCGCCTCGTCGTAGCGCCCCTCCGCCGCCGTGATCATGGCGTCGACGAGGTCGTAGCGGGCCTTCTGCGAAGGCGTCAGGCGGAAGGCGGCGGCCTGCTCCAGCGCGTCCAATGCCGCCTCGCGCCCCTCGTAGGAATGCGCGATCTCGGCGAGCGTCAGCCAGTCGTCGGCATTTCGCGCCGCCTCCGGCTTTGCGGCGATCCGATCGCGTTCGCCGCGCATGCCGGGGCTTGGCAACGGCGAAGTCGGCAACCAGTCGAAAGCGCCGCGCAGCGCGAGATAGTAGAGCATCTGCTCGCGGTCGTCGGGATCGACGATGATCGTCTTGGTCGGCGCCTGTCCGATCCGCGCCGAGGCCGCCTCGCCGCGCGTGACGCTCACCGAGCCGTAGTCGTTGTAGAGCTCGACGACGCCTTCGAGCACGATGAGAGAGGTCTTGTCGCCGTCGACGGTCAGCGTCCAGTCGGTGCCGCGTATCGCCGCCGCCGCGGCCGGCGTTTCGATGGTGACGCCCTCGTCGCCGCGTTCGGCGCGGCCCCAGATTGTTCCTTCCTCGAGGCCGAGCACGGTGTCCTCGGCGTTGCCGATCTTCTTCACGACCATGGTGGAGTTGCGGCCGAGGCGGATCTGGGTGTTGTCGACGAAGAGGACGGCAAGGTGACCGTAGGCGTTGGTCCGCAGGGCGTCGCCGACCAGCAGTTGCTGGGCGATGTCGACGCCGCGCCAGCCGTCGACGTCGATGAAGCGGACTTCTTCGCCGGTCTTGCGCGCAATCACCGAGGCGGTGGCAGGCGAAAGACGCGGGAAGACGTCCGCCGGCGCCGGCAGTGCGCTCCCAAGCACCGCAAGCGCGGCAATGCCTGCTCCGAGTCGTCGCATGACGTTGTGTGATGCATCCCTCGGGCGGGATATGCGAGCAAGGCGCGGAGCCTGTCAAGAAACCGTTGCCGGCGAGGCGCGCATGCGGCAATCATCCGGCAGATTGTTGTGGACGGCGAGGGGCGGGCATGGCGACCAGAAAGAAGAGCGTGGAGGCAGCCGCCCCGGCGTCGACCGCGACGGGGGCGATCGGTTCGCCGCACTACCTCGATCACCTGAAGAAGATCAACGACATCTACTACGACCAGATCCGCATCGCCGACCAGAAGGCGGCTTACATCTTCACCTTCATGCTCGCCTTCCTGGTCTCCTCGGCGGAGGGCAGGGGAGTCTTCAAGCTGCAGCGCTACCTCTCCGGCGATCCGCTGGCCATCGCGCTCTCGGCAATTCTCGCCCTCGCCGTCGTGGTTTCCCTGGTCAGTGCCATCCTGGTCGTCCTGCCGCGCCACCGTTCGACATCGACCTCCCTTTATTGGGGCGGCTGGCCGGGCAATCGCGAAGTCTTCCTAAACGCCAACGCCTCGCTCGACCAGGCCTACCTGTTCGAGCAGTATCTCGGCAACGTCGACAACCTCTCGGCGATCAACAGGGAGAAGTATCGTTTTGTCGGCTTCGCGTTCCGCGGCCTGCTGGTCGCGGTCGTCACTTACGTCCTGCTGCTCGGCGCCGGCGTTTCCGCGACCTCGAGCCTCTGACGCGCGTTCGCCTTCGGACAGCGGTTCTGCCGCTGCGGAATCCCGATTGCAGGGCTTCCGGATTTCTCATAAAGTTGACCAAACGATAAAAAAACGACGGGGTTCGTCAGAACGTTCCAACCAGCCAGAGGGCCTATCACATGAGCAATCCAGCAAGCAGGATCCTGTCCGGCGTGAGCCGCCGCACCCTTCTCAAGGCGGCCGGCGCGGGCGGCGCAATGGCCGCCGCCGGTGCCTTCCCGAGCCGCCTCTTCGCCGCCGACCCGATCAAGGTCGCGGCCATCTACACGGTGCCGGTCGAACAGCAGTGGGTGAGCCGCATCCACAAGGCGGCGATGGCTGCCAGGGACCGCGGCGACATCGAGTACGTGTTCTCGGAAAATACCTCCAACAACGACTACGAGCGCGTCATGCGCGAATATTGCGAAGCCGGTCACAAGCTGATCGTCGGCGAGGTGTTCGCCGTCGAGGACGCGGCGCGCGCGGTCGCGAAGGACTATCCTGACGTCGCCTTCCTGGAGGGGTCGAGCTTCAAGCATGATCCGGCGCTGCCCAATTTCGCCGTCTTCGACAACTACATTCAGGACGCCTCCTACCTGTCGGGCATCATCGCCGGCGCCATGACCAAGTCGAAGAACATCGGCATGGTCGGCGGCTATCCGATCCCCGAGGTCAACCGGCTGATGAACGCCTTCATGGCCGGCGTCAGGGAGACGGCTCCCGATGCGAAGTTCCAGGTCGCCTTCATCGGCTCCTGGTTCGATCCGCCCAAGGCCAAGGAGACCGCCTTCGCCCAGATCGACGGCGGCGCCGACCTGCTCTACGCCGAGCGCTTCGGCGTCTCGGACGCGGCCAAGGAAAAGGGCGTGCTGGCCATCGGCAACGTCATCGACACCCAGGCGGACTACCCGGACACGGTCGTTGTCTCCGCGCTCTGGCACTTCGAGCCGACGCTCGACAAGGCGATCGCCGAGGTGAAGGCTGGAACCTTCAAGGCCGACGACTACGGCGTCTACTCCTTCATGAAGGCTGGCGGATGCTCGCTGTCCCCGCTCGGCACCTTCGAGGGCAAGGTGCCGGCGGAAGCCGTGGCGCTGGTCGCGGCGAGGGAGGCGGCGATCAAGGACGGCTCGTTCACCGTCGCCATCGACGACAACGAGCCGAAGTCGAGCTGAGTTCGGACTCTCCCCATCGAGGGGGAGGGTGGCTGGCCGGAAGGCCGGCCGGGTGGGGCCGGTCCCGTCCGGTTCCACCGTGATCAGATCTCAACCGGCAACGTCGAGCCCGTCGATGCAAACCCACCCGGCGGCTTCGCCGCCACCCTCCGCTCAAGGGGGAGGGAGCGCGCGCGAACCCGTCCTCCGCCTCTCCGGCATCACCAAGCGTTTCGGCCCGCTGGTCGCCAACGACGCGATCTCGTTCGAACTGATGCGCGGCGAGGTGATCGCGCTGCTTGGCGAGAACGGCGCCGGCAAGACGACGCTGATGAACATCCTGTTCGGTCACTACGTCGCCGACGAGGGGACCGTCGAGGCCTTCGGCGCGCCGCTCCGTCCCGGCGATCCGAAGGCGGCGCTGGAGGCGGGCATCGGCATGGTCCACCAGCACTTCACGCTGGCCGACAACATGACGGTGGTGGAGAACATCGCGCTGGGCACCGAGCCGCTTTGGCGGCCGCGGTTCGAACTCGGCGCGGCCCGCGCCCGCATCCGCGCGCTTTCGGCCGATTTCGGCCTTTTCGTCGATCCCGACTCGACGATCGCGGCGCTCACCGTGGGTGAACGCCAGCGCGTCGAGATCCTCAAGGCGCTCTATCGCGACGCGCGCATCCTGATCCTCGACGAGCCGACTGCCGTGCTCACCCCGGGCGAGACCGAGGCGCTGTTCGGCACGCTGAAGCTGCTCGTCGCCAAGGGCCTGTCGATCATCTTCATCTCGCACAAGCTCGCCGAGGTCATGGCGGTGAGTGACCGCGTTCTCGTGCTGCGCGCCGGGCGGCTGGCCGGCGAGCGCGTGACGGCGGCGAGCGGCCGCGCCGAACTGGCCGCGCTGATGGTCGGCCAGGAGGTGGTGTCGCCGCCGGTGGCGCCGCTGCGCGGCGGGGCTCCGCTGCTGGTTCTGCGCGAAGTCTCGACCGGCGGCCGCGGCACCGGCGCGCGCCTCGACCGGGTCACGCTGACGTTGCGCGCCGGCGAGATCACCGGTCTCGCCGGCGTATCCGGTAACGGCCAGTCGGCGCTCGCCGGCGTTGTTGCCGGCACCGAGATACCGACGACGGGCGAAATCGAGATCGCCGGCAGGGTCGTCTCCGTCTGGTCGCCGAGGGCTGCGCTCGACCTCGGCATCGGCCGCATTCCGGAAGACCGCCACGCCGTCGGCACGATCGGCGACATGAGCGTCGCCGAGAACGTCATCTCCGAGCAGTACCGCAGTCCGCGCTTCGCCCGCCATGGCCTGCTCGACTGGGCCGCCGCGCGCGCCTTCGCCGAGGAGATCATCCGCGACTACGACGTCAAGTGTCCGTCGCCGGACGCGCGCATCCGGCTGCTTTCGGGCGGCAACATGCAGAAGCTCATCCTCGGCCGCGCGCTCGATCCGGAGCCGCGGATCATCCTCGCCAACCAGCCGACGCGCGGCCTCGACGTCGGTGCAGTCTCCTATGTCCACCGGCGGCTGCTGGAGGCACGCGAGCGCGGAGCCGCGATCCTGCTCATCTCGGAGGACCTCGAGGAAATCATGGCGCTGTCCGACCGCATCGTCGTCATGTCGCGCGGCCGTCTCTCCGGCGCCTCCGCGCGCGGCGAGCGCACCATTGCCCAGCTCGGCGAACTGATGGCCGGCCACCAGGGGGAGGCGGCGGCATGAGGATCCTGTCCTCGGTGCTTTACCTTCCCTTTGAGGGGACAGTGGCCGGACGACGCCCGGCCGGGTGGCGTCCCTTCCGCCGGTGGGGAGCAACGTCGACGTTGCCTAGCCGCCCGCCCGTTGCGACTCCCTCCGTGCCGCTGCGCCCGGCA
The DNA here is from genome assembly GCA_012842935.1 of Hyphomicrobiales bacterium. Classification (GTDB taxonomy): domain Bacteria; phylum Pseudomonadota; class Alphaproteobacteria; order Rhizobiales; family Rhizobiaceae; genus DUSC01. The sequence goes on along the minus strand of DUSC01000211.1, from coordinate 13,400 downwards.
CCCTCCCGCCAATGGAGAGGGATCTGATGCGGCTTGAACCGAAACCCGCTCCGCCGCTCGCCATTCTCCTGCTCTATCCGCTGGGCGCGATCGTGGCGACCCTGGTGTTCGTCTCCTTCCTCGTGCTGGCGGCAGGCGCTTCGCCCTTTTCCGTCATTTGGCTCGTCGCCAGGGGAGCCGCCGGGTCGCAGTTCGCCGCGCTTGAGACGCTGACCCGCGCCACCCCGCTGATCTTCACCGGGCTGGCGGTGGCGGTCGCCTTCCGCGCGAAATTGTGGAACATCGGCGCCGAAGCTCAGCTCTATGCCGGCGGCATCGTCACCGTCGTGCTCGGCACCGGTGCGTTGCCGCTGCCGCAGCCGGTCCTGCTTCCTGTGATCGCCATCGCCGCGATGGCGGCGGGCGCGCTTCTCCTGCTTGGCCCTGCGCTTCTCAAGACCCGATTCGGCGTCGACGAGGTGGTGACGACGCTGCTTCTCAATTTCGTCGTGCTGTTGTTTGTCTCGATGCTGCTAGAGGGGCCGCTGAAAGACCCGACGGGCCTCGGCTGGCCGCAATCGTCGAAGGTCGTCGCCGACGCACAGCTGCCGCGTATCGTCACTGGAAAGCGCCTGCATTACGGTTTCGTGCTGGCGCTCGCCGCTGCGGTCGCGACATGGGTGGTGATGAAGAAGACGGTGCTCGGCTACGAGATGCGCGCCGTCGGCCACAATCCTCAGGCCGCGCGCTTTGCCGGCATCCCGGTCGATACCGTGCTCCTGAAGACGGCGCTGCTGTCCGGCGGCCTGGCCGCGCTGGCCGGCTTCTCGGAAGTTGCGGGACTGAAGGGCAATCTCACCCTCGATCTGTCGCCCGGCTACGGCTATTCAGGCATCGTCGTGGCCATGCTCGCCATGCTCAATCCGCTCGGCGTCGTCGCCGCGGCGATCTTTGTCGCCGGCATCTTCGTCGGCGCCGACGCCATGAGCCGCTCGGCCGGCGTGCCGAGCTACATCGCCGACGTCGTCGTGGCGACGGCCCTGCTCACCATGGTGACGGCGATCCTCTTGTCGCGGTACAGGGTGCGGTGGAGGTGACGATGGAAGCCCTCGACATCCTCTTCACCACCTCGTTCTGGGTCGCCGCGATCCGCATTGCCTCGCCCCTGATCTTCGCCACGCTGGGCGAACTGGTCTGCGAGCGCGCCGGCGTGCTCAACCTCGGCATCGAGGGCATCATGACGGTCGGTGCCTTCGCCGGCTGGTTCACCGTCTATTCGGGCGGCGACCTGTGGACGGGTGTGTTCGTCGCGGCGTTTGCCGGCGCGGCCTTCGGCCTGCTCCACGCCACGCTCACCGTGCCGCTCGGCCTCTCGCAGCATGTGGTGGGCATCGGCATCACCCTGCTCGCCACCAGCCTGACCTACTTCACCTACCGCCTTGCGTTGCCGCAGGTGACGTCGCCGCCCAAGATCGAGCCGTTCCAGCCGTTTGCGATCCCCGGCCTGTCTAAGATCCCGGTGCTCGGCGAGGCGCTGTTCTCGCAGACGCCGCTCACCTACCTCGCCTTCGTTTCGGTCGCCGTCGTCGCCTGGGTGCTCTACCGGACGCCGCTTGGGCTGGCCGTCCGCGCCGCGGGCGAGAATCCTTCGGCCGTCGAGGCGCAAGGCATCTCGGTGACCGGCATCCGCATGGGCGCGGTGATGGCCGGCAGCGCGCTGATGGCGGTAGGCGGCGCCTTCCTGACCATGTCGGCCTTCAACTCCTTCTTCTTCCAGATGGTCAACGGCCGCGGCTGGATCGCCATCGCCCTCGTCGTCTTCGGCTCCTGGCGGCCCGGCAAGGCGCTGCTGGGCGCCATCCTGTTCGCCGCCTTCGACGCCTACCAGATCAGGCTGCAGCAGCTCGCCGGCGGCATTGTGCCCTACCAGGTGTTCCTGATGCTGCCCTATGTCCTGTCGATCCTGGCGCTGGTCCTGGTCGCCCGCCGGGCGACCTATCCCAAGGCGCTCATGATCCCGTATCAGAAGGGGGAGAGATGAGTTTCGACCTTATCGTCAAGGGCGGTACGCTGCCCGACGGCCGCACGGCCGACATCGGTATTTCCGGCGAGACGATCGCCGCGATCGAGCCGAACCTTACGGCGGAGGCCGGCCGCGTTGTCGACGCGTCCGGCTGCCTCGTCTCGCCGCCCTTCGTCGACCCGCATTTCCACATGGACGCCACCCTCTCCTACGGAATCCCGCGCATCAACGCGTCGGGGACGCTGCTCGAGGGAATCGCGCTGTGGGGCGAGCTGAAACCGCTGCTCACCCACGAGGCAGTCAAGGAGCGCGCGCTGCGCTATTGCGACTGGGCGGTGTCGATGGGCCTGCTCGCCATCCGCAGCCATGTCGACACCTGTGACGACCGCCTGCTCGCCGTGGAGGCGCTGCTCGAGGTGAAGCGGGAGGTGGCGCCGTATCTCGACCTGCAGCTCGTCGCCTTCCCGCAGGACGGCTTCTACCGGAGCCCGAGCGCCATGCGCAACACGGTCAGGGCGCTTGACCTCGGCATCGACGTCGTCGGCGGCATCCCGCATTTCGAGCGCACCATGGCCGACGGCCGCCGCTCGGTGACCGAGCTCTGCGAGATCGCCGCCGAGCGCGGTCTGATGGTCGACATGCATTGCGACGAGACCGACGACCCGATGTCGCGGCACATCGAGCAACTGGCCTATGAGACCCAGAGGCTCGGATTGCAGGGGCGCGTCGCCGGCTCGCACCTGACCTCGATGCACTCGATGGACAACTACTACGTCTCCAAGCTCCTGCCGCTGATCGCCGAGGCCGGCGTCTCGGCCATCCCCAACCCGCTGATCAACATCGTCATCCAGGGTCGCCACGACACCTATCCAAAGCGCCGCGGCATGACTCGCGTGCCGGAGATGATCAGGGCCGGCATCCGCGTCGGCTTCGGCCAGGACTGCGTGCTCGATCCCTGGTATCCGCTCGGCACCGCCGACATGCTCGACGTCGCCTTCATGGGCCTGCACGTCGCGCAGATGACCAGTCCGGCCGACATGGCGCGCTGCTTCGACATGGTCACCAGCGTCAACGCGTCCATCATGGGGCTCGACCATCTCGGCCTGGAGGTCGGCAAGCGCGCCAGCCTCGTCGTGCTCGACGCCGGCGGTCCCGTCGAGGCGATCCGCCTGCGCGCCGAGCGGCTCTGCGTCGTGTCGCGCGGCAGGATCGTCGCCGAGCGGGAGAGACGGCCGGTGCGGCTTTCGCTCCCGGGCCGTCCGGAGAGCGTTGAGAGACGGCATCAGCACTGAAACGACCCCGGAAGGACCGCCGTCATGCCGCTCAGCTGCCCAGCACCAGCGCCCAGTAGCGCCGGCCTCCGTTGCCGTCCGCGGCGTTGCCCAGGCCGTAGCGGGTGAAGCGCGGGTCGAGCATGTTGCGCCGGTGTGGCGCCGAAGCCATCCAGATGCGTATAAGCTCGCCCGGCTCCCAGCGGCCGTAGGCGATGTTCTCCGCCGCCGCCCCCTTGATGCCGTTCGCCTTCATGCGCGCCGCGAAGTCGCGGCCCCATCCGGTGCGGTGTTCCATCCTTCCCGACAGCGCCATGTAGCCGGCCTGCTGACGTGCGGCGCGCTCCAGCCTCCCGTCGGGCGAGAGCGCCGGAAGTCCGTTCCGCGCGCGGATCTCGGCGAGGATCGCCTCGGCCGAATCCGAGCTTCCTTCGGTCTGGTCGAGCGACAGCACGCCCTGGCAACCTGCCAGCACCACGAGCATCGAGGCGCTGCCGGCCGTGAGCAGCCACCGGCGGTCGGCGTCGGTCAGTCGTGCCATGCCATGGTTCCGTCGCGGCGAATCCTCTTCGTCTGCGGTGAAGCCCGGTTTCGTGGCATCTTTTGGGCGGGAACCGGGCGAGCAGCCCGCCTCGCCCTATCCCTTCGTCACTGCTGCAACATGCGCTGCGAAAGCTTCGGTTTCCATCAGAGCCCGGCAGCGGGCGAATCGGCCGTCGGCATAGGCGCGGAAGTCGTCGGCGGGATTGCCGTTGGCGAGCTGGATCAGCCCCCACAACGTCCACAGGAGATCGCACATTGCCTTGTAGATCACGATGCGGCCGCGCTCGGCAGGTCGCGGGACGCCGCCGAAATAGGCGCGGATCATCTCCTCTTCCTGGTCGGCGTCGAACTTGCCTTCCACCGAGAGGTCGCCGAGATCCCACATCGGATCGTTCATGCCCGAATATTCCCAGTCGACGATCCACATGCGCTCACCCGTGTCGAGGAAGTTCTCGCAGAGCGGGTCGCAGTGGCAGGCGGCGAGCGGCAGTTCGTGCGCGGACAGTGCGGCGCGCACCGTGCCGGCCTCGCGCACGACGTCGTGGTAGCCGGCCGGCAGCGCCACGTCCTTGGACGACAGCACCTTCAGGTAGTCGTCGATCATGGCGAACAGTTCGAACCGGAACGGAAACGTCGCGCCCGACATGTGCAGCCGGCGGAAAGCCTCGCCCGCGCGCCCGGGAGCACCGGCGTTGAGCTTGAAGGCGGCCGGCGACATCGTCTGGGCTCCGTCGATGAAGCGCGTGACCATGACGCCGCTCCTCCCGTCGAAATGGATCACCTCCGGGCTGACGCCGGCCTTCGCCGCCTCGCACGCAGCGACGCCCTCGTTGGCGCGGTTGATGTATTCCTCGGTTCCCTTGCCCGGTATGCGCAGACAATACGCGCCGACCTGGAAGACGAGGTTGGTCAGCCCGCCGAGCCGCACGATCGGCCCGTTGTAGCCCGAAAGCGAAGGGATGCCGCCGAGCACTTCCCTGGCGCGGTCGATGTCGGTCGTCATGCCTTCAGCCTCTCCATGCGCGCGTCATAGAGCGTGCGCGGACCGCGGGTCGCGGCGTAGGACTTGCCGAAGGCCTCGATCACGAAGCCCGTTTCCCCGGCCGCTTCGACGGGAAGGTAGCCGAAGGCGATCGTCTTGCCGAGCGTGTAGCCGTAGCCGGTCGACGAGGTGGAGCCGACCACGCGACCCTCGAGGATGATCGCCTCGCCACCGTGCAGCGGCGCGAAGCCGTCGATCGTGAAAGAGCACAGCCGCCGCTTCACGCCCTCGGCCTTGATGCGGCTGAGCGCTTCGCGGCCAATGAATTCGCCCTTGTCGAGAGCCACGGCGAAGCCGAGCCCCGCCTCGTAGGGATTGTAGTCGGGCGTGATGTCGCCCGACCAGTAGAGGTAGCCCTTTTCCATCCGGCAGGCATCGATGGCGCGGTAGCCGGCATTGGCGATGCCGTGCTCGCGGCCGGCGGCCTCCAGCGTTTCGTAGACGTGCGCGGCGTACTCCTGGGCCACGTAGAGTTCGTAGCCGAGTTCGCCGACATAGCCGATGCGAACGGCGAGTGCCTCGGCGTTGCCGACCTCTATGCGGCGCGCGCAGAGGAAGGGTAACGCGGCATTGGAGAGATCGTCGTCGGACACGCTCTGCAGGATGTCGCGTGCCCGGGGGCCGCACAGGTTGATGGTGGCGAAGCGGTTGGTGACGTCGCGAAGGACGACGCCGGCCGGCAGGTGGCGCGACACCCAGTGGCCGTCGCGCACGCCGAAGCCCGAGCCGGTGACGAGGTAGAATAGCTCTTCCGCCGCATGCACGATGGTGACGTCGGCCTCGATCCCGCCCTTCTCGTTGCACAGCTGCGTGTAGACCGCCTTGCCGGGGGGGCCGGACAGGTCGTTGGCGGCGATACGCTGCAGGGCGTCGAAGGCGCCGCGGCCGGCGATCTCGAACTTGGAGAACGAACTCTGGTCGATCAGCGCAGCGCGTTCGCGGATGGCGCGCACCTCGGCGCCGACGGCGTCGAACCAGCCCGGCCTGTCCTCGAAGCTGCCCAGTTCGACCGACCGGCCGTCATCGGTGGCAAACCAGTTGGGCCGCTCCCAGCCGAACTTGGAGCCGAACACGGCGCCGCGCCGGCGCAGTTCCTCGTGAAGCGGCGAGCGCCTGAGCCCGCGCGCCGCATGCGCTTCCTCTGCCGGCCAGTGGATCTTGTAATAGGCGCCGTAGGCTTCGATGGCACGTTGTTCGAGATAGCGGCCCTGCGCCTGGACGGCGCCGAAGCGGCGGACGTCGAAGGGCCACAGGTCCATGCCCGCGTCGCCGTGGAGGATCATGTTGGAGAGTGCAAGACCGGCGCCGCCGGAGGCGGCGATGCCGGCAGTGAATCCGCAGGCGACGTAGAAGTTGTCGAGCTCCGGCGCCAGTCCCATGATCGGCTCGCCGTCGAAGGAGACCGGGATCGGCCCGTTGATGACCGTCTGGATGCCGATCTCGTTCAATACCGGCAGCCGGTTCGCCGCCGGCAGCGCGAACAGTTCCAGCCGCTCCATGTTCGGTGCGAACAGCTCGCGGCCGAAGTCGAGCGGCGGCATGCCGCGCCAGCAGCCTTTCGTGCCGTCCTCCCAGCCGCCGATGGCGAAGCTGCCCGTGTCAGGCTTCAGATAGAAGTTGTTGTCGGGGTCGCGCAGCGTCGTCAGGCCGGGATCGAACGTCAGTTTCTTCTCGGTGAGGAAGTACTGGTGCTCGACCACGCCCGCCGCCAGTGGCACGCCGGCCATGGCGCCGACGCGCTTGGCCCAAAGGCCGGCGCAGTTGACGAGGATGTCGCAGGAAATCGTGCCGCCGTCGGTGGCCACGCCGACCGCGCGGCGGTTCTTGACCACGATCTCCTCGACCCTCACACCTTCCTCGATCCGCGCGCCGTACTGCCGGGCGCCCCTGGCGTAGGCCATGGTCAGCGAATAGGGGTCGATGTAGCCGTCGCCGGGGATGAAGGCTGCGCCTTCGATGCCCTCCTTGACGATGAAGGGGAAATATTTCGCCGCCTCGTCCGCCGAAAGGGAGTGGCATTCGACGCCGAAACTCTTCGCCTGGCCCATCGAGCGGCGGATCTCGCTCCAGCGCGCCGGGCTGCCGGCGAGTCTGAGTGAACCGACCTTCTTCCAGGCGATGTGCTGGCCGGTCTCTTCCTCCAGGCGGTCGAACACGGCGACGGAGTTCTGCATCAGCCGCGTCAGGTTGCGCTTGCCCCTCAACTGCCCGACGAGGCCGGCGGCATGCCAGGTGCAGCCATGGGTCAGCTGCGCCTTCTCCACAAGCAGCACGTCCTTCGCTCCGTCGCGCGCGAGGTGGTAGGCAACCGACGTGCCGACGGCACCGCCGCCGATGATCAGGATGTGGACGTGTCGGTCGGCACGGAAGGTCATGGTCGTCTCGTTCGTGTCGGAATGGAACCTCGGAGGGGCGGCCGGACGGCGTCAGCCCTTCACGCGATCGCCCTTCGGGTCGTAGAGCGGTTCGAGATGGATCTCCGCCGGGACCGTCTCCATGGCCACCACCAGCGCGTAGTCGCCCGCGGCGAGGAATTCGTCGGTGACGCCGTCGGTGTTGCGCACGTAGCCGTAGCCGACGTTCCTGCCGACCGTGTAGCCGTAACCGCCGCTGGTGAGGTAGCCGACTGGCTGTCCGTCACGAAGGATGGTCTCTCGACCGACGAGGACGACGCGCGGATCGTGGACGGTGAACCCGGCGAGGCGTTTTTTCAGCGGTTGGCCGGCGATCGCCTCTAGTGCCTTGCGCCCGACGAAGTCGGTGTTCTTCCTGAGCTTCACTGCCCAGCCGAGACCGGCTTCGAAGGGCGTATCGTTCGGCGTGATGTCCGAGCCCCAGGCGCGGTAGCCCTTCTCGAGGCGGAGCGATTCGAGCGCCCGGTAGCCGATCGGGCGGATGCCGTACGGCTCGCCGGCCGCCATCAGTGCGTCGAACACCTCGCCGATGGCGCCGATCGGAACGTGCAGTTCCCAGCCCAGCTCGCCGACATAGGTGACGCGCAGCGCCCGGACGGTGCTGCCGGCGATGCCGATCTCGCGGACGTGGCCGAACGGGAAGGCGGCGTTCGAGACGTCGGCGTCGGTCACCGTCTCCAGCACGAGCCGCGCCTTCGGCCCCATCAGCGACAGCGTGCCGAAATCCTCGGTGACGTCGGTCAGCCGCGCGTCGAGGCCGGCGCCGATGTGGTCGGCGATCCAGGCGAGATCGTGAGTGCGGAAACCGGTGCCGGTGACGATGTAGAAGCGATCGTCGGACAGCCGCGCCACGGTCAGATCCGCCTCGATTCCGCCGCGCGTGTTGAGCAGCTGCGTGTAGGTCAGCCGTCCCGCCGGCTTGCCGACGTCGTTGGCGCAGATCCAGTCGAGCGCGCGGCCGGCATCGCGGCCTTCGAGTTCGTACTTGGCGAACGACGACTGGTCGAAGATGCCGACTGCCTCGCGTACGTGGGCGTGCTCGGCGCCGACGGCGTCGAACCAGTTCTGCCGGCCCATCGAATAGACGTCCTTGGCCTCCATGCCCTCGGGAGCGAACCAGTTCGGCCGCTCCCAGCCGAGCTTTGAGCCGAACACGGCGCGGTGGCGCTTCAGCCGTTCATAGAGCGGCGAGACGATGCGCGGCCGGCCGCTTTCATATTCTTCGTGCGGGAAGGCGATCGTGTAGTGCTTGCCGTAGGCCTCGAGCGTCCGGTCGCAGACCCATTGCCTGTCGCGGTGCAGGCCGGAGAAGCGGCGGATGTCGACGACCCAGAGATCGAGCGGTGCCTCGCCGTCGACGACCCATTGCGCCAGCACCCAGCCGGCACCGCCGCCCGACGCGATGCCGAAGGCGTTGAAGCCGGCTCCGACATACATGTTGGCGCATTCGGGCGCTGAACCGAGGATGAAGTTGCCGTCGGGCGTAAAGCTCTCCGGGCCGTTGATCATCTGCTTGACGCCGGTATGGGCCAGCGCCGGGATGCGCTCGATCGCCTGCGTCATGTGCTGCTCGAAATGGTCGTAGTCGTCGTCGAACAGGCGGAACTCCCAGTCGTCGGGCACGTCGCCGGTGGTCCACGGCTGCGGGTTCGGCTCGTAGCCGCCCATCACCAGCCCGCCGACCTCCTCCTTGAAGTAGGTGCGCCGGTCGGGATCGCGGATGGTCGGCGCGTCGGCGGAAAGGCCCTCGATCTTCTCGGTGATGATGTACTGGTGCTTGACCGGCTGCAGCGGCACGTTGATGCCCGCCTTGGCGCCGAGCTGGCGCGCCCACTGGCCGGCGCAGTTGACGACCTTGTCGCAGGCGATGTCGCCCTTGTCGGTCCTTACCGCGACGATGCGGTCGCCCTTCATGTCGAAGCCGGTGACGCGGACGTTTTCGTAGAGTTTCGCACCGTGCATGCGCGCGCCCTTGGCCAGAGACTGGGTAATGTCGGACGGGCTCGCCTGGCCGTCGGTCGGCAGCCAGGAGGCGCCGACGAGGTCGCCGACCTCCATCAGCGGCCACATCGCCTTGACCTCGGCGGGCGACAGCAGATGCATGTCCATGCCGAAGCTCTTCGCCGTCGTGGCCAGCCGGCGGAACTCGATCCAGCGGTCCTGGTTGGTGGCGAGCCTCAGGCACCCGGTCATTTTCCAGCCGGTGGCAAGCCCGGTCTCCGCCTCGAGCCCCTTGTAAAGCTCGACCGAGTACTTCAGCACGCGGGTGATCGACGCCGACGAGCGCAGCTGGCCGACGAGGCCGGCCGCATGCCAGGTCGAGCCGGAGGTGAGCTTGCCCTGCTCGATGAGCACGACGTCGGCCTTGTGGTCGCGCGCCAGATGGTAGGCGGTCGAACAGCCGATGATGCCGCCGCCGATGACGACGATCGAAGCGTGGCTGGGCAGGGTCATGATGGGCTCTTTCCGTAGATCGTGCGGTATTGGTCCAGCGCCGCTCCCAGCTTCGCCAGGTTCTCGCCGGTGTAGGCGACGTAGTCGACGCCGGGGGCGCGGAGATGGAGTTCGGAGACCATGCTCCACATCGCTTCGCGAAGGAGCGACGCGCATTGCATGGCGGCGTGCGAACGAAGGATGTCGACGCCCGGCTCATGGCCGAAATAGGCGGTTAGCAGGCGCCGCGCCTCCTCGTCGTTCATGCCGGCATTCGAAGCAGCACCGGCGAGGTCGAACATCGCCGTGTTGAAGCCGGCATACTCGAAGTCGATCAGCCAGATCCGGTCTCCGTCGTCGAGGAAGTTCGCGGGCAGGAGGTCGTTGTGGCCGAAGACGATCGGCAACGGTGCCTGAGCCCGCTCCAGCTCGTCGGCGAGCGCGAGATAGGAGGGCAGCTCCGGCGCCATGCGGCTGCCGCCTCGGTCGAGCGTGCGCGCATAGTCGCGGATCACGTGGAAGACCCAGAACATGAAGCCGGGCCCCGAGACGTAGCGCGGCATGGTCTGGTGGAAGTCGCGCATGAGCCGGCCGATGCGCTCGGCATTGGCGCGCACGTCGTTCGGCCCGTAGGTTTTCGCCTCGATGAAGGCCGAAACCATGATGCCCGGCTCGGCATACTGGAGTTCGGGCGCGAAGCCTGCGGCGTGCGCGGCGCGCGCCGTCATGATCTCGCGCTCGCGCAGCACATGGTGGAACGGATAGTCCTTGCCGAAACGCACGACATGCCTGCCGGCACCGTCGGTCACCAGCCAGCTCTCGTTGCTGATGCCGCCGCGCAGCGGCTCGATGGCGACGCCGCCTTTCCAGCAGGGCAGGGATCTCAGCCTCTGTTCGTTGGTCTTGTACATTTCAGGCCAGCCCCAGGCGCTTGCGGCTCCGCGCCGCACCGGCCGCGATCAGCCGGTCGGCGATGATGGCGATGAAGGCGACGGCAAGGCCCGCGACGAGGCCGCGACCGGTATCGGCCTTGGTCAGCGCGATGTAGACCTCCTGGCCGAGGTCGCGCGTTCCGACCAGCGCCGTGATGACGAGCATCGACAGGGCGAACATGATCGTCTGGTTCAGCCCCAGCATGATCTCGGGCAGCGCCAGTTTCAGCTTGATCTTGGTGAGGATCTGCCAGGGGGTGCAGCCCATGGCCCGTCCGGCCTCGATCAGCTGCGGGTCGACCTTCTGCAGCCCGAGCGCGGTGTAGCGGATTGCCGGCGCCACGGCATAGGCGACGACCGCGATCATCGCCGTGAAGTCGCCGACGCGGAACAGCATCACCGCCGGCATCAGGTAGACGAAGGACGGCAGCGTCTGCAGCGTATCGATGACCGCCTGCACCCAGCGCCACAGCCGCTCCCGCTCAGCCGAGAGGATGCCGACGGGAATGCCGATCAGCGAGGCGATGACGACCGAGATGCCGCACAGGTACACCGTGATCGTGGCCTTCTCCCACTGGCCGGTGGCGGCGATCAAGAAGGACAGTCCCCCGGCGAGAAGCGCCAGCCGCATGCCGCCGAGGCGCCAGCCGCCGAAGGCGAGCAGTGCGACGACGCCGACCCATGGAAGGCCGCCGAGCAGGCGTTTCAGCGGCACCAGCACGTTGAGCAGCACCGCGTTCTTCAGCGCTTCCAGCGTGTCGAAGAAATTGACGTTGATCCAGCCGACCACGTCGGAGAAGAACGGGCCGGTGGAGACGCGCAGCGTCTCGGGATAGGTCTGCACGGCCGGCACGACGAGCCCGGCGAGCGCGGCGGCGACGACGATCGCCAGCGACGCAGCTGTATAGGGATGCCGGGCGAGGAGGTTCCTCCCGGCCGGCCGCGGCGCATCGGCGGACCGCCGTGCAAAGGCCTGGCTCACCCGGTCGAGAGCTACCGCGAGCACGACGATGGCGATCCCGGCCTCCAGGCCGGCGCCGATATCGAGGCGGCGCAGCGCGGCGAGCACGTCGAAGCCGAGCCCCCCGGCGCCGATCATCGAGGCGATGATGACCATGTTCAGCGACAGCATGATCACCTGGTTGACGCCGACCATCAGGCTGTCCTTGGCCGACGGCACCAGCACACGCCATGTCATCTGCCGCCCGGTGCAGCCGATCATCCTGCCGAGGTCGCGGATCTCGGAAGGTACGCCGCGCAGCGCCAAAGCGGCGATGCGTGTCATCGGCGGCATGGCATAGATCAACGTCGCCACCACCGCGGCCGTCGGGCCGAAGCCGAACAGGAACAGGATCGGCACGAGATAGGCGAACACCGGGATCGTCTGCATCAGGTCGAGCGCCGGCGTCAGCGCCCGCTCGAAGCGCGGCCAGCGGTAGGCTGCGATACCGAGCAGCAGGCCGAGGATCACGCCGAGCGGCACGGCGACGAGGATCGAGGCGAGCGTCACCATGGCGCTGGTCCATTGGCCGAATGCGGCGAGGAAGCCGAAACAGGCGGCGACAAGGATCGCGAGCTTCCTTCCCCCGGCGTGGAAGCCGATCAGCGTGGCGACGGCGATCACGGCGATCCAGGAGAGCGGCGGCAGGATCTGCACGGCACTCGACCCCTGGCCGGAAAGGAAGCCGGTCGAGAGCAGGCTGAGCACGATGCGGTAGGGGAAGTCGATCACCGCGGCGATGAAGCGCGTCAGGTCGGTGAAGGTGAACAGGCCGAAGCTCGCTTCGTTGAGCAGCCACTTCATCAGGTCGCCGATCCAGCGTTGCGCCGGGATTGCATAGGCCTTCGGATAGTCGAACGCCCATTTCAGCGCGCCGCCGAACTGCCAGAGCGCAAGGAAGGCGACGATCGCAATCGCCCAGCCGGCACCGGCGGGCGTCAGCGCCGACCTCGGCGTCGCGTGGTGCCTCGCGGCCAGGAACTGGTGAGCCGGTGTCGCCATGGTCAGCCACTCATCATCAGGTCGACCACGTCATCGCGGTCGAGCCGACCGACCGGCCGTCCCGCCGCGTCGACGACGGCGAGTGAGGGAACGCGCGCTGCGAACAACGGGGCGGCCGCCGCAACGGTCAGGGTCGACGGGACGGAGGGGCCGGCAACGTCGCCGGCGGGCTTCATGATCGAGGCGACCCTGACGACCTTCGCCTTCGGCACGTTGCGCGTGAACTCGGCGACATAGGGCGTCGCCGGACTGAGCACGATGTCCTCCGGCGTGCCCGCCTGGACGATCTCGCCGTCCTTCATGATGGCGATCTTGTCGGCGAGGCGGATCGCCTCGTCGAAGTCGTGCGTGATGAAGACGATCGTCTTCTTCAGTACCGACTGCAGCCGGATGAACTCGTCCTGCATCTCGCGGCGGATCAGCGGGTCGAGGGCCGAGAACGGCTCGTCGAGAAACCACAGTTCCGGTTCCACCGCGAGCGACCGGGCGATGCCGACGCGCTGCTGCTGGCCGCCGGAGAGTTCGCGCGGCAGGAAACGTTCCTTGCCGGCAAGCCCGACGAGCTCGATCATCTTCGATGCGCGCGCCTCGCGTTCGATGCGCGGCACGCCTTGCACCTCCAGCGGAAAGGCGACGTTGGCGAGCACGCTGAGATGCGGAAGCAGGGCGAAGTGCTGGAACACCATGCCCATCTGGTGGCGGCGGATCTCGATCATCCGCGTCTCGCTTGCCGCCAGCAGGTTCTCGCCATTGAACAGGAT
>DUSC01000210.1 GCA_012842935.1 Hyphomicrobiales bacterium | reverse complement strand
GCTCAGGAAGGCCGCCGCCAGAACCATCGACGAACTCTGGTCGGTCGTCGCCGATTGTCTCTCCGCCTTCACCCCTGAGGAATGCCAGAACTATTTCGAGGCCGCCGGATATGACCCCGAATAAGTCGAATCTGCTCTATCTCGATCGCCGGCGACGGCAGGGGCGCGGTGCGGCCGGGCCTCGGACGGGTCGGCCGCGCCGAGGGCGCATTGTTCGCCTTCTCCGCTGCGCCCGGAGAGACGGCAACCGATGGCGCCGGACCGAACTCGCCCTTCACGACAGCCCTGTCCAAATACCTGCCAAGCGACGGGCTGGAGATCCGCTCGGTGCTGACGCTGGTCCAGCAGGAAGTCTACGACAAGACGCGCGGCGCCCAGCTTCCCTATGTCGAAAGCGGCCTGCCCGACCTCTTCTTCGCCTCGCGGCACGGCGAGGCCCTGCCCGAGCGCGAACGCCTGCTGCTCGCGATGGCCGAGGTGACGCCGGAACTGCGCGCCGAGATCGAAGCGGTCGCGAGCGCTGCCGACATGCCGCTCGCACCCCTCTACGGCGCGCTGCTCGAATCGGGCGGCACGGGCGAATCCGCCGACGAGCGCAGCCGCAGGCTGCACGCCGCGGCGCAGGCCTTCGTCGAAGTGCGCGACCAGCTGCGCAGCCTCGGCGCCGCCGATCCGGAGGTGGCGCGGCTGCGCAGCGAAGCGGAAACCCAGCTCGCCCTCGGCGCCTTCGACGCCGCCCGCGCCCGCTTCGCCGACGCCGCAGCGCTCGACGACGGCTCCCGCAGGGCGCTGAAGGCGAATTTCGATCAGCGCACGTTGTCGGAAGCCGCAACGCACCTGCTCAGCGGCGGCGCTGCGCGCACCGCACTCCGCTATGAACTCGCCATCGCCGACTACGAGAAGGCGCTGGCGCTCTACGGGGAGGCCGGCGACGCAGCGCTGGCGCCGGAGCATGCCGACCGGCGGCTGGCGGCGCTGGAAACGCTCGGGCTCCTCTACGAGACGACCGGGAACGTCGCCGCCGCGCACGACGCCTACGAAGCGCTCCGCCACTGGGCCGAGCGCCGCGCCGCGACCGATTCCGATCCATCGATCCGCCGCGACCTCGCCAAGGCGCATGCGCGGCTGGGCGACACGCTGGTGGCGATGGGCGACCTCGCCGCCGCCGGCGAAGCCTATGGAGCGGCCCGCACCATTCTCGCCGACCTGACCGCGGCGCCGTCCGGCGAGCGCTGGCTGCGCGACCTCGCCATCGTCCATGACGGCATCGGCGGCGTACTCTTCGCGCAGGGCGACATACGCGGCGCGGTCGAGGCCTTCGCCGAGAGTCTCGCCGTCAAGCGGCGCCTCGTCGACGCCGCGCCGGGCGACGCGGAAGCGCGGCGCGACCTGACCGTCACCTATGACGACATAGGCAAGGCCGCGCGGGTGCTGGGCGACCTCGACGGTGCCAGAAAGGCCTTCGCCGCCAGCCTCGCCATTCGTGAGGACCTGCTGGCCGCCGATCCAGACGTTCCCGGGCGGCAGCGCGATCTTTCCGTCAGCCGGGACAACATGGGGGACGTCTTGCGCGACATGGGCGACCGCGACGGCGCGCTGGCGTCCTATCGCGCCGCTCTGGAGATCGTGCGCGCCATGGCGGAGCGCGATCCCAACGACACGCAGCTGTTGCGCGACGTCGGCGTCAGCACCAGCAAGGTCGGCAACGTCCTGCGCGACGCCGGCGACCTGGAGGGCGCCGGCAAGGCCTATTCCGACAGCCTTGCTGTCGTCCGCGCGCTCGCTGCCCGCGACCCGGCCAATACGGACTGGCAGCGCGACCTTTCGGTGACTCTGGAGAAGGTCGCCGACGTCGAGCGCCAGAAGGGCAACCTGAAGCGGGCACTCGCCGGCTTCGAGGAGAGCCTTCCGATCGTCCGCCGCCTCGTGGCGAGCGATCCGGGCAATGCCGACTGGCAGCGCGACCTGTCCATCACGCTGGCCGAGATCGGCAATCTGTACGTCGACCTGAAGGACCGCGCCGCGGCGCGCGAAGCGCTCGAGGAGTGCCTCGCCATCCGCGAAGCGCTCGCCGCGGCCGACCCCGGCAATGCGCTCTGGCAGCGCGACCTGATCGTCGCCTACGCCGACATCGCCATGGTGTCGCGCACGCCTCGCCGGCCGCTGGAGAAGGCGCTTGCCATCGCCGAGACGCTCGATGCGGAGGGCCGGCTTCCGCCGCGGCACCGCTGGATGATTGACCAGCTGAAGACCCGGATCGCGCGGCTGAAGAACTAGCACGGCGAACGGCCCGTTTTCCCCACTCTAGCGGCCGCGAAATTTGGCGAATCGGCCCCGAACGCCTATATCTCGATCATCCTGCGGCGCGCGATTCGGCTCGATTTCGGCGCGCCTTTTCAGCGGTATCACGAGAAAGAACTTCATGAGCGATCAGTCCGAGAACCTTCCCGGCGCGGCGGCCGAATACGGTGCCGATTCCATCAAGGTTCTGAAGGGCCTGGACGCGGTGCGAAAGCGCCCGGGCATGTACATCGGCGATACCGACGACGGCTCTGGCCTGCATCACATGGTCTACGAGGTGGTCGACAACGCCATCGACGAGGCGCTGGCCGGGCATGCCGACCTCGTTTCGGTGACCCTCAACCCCGACGGCTCCTGCACGGTGGCCGACAACGGCCGCGGCATCCCCACCGACCTTCACCCGACGGAAGGCGTCTCGGCGGCCGAGGTCATAATGACCCAGCTGCACGCCGGCGGGAAGTTCGACCAGAACTCCTACAAGGTCTCCGGCGGCCTGCACGGCGTCGGCGTCTCCGTGGTCAACGCGCTCTCGGTCTGGCTTAAGCTGAAGATCCGCCGTGACGGCAAGATCCACGAGATGAGCTTCACCCACGGCGACGCCGATGCGCCGCTGGCCGTCACCGGCACCTACGTGCCGAGCAACGCGCCCGGCACGTTCGAGGGCCGCAGCGGCTCCGAAGTCACCTTCATGCCGTCGTCCGAGACCTTCACCATGGTCGAGTTCGACTATTCGACGCTCGAACACCGCCTGCGCGAGCTGGCCTTCCTGAATTCCGGCGTGCGCATCGTCCTGACCGACGCCCGCCATGCCGACGTCAGGGTGCAGGAACTGCACTACGAGGGCGGGCTGGAGGAGTTCGTCCGCTATCTCGACCGGGCGAAGAAGCCGCTGATCGATCGTCCGATCGCCATCCGCGCCGAGCGCGACGGCATCTCCGTCGAGGTCGCCATGTGGTGGAACGACAGCTACCACGAGAACGTTCTCGCCTTCACCAACAACATCCCGCAGCGTGACGGCGGCACCCATCTCGCGGGTTTCCGCGCCGCGCTGACGCGCCAGGTGACCGGCTATGCCGAGACCAGCGGCATCTCCAGGAAGGAAAAGGTGACGCTGACCGGCGACGACTGCCGCGAAGGCCTGACGGCGGTGCTGTCGGTCAAGGTGCCGGATCCGAAGTTCTCCTCGCAGACCAAGGACAAGCTGGTCTCGTCGGAGGTGCGGCCGGTTGTCGAGGGGCTGGTCAACGAGGCGCTCGGCACCTGGCTGGAGGAGCATCCCGGCGAGGCGAAGGTGCTCGTCGGCAAGGTGGTCGAGGCCGCTGCCGCCCGCGAGGCGGCGCGCAAGGCGCGCGAACTCACCCGGCGCAAGGGCGTTCTCGACGTCACCTCCCTGCCCGGCAAGCTCGCCGACTGCCAGGAGCGGGACCCGGCGAAGTCCGAACTGTTCATCGTCGAGGGCGATTCGGCCGGCGGCTCGGCCAAGGGCGGCCGCTCGCGGCAGAACCAGGCGATCCTGCCGCTGCGCGGAAAGATCCTCAATGTCGAGCGCGCCCGCTTCGACCGCATGCTGTCGTCCGACATGATCGGCACGCTGATCACCGCGCTCGGCACCGGCATCGGCAAGGACGAGTTCAACGCCGACAAGCTGCGCTACCACAAGATCATCATCATGACCGACGCCGACGTCGACGGCGCCCACATCCGCACGCTGCTGCTCACCTTCTTCTTCCGCCAGATGCCGGAACTGATCGAGCGCGGTCACCTCTTCATCGCCCAACCGCCGCTGTACAAGGTGACCAAGGGCAAGAGCACCCAGTATCTCAAGGACGAGACGGCCTTCGAGGATTTTCTCATCGATACCGGCCTCGACGAGGCCGCACTCAGCCTCGCCTCGGGCGAGGTACGCGCCGGGCAGGACCTGCGCGCCGTCGTCGACGACGCGCGCGCCGTTCGTTCGCTGATCAACGGCCTGCATTCGCGCTACAACCGCTCGGTGGTCGAGCAGGCGGCGATCGCCGGCGGGCTCAATCCGGCCGTCGCTTCCGATCCCGGCCGCGCTGCGGCCATGGCCGACACGGTCGCCCGCAGGCTCGACCTGATCGCCGAAGACACCGAGCGCGGCTGGCAGGGTCGCGTCAACCCGTCCAACGAGGGACCAGGCGGCTACGTCTTTGAACGTACCGTGCGCGGCGTCAGGGAGGTTGCCGTTCTCGACATGGGCCTGCTCAATTCCTTGGACGCGCGCGCACTCGACCGCTATTCGCCGCGGCTCGCCGAAATCTACGCCGCGCCGCCGGTGCTGCGCCGCAAGGACCTCGCCGAAACCCTGACGGGTCCGCTCGCGCTGCTCGAGGCGGTCTTCGCCACGGGGCGCAAGGGGTTGACCATGCAGCGCTACAAGGGTCTCGGCGAGATGAATGCCGAGCAGCTGTGGGAAACCACGCTCGACCCGAACGTCCGTTCGCTGCTGCAGGTCAAGGTCAACGATGCGACCGACGCCGACGCCCTTTTCGCCCGCCTGATGGGCGACGAGGTCGAGCCGCGCCGCGAATTCATCCAGGACAACGCGCTGTCGGTCGCCAATCTCGACGTGTAATCATCCGCGCGGCACGGCGGTCGACGCGCCGTGAAGCGCGGCGGCAATCGGACTGCGATGGGGCAGCTCATTATCAAATCTGCCGAACCATCGGACTTCGCGCCGCATCCCGGCAGCAGGCTCGAATGGTGGTGTCTTCAGGGCGTTCTCGACGTCGAGGGCTTCGGCCGTGCCCATGTCACGGCTGCCTTCTTCCGGTGGCCGGCTTCGCGATGCAGAGCACGGAAGAAGGTCTACGCTTCCGCCTGCCGCTTTCGGCGGGCGAGACGCTGGAGGCGGTCCCGCGTCCGGCGACGCCCTGGATGCGCATCGACGGGTCGAGCCTCGATCGTTCTACGACGGCGTCCTTGACCATGTAAGACGCCTGCGCATGGAGGCGAGCGGTGCCGACGGCCGTCGCGTATCCGGGACTCTTTGGTTCGATCACCAATGGGGACGATGCGAAGGCTGGCTCCCGAAAGAACGAAGACAGCCCCGTCACATTCTCGCAGGGCGCGGTCAGGAAAGGCAAGCTTGCATAGCGGCGACCGCGCGTCGCGCCGGGGTGGTCGTCCGGATCAGGGCTGGTCCTGCCGGCGCAACGCGACACGCGCCGGTGACGCGCTACTCGCGCAACGATCTCTGGAACTGGTCGAGGATCGGCTTTGCGATGTAGGACCATACGGTCCGTTCGCCGGTGTTGATATGGACCTCCACGGGCATGCCGGGAAGAAGCCGCTGGCCGTCGGCCAGGCAAGTGGGACCGTCTTCGATGAGGATCCGCGCCTTGTAGAAGGCGGTATGGGTCGCTTCGTCGCGGACGAGGTCCGCAGAAACCATGTCGACCCGCCCTCGGCATTCCGGCGTGCTGTTGCGGTCGAACGCCGAAAACCGGATCAGGACCGGTTGTCCGGAAGCGATCTCGTCGATGCGGACAGGGGAAATCTGTGCATCCACGACGAGTGCGTCGTTTTCGGGGACGATCAACATCAGCGTCTGTCCCGGGTTCACCACTCCCCCGACCGTGTGAACGGCGAGTTCCTGGACGAGGCCGGTCTGCGGGGCACGGATTGTCGTCCGTGCGAGCTGATCGGCCGCGATCTGCCGCCGCTCGATCAGCTCCGCCTCGCGGCTTTCGACCTCGCGCAGTTCGGCATTCGCGGTTTCGCGGGCTTCGTCTTCGATCTGCATGACCTGCAATGCGTTTTCGCTCACGCGGCCCTCGGCCTCCGCGATCGCCGCCGTCAGGCGGCCGATCTCGCCTTTCTGCTGGGCGATCTGCAGCTCGAGAGAGGACAGCCGTTCGAGAGACACCAGCTTGCGCTCATAGAGGTCCCGAACCGTGGCGAGGTCGCGCTTCAGGACCACTAGTGCGTCCTCGACGGCGCGTCTCTGCGCATCCAGGCCGGCGATCTGCTGGCGATACTGTTCGCTGCGCGATTTCAGGGCCGTGATCCGGCTCGCCAGCGATCGGGAGCGGCTGAGAAACAACGCACGCTCGCCGCTGAGGAGCAGGCGGACGTCCGGATCGTCCGCCCGATCGCGCATCGACTGAGGCAGGCTCATGTCCGCGGCGCCCGCCAATTCGGCCTCGAGGCGCGCCATGCGGATGCGGGCACGGTCGAGGTGGTTGGAGACGATATCGAGGTTGGCGCGCAGCGTCGTTTCGTCGAGGCGGATCACGACCTCGCCGGCCGTGACCCGGTCGCCGTTACGCACGAGTATCTCGCCGACGATCCCGCCCAGCTGGTGCTGCACGGCCTTGACGCTGGATTCGACGACGACGGTCCCGCCGGCAATGACCGCTCCGGCGAGGGAGGTGGTTGCAACCCAGCCACCGAGCCCGCCCACGAGCGCAAGCGCGATCGCAGCCCCGAACAGCAGGTTTCCCCGAACACCGTCGCGATGGCGGCGGCCGGCGGCTTGCGCGCTGCCTCGCGTGATCGATTCCATGGCCGCCGCGTCGGTCGTCATTCGGTCGACCTGGCCAACGGCGGGGCGATGACGGGCGCGGTCATGGCCTTTCCTGTCGTCGATCGTGAAGGGGAACGACCGTCTGCGGCCGCGGTTCGGGCGATTCCGCCCGCTGGGCGCCGCGCGTCACGCGCTGAAGGACGTCGTCACGCGGCCCGAAGGCCTGCACGGTGCCATTTGCCAGATAGAGCAGCTGGTCGATATTCACGAGCGCCGAAGGGCGGTGCGCGACCACGATGGCGATCCCTCCGCGATCGCGGATCTTGCGCACGGCGGCGGCGAGGGCGGCGTCGCCGTCGGCGTCGAGATTGGAGTTGGGTTCGTCGAGGACGACGAGGAAGGGATTGCCGTAGAGAGCGCGCGCCAGGCCGACAAGCTGGCGCTGGCCGGCCGAAAGCACAGCGCCCCCATCGCCGAGCCGCGTCTGGAATCCTTCGGGCAGATGCAGGATCATCTGCTTGACGCCTGCCGCTTCGGCGGCCGCCAGTATCGCCTCCGGATCCGCCGCCGGATCGAAGCGCGCGATGTTTTCGGCGACGGTGCCGTCGAACAGTTCGATGTCCTGCGGCAGATAGCCGATGTCCCGGCCGAGTGCCGTCTCGTCCCACTGGTCGACCGCCGCACCGTCGAGCCGTATCTTGCCGCCAACGGGGGCCCAGGCGCCGACCAGAGCGCGAACCAGGGTGGACTTGCCCGACCCGCTCGGCCCGATGATGCCGAGGCCGCTGCCGGCATCGAGCGAGAAGCTGACGTTGTGCACGATCGGGCGCTGCGGCCGGCCGGGTGCACCGACGGTCAGGTTTTCGATCGCCAGCCTCCCCATCGGACGGGGGAGAGCCAGTTGCCTCGGCCTCGGCGGGACAGTGCGCAGCAGTCTGCTCAGGCGTCGATAGCTTTGGCGCGCACTCGAGAAGCCGCGCCAGTTGGCGATGGCGACATCGATCGGCTGGAGCGCGCGGGCCAGCATGATTGAGGAGGCTATGATGATTCCCCCCGAAGCCTCGCCGCCGATGACCAGATAGGCACCGAGCCCGAGCATCAGCGACTGCAGGATCAGCCGCCATGTGCGCGACGCTGCACCGGCCGCGCCGACAATGTCGGTCACCCGCCGCTGGTCGTCGAGAAAGCGATCGGAAATGTCGCTCCAGATGAGGCCCATCCTGTCGGTCAGACCCATTGCCCGGACCGCTTCGGCATTTCGGCGGGCCGCGTCCGCGTGGAGCCGTCGGTTGATGATCGATTCGCCCGCCCGGCGCGACGGCGCGCGCGCCAGGTATTCGGCAGCCAGTGTGAGGAGTACGCTTGCCAGTGCCCCAAGCGTCGCCAGCAAGCCGAGCGCGGGATGCAGGAGATAGATGACGACGAGGTAGACCGGGAGCCAGGGCAGATCGAAGAGCACGCTCGGCCCGGAGCCGGATATGAAGGCACGGATCTGGTCGAGGTCGGCGATCGGCTGAAGCCGGTTCCCTTCCTGTCCACTACGCAACGGCAGCGCCACCGATGTCGCGAAGACCCGGTCCTGGAGCGAGCGGTCGACACGGTTGGCGATCCGCACGAGCAGTCGCAGCCGCACCATGTCGAGCAGACCATAGACGAGATAGAGGCCGGCCATTGCCACCGTGAGCACCACGAGCGTGGGAATGGAAAACGAGGTCAATACCCGGTCGTAGACCTGCAGCATGTAGAGCGAACCGGTCAGGCCGAGAATGTTGATGACGGCCGAAAACACGCCGACACCCGCGAGCGCACTGCCGCATTGGCGCAGTGCCCTGCCTACCTCGGACGAAGTCGCGTTGGCGTTGCCCGGACCGTTCTCGCCCACGTCGGATTTCCTGCAGCTCCGCTATCTATGGAACGCAACGACGCAATTGGCAACTTTCGCGCCCGCCACGAGGATGTCCGACCTCGTTAGGGCTCAATATGTTCGCGGCTACCCGTCCGGGCGCCCCCGACTGTTCGATTTCGACCGGGGTTCCACCGCGTTCTGGGAATCCCACGATGGGCCGTGTCCCTCGAACGCCGTCTCCAACCCTTTCCCTCACGCGACGACGAAATCGGCGTTGGTGAGGGCGAGGCCGGTGGCGAGGGTTGCGAACTGGGTGGGCCCGCTGCCGCCCTGTCCGTCGCTGTCGTAGGAGAGCGCTCCGGTTGCCGAGTTGTAGATGATGCGATGCGCCGCCGTCGTGGCCGCCGTTCCGATCGTGAACGCCGCCGCGGCGAGCGTGCCGAGGGGACCGAGCGCCGTGAAGATCGCGTCGTCCAGCCGGATCGTGTCGTCGGCGACCGAGAAGCCGGCGATCATATCGACATTGGTCGCCGCATTCAGTGCCGTGTCGAAGACGAAGGTGTCGTTGTTCGCACCGCCCGTCAGCGTGTCGTTGCCGAGCCCGCCGAAGAGCACGTCGTTGCCGCCGAGGCCGTTGAGGACGTTGGCGGCGCCGTCGCCGACGATCACGTCGTTGCCGCTGCCGCCGATCACGCCTTCGATGCCGGCATAGGTGTCGCCGACCGCGGCCGCACCGGCATTCAGCGCCGGATTGTCGAGGCGGATGGTGAGATCGCCATAGTTGCCTTCGTCATAGCGGGCATAGTCGAAGCCCGCGCCGCCGATGTGCCGGTCGGCACCGAGGCCGCCGCGCAGCTGATCGTCGCCGTCGCCGCCGCTGAGATAGTCGGCGCCGTTGCCGCCCTGGAGCACGTCGTTGCCGCCGAGGCCGTGGAGAAAATTGTCGGCGCCGTCACCGATGATCCTGTCGTTGCCGCTGCCGCCCATCACGCCTTCGATGCCGGCATAGGTGTCACCGATGGCGGCCGCCCCGGCATTCAGCGCCGGATTGTCGAGGCGGATGGTGAGGTCACCATAGGTGCCGTCGTCATAGCGGGCGAGGTCGATGCCGGCGCCGCCGATGTGCTGGTCGGCGCCGAGGCCGCCGCGCAGCTGGTCGTCGCCGTCGCCGCCGCTGAGATAGTCGGCGCCGTTGCCGCCCTGGAGCACGTCGTTGCCGCCGAGGCCATGGAGAAAATTGTCGGCGCCGTCGCCGATGATCCTGTCGTTGCCGCTGCCGCCGACCAGGCCTTCGATGCCGCTGTAGGTGTCGCCGACCGCGGCTGCCCCCACGTTCAGCGCCGGATTGTCGAGGCGGATGGTGAGGTCGCCGTAGTTGCCTTCGTCGTAGCGGGCAAGGTCGATGCCGGCGCCGCCGATGTGCTGGTCGGCGCCCAGCCCGCCGCGCAGCTGATCGTCGCCGTCGCCGCCGTCGAGATAATCCGCGCCTTCGCCGCCGCTGAGGGAGTCCGCGCCGCCGCCGCCATGGATCGCATCTGCGCCCCCGCGGCCGTCCAATGTGTTGGCACCATCGTTCCCGTAGATGGTGTCGCTTCCGGAGCCGCCGATCGCATTCTCGATGACCGTCGTCGTCGAGATGCCGATGTTGTTCGTCAGGCCACCGATGCTCGAGAATTGGCCGCTGCGCAGGTCGATCGTCTGGTTGCTGGAGTATCCGGACGCATTGAGCGTGTCGATGCCGCTGCTGTCGTAGATCGTGAAGCTGGGCGCGGTGGCATAGTTGGCGAAATTGTACAGCGCGCCCGTCCCGGTCGTCCCGGTGTTGGCGTTGTGTCCGTAGACGGTGTTGCCGGTGCGGGTCGATGCCGCCCCGTACATGCGCTGCACTGCCAGGATGTCGGCCATCATCGGAGACATGACGAAGCGGTAGCTGCCCTGGCCCGCGTCCAGCTGGTCCATGTAGGACATGATCGACATGGCCCAGGAATCGTTGGCGTAGGAGTTGTCGATTCCGTAGCTCGCCGAGCCGTTGTAGGGGCCGCCGTGACCCAGACCGAGGGCGTGACCGATCTCGTGGATGAAGGTCTGGAACGTGTAGCTGTCGATCGCATCGATTCCGCCGTACCAGTCCGAACTGATGTTGATCGTGGCCGAGGTGATGATGCCGCCGGAGAAAGCTGTCTGCGCGAACGCTCCGCTCTGGTTGTCGTCGAGCGTGATCTCGGCCGCCCCGGTCGTCTCGGTGAAGCTCAGACCGCAGGCGTCCGCCCACGTTGCGAAGGCCAGGCGGGCCAATGCCGCCCGTTCAGGCTCGAGCCCCGTGACGTTGAACGTGATGTTCGTGTTGTCGGCCGCCCATTGCCGGGCCGTCGATCCGGTCACGCCCCAGTAGGCGTACTGGATGTAGTCGGCGACGGCATCGGCAGTCACCGTCGGGAAGAATGGCGTCGTCCCCGTGTTTGCCGTCAGGAGATACTGGCCCGTATTCGAACCGTAGGCCCCGGCGGCGATGTAGAAAGTACCCGACGTCGTCGCGGTGAAGGTCAGGGAAGAATTCTGGAGCGGACCGCTGTCGTCGTCGGCCGCGATCTGGACGCCGGCGGCGTTGTAGAGCCTGATATAGGCGTCCGGCAAGGCGCCGCGGCCGAATCCGTCGAGGCGGAACGTATAGGTCTGCCCCGCCGTCAGCTGGATGCGGTACCAGTCCTGGTCGCCGCTGAAATTGATGTAGCCCTGGACGTAGCTTCCCGACGACATCCCCGAGGTGGTCCCGGTGCCGCCGGTGACGGTATCCGTCAGCGGGGTCTGTGAAGGCGTATCCGGCGTTTCGGGGATCTTGGCATCAAGGCAATCGTAGACGCCCGTTTCACGGCTTTCGATGCTGCATATCACGCACATGGTCTGCCTCCGTCGATCGATTCCGATACAGGGGTCCGATTCGTTAAGTTTTCATTTCGCGCGATCCCTGAGGCGAGCGCAATGCGCCGACCCGGTCCGGCGGAGTTGGCAGCGGCCTGACGAATCGACCGGGCCGCCGGTCAATCCGTGACAATCACCGTGAGGCTGCCGAGCGCAACGTCCGATCCCTCGCCGACGCCGATCAGTTCGGCGCGATAGGTTCCGGCGCGCGCGTAGGTGTGGTCCACCGCGCCTTCCCGGCAGGCCGAACCCGGCCTGCAGAACAGCGCGTTCTGCCCGTCGCCGAAATGCAGCCACACGCCGCCGAAATAGGATCGGCCGTCGCCTTCGCCGGAAAAGGTCACGCGCAGCGGCTCATCGGGCGACGAGATGGCGGTCAGCCGACCGCCCGGTTCCGTCACGGCTTCAAGATCGGTTCCCATGGTCCGCGCCTCCCCGGCGTCAACCGAACTTATCGTCGCCAATGCCAATGTCAAAATGCACGGCAGGACGAGAGCCCGGTTGGCGGAGGTCCGGCGGAACGGATTCGCAGGTCTTTCTCCCCTCAGGGGCATCGCACGGGTCCCTCCTGTTCGTTCGAGCAGTGGCCAGAGGAAATCACGAATGAGGCGCCACCGCGGCGATGCCGGACACGCAGAGGAAGGGCCGCGACGAAATCGGCGAGGATCGCGGTGCGGCTGCTTTGCCTGTCGGCGCCGATCGAAGACGGCGGCGCGCCGACGGCCGCGTGCAATGGCGCGGATCTTCTCCCGATGCCCGGCAATCCTTCGCGGCTTGACGGAGGCGCCGGCGCCTGCGGCCGGCGACCTCCCGCCGGCCTTTCCGGTCTTGTCATCGCGCTGCGGTCGGAGCCGGAGCGCGAACCCGGCGCCCCTTCGCCGAAACCGGACGCCGTCGGACCGTCGGGCAACAAAAAAGCCCGGAAAACCGGGCTTCTTTGGCAGTTTCTGGACCGTCTCGGACGATCTCGGAAGAAGATTTGGTGCCCAGAAGAGGACTCGAACCTCCACGCCTCGCGGCACACGGACCTGAACCGTGCGCGTCTACCAATTCCGCCATCTGGGCAGCGCGCCGCTGATGTAAGCGGGCATCCCCGCGCTGTCAACGCGCTTTTTCGCTCGCGTTCCGGCCGGCGGTCAGGCGAGGATCTCCTTCGACGCCACGCTCGAATCGGCGTTGAGCCGGTAGACGATCGGCACGCCGGTGGCGAGTTCGGTCCTGACGATCTGGTCGCCCGTCAGCCCGTCGAGCGCCATGATCAGGGCGCGCAGCGAGTTGCCGTGGGCAACCACCAGCACGGTCTCGCCACGCAGCACGTGCGGCTGCAGCACATGGATGTAGTAGGGCCACACGCGCGCGCCCGTATCCTTCAGGCTTTCGCCGCCGGGAGGCGCGACGTCATAGGATCGCCGCCAGATGTGCACCTGCTCCTCGCCCCACTTCGCCCGCGCGTCGTCCTTGTTCAGGCCTGACAGGTCGCCGTAGTCGCGCTCGTTGAGGGCCTGGTCGCGGATCGTCTCGAGGCCCGCCTGCCCGAGTTCCTCGAGGATGATTTCGCAGCTCGCCTGCGCGCGTTTCAGCGCCGAGGTGAAGGCGATGTCGAAGGTGAGCCCCAGGGCCTTGAGCCGGGCGCCCGCCGCCCTGGCCTCCTCGCGCCCGAGTTCGGTCAGGCCGACGTCGCGCCAGCCGGTGAACAGGTTCTTCAGGTTCCATTCGCTCTGGCCGTGGCGAACGAGGACGAGGGTTCCGGACATGGTCTTCCTCTCGGTTAGAGTATGGCGCCGGCGTCTCAGCCGAGGCCGAGCACGTCGCGCATGGAATAGAGGCCGGGCCGGCGGCCGCGCGCCCAGAGCGCCGCCTTGATCGCGCCGCGGGCGAAGATCACGCGGTCCTCGGCGTGATGCGACAGCACGATGCGTTCGCCGGTTCCGGCCAGGATGACGGAATGGTCGCCGACGACCGAGCCGCCGCGCAGCGTGGCGAACCCGATCGAGCCGGCGCGGCGCGGCCCCGTGTGGCCGTCGCGGACACGCACCGCTTCGGATGCGAGATCGGCCTCGCGGCCGCGCGCCGCCGCAGCCCCGAGCAGCAGGGCCGTGCCGGAGGGCGCGTCGACCTTGTTGCGGTGGTGCATTTCCAGCACCTCGATGTCGAAGTCGGCCGGATCGAGCGCCCGCGCCGCCTGCTCCACCAGGACGGCAAGCAGGTTGACGCCCAGGCTCATATTGCCCGACTTGACGATCGCGGTGTGGCGGGCCGCTGCGGCGATCCTGTCGTCGTCGGCGGACGAGCACCCCGTCGTGCCGATGACGTGGACGACGCCGGCCTGGGCGGCGTAGCCGGAAAACGCAACCGTCGCGGCGGGCGAGGTGAAGTCGAGCACGCCGTCGGCCTGGGCGAAGACCGGCAGCGGATCGTCGGTGACGGTAATGCCGCACGTGCCGGCGCCGGCGATTTCGCCGGCATCCCGACCGAGCTGTGGTGCACCGGGCCGTTCGATGGCGCCGGCGAGCCTGACGCCGTCCATCGCGGCGATGGTGCGGATCAGCGTCTGCCCCATGCGGCCGGCGGCGCCGACCACGACAAGTCCCATGTCGCTCATGTCCTGCTCCCGGTAGCGGCCGCTTTCACGACGACGTCGTCGACGAGATCCAGGCCGGGCTTCCCCTGCAATCGGTGATAGCGGGCATAGACGCCGTTCGCGTCGGCCATCAACGTGCGGTGCGTGCCCTGTTCGACCACGCGTCCCTGTTCGAGCACGACGATGTGGTCCGCGCCAATGACCGTCGACAGGCGATGGGCGATGACGATCGTGGTGCGTCCCCGCATCACCGTCGCGAGCGCCTCCTGGACGCGTGCCTCGGACTCGTTGTCGAGCGCCGACGTGGCTTCGTCGAGCAGCAGGATCGGCGCATTGCGGACGATCGCCCGCGCGATCGAGATGCGCTGGCGCTGGCCGCCCGACAGCGTCGCGCCGTTCTCGCCGACCGGCGTGTCGTAGCCGCGCGGCTGCTCGCGGATGAAGCCGTCGGCCTGTGCGAGGCGGGCCGCCGCCTCGACTTCCGCGTCGCTCGCATCAGCCCGGCCGTAGCGGATGTTGTCGCGGATGGTGCCCTCGAACAGGTAGGGATGCTGCGAGACATAGGCGATCGAGCGGCGCAGAGAATTCTTGGTGACCGTGGCGATGTCCTGACCGTCGATGAGGATGCGCCCGCCGTCGAGGTCGTAGAAGCGCTGCAGAAGCGCCACCAGCGTCGTCTTTCCGGCGCCGGAAGCGCCGACGATGGCGGTCGTGCGCCCGGCGGCCGCGACGAAGCCGACGCGTGTGAGAACCGGAAGCTCGCGGGCATAGCCGAAGGAGACGTTGTCGAAACGGATCTCGCCGGCGTCGACGACGAGATCGACGGCGCCGGGGACGTCGCCCTGGCGCGGTTCGCGGTCGAGGATCTCGTAGATCATGCGTGCGTTGACGAGCGACCGCTCGAGGCCCACCTGGACGCGGGCGAGGCGGCGCGCGGGATCGTAGGCGAGCAGGAGGGCGGTGATGAAGGCGACCACGCCGCCGGGCGCCTGGTTGTAGTAGGCGGCCATGTAGCCGGCGTAGCCGATGACGCCGGCGATGGCGAACCCGGCGAGAACCTCGGCGATCGGGCTGACCCGCTCCGAGACCCGGGCGATCTTGTTGGCGCGCTCCTCGGCGCTGTCGACCAGCGCCGACATCCTGCGCGACAGCTGGTCTTCCATGGTGAACGCCTTGACGATGGCGATCCCCTGGACGGCCTCCTGCATGGCGCCGATCAGCCGCGAATTGATCTCCACCGATTCGCGCGTGATCCGCCGCAACCGCCGCATCAGGTAGTTGACGGCGTAGATCAGCGGCGGTCCGAACACCAGGATCACGAGGGAAAGGAGCGGATCCTGGATCACCATGACCGCGACCAGCCCGACCAGCGAGACGCCGTCCCGCGCGATCGAGGTGAGCGTCATGCCGAGCAGGTCGCGGATGCCGTTGACGTTCTGGTTGATCTGCGCGGCGAGATGGCCGGAGCGGTTCTCGTTGAAGAAGTCGATGCCGAGCTTCATCAGGTGGTCGAAGATGCGGCGCTGGTAGCGGGCGACGAGATTGTTGCCGATCCGGGCGAGGACCACCGCCTGACCGTAGGTCGCCAGGCCGCGGATCGTGAACGCGGCCATGATCGCCGCGCAGATGACCGCCAGCAGGTCGAAACGCTGCTTGTAGAGCAGTTCGTCGACGATGTCGCGCATGAGCCAGGCGTAGAACGCCGTCGTTGCCGCGATCGCGACGAGGAACACCGCCGCCACGGCATACATCCAGATGTAGTCGCGGCCGTTCTCCGCCAGGATGCGCCGGATGACGGCAACGATCTCGCCCGGATCGGCAGGGGTCCTTGTCTCGTCGATGGTGCTCAAAGTCCCGTCCGCTTCGCCGTGAAGGCCGGCACAGCCGCCGTTCGGCGCCCCTCATAGCGGCATCGGCCGGGATTGCCTATGGCCTGCCGGCAACATTCGCGCCGTTCGCGCGGCGCCTCGGCCGGCCTCAGGGATATTTCCAGCGGCGGCCGGCGGTTTCGACGCCGAACAGCGCCGGCGTTCGCGCATAGGCCGCCAACCCGGCGAGCGCGGCGAGCGGATGGGTGATGACGTAGACCGGCATCGAGCGCAGCAGCTCGCGGTGCGGCGCCTTGTCCTCGAAGGCGGCGCGGAAGGCGCCGCTCTTCAGCGCGGGGATGATCTTCTGTGCGATCCCGCCCGTCAGGTAGACCCCGCCCCGGCTCATGAAGACCAGCGCCAGGTCGCCCGCCGTCCGTCCCAGGCAGGTCACGAACAGCTCGAGCGCCTCCTCCGCGACCGGGTCCGACTTCTCCAGCGCGGCCGCGGTGATTTCGGCGGGCATCGTGAACCGTGGCGTCTTGCCGTCCGCCTTGGCCACGGCACGGTAGGTATTGACCAGGCCCCGCCCGCAGAGGATCTGCTCGCCGGAAATGCGGCCTTCGATCGGCTCGATATGCGGGAAGACTTCGCGGTCGCGCGCCGTGCGCGGGCCGATGTCCATGTGGCCGCCCTCGCCGCGGACCGGTATCCAGCGATGGCAGGCGTGAATCAGCCCCGCGACGCCGAGCCCGGTTCCGGGACCGAGCACGACGCGGCTGCCGAGCGGTTCCGGTCTGCCCGGCCCGATCTTCTCGAGGTGCTCCTCGCCGAGCGCGACGACGGCCATCGCCTGGGCCTCGAAGTCGTTCAGCACGACGATCTCCGAGAGCCCGAATTCCTCGAACATCGCCCGCGGCCGCACCACCCAGTCGCAGTTGGTGAGCGCGATATCGTCGCCGTCGACGGGGCCGGCGACCGCCAGCACCGCCGAACGCGGCTGCACCGAGGTGCGGTCGAGGATGGCGGACTGGATCGCCTGGTCGATGGTGGAGAAGTCGGATGTCTGGACGATTGGAAACGCCTTCGGTTCGGCATAGGAATCGACCAGGATCGCGAAGCGCGCATTCGTTCCGCCGATGTCGCCGATGAGAATCGGGAACTTCAGTCCGGTCTCGTCGTCCTGGCTCACCGGCATTCGTCCTCTTCCTCACGATTTGCGGCCGGCGCGATCGCCCAGCCTTTCCACAAGCACCCGTGCCGTCGCGAGATTCAGTGCTAAAGGGATATTGTAAACGATTGCAAGACGCATCAGCGCCTTGACGTCGACGTCGTGCGGCATCGGAGTCAGCGGATCGACGAGGAAAATCACGGCGTCGATCGCTCCTTCCGCGATCAGCGCGCCGATCTGCTGGTCTCCGCCCAGCGGGCCGCTCTTCAGCCGACTTATGGTCAGATCCGGGCACGCCTCGGCGACCCGGCCGCCGGTCGTCCCGGTGGCGACGATGTCGCACCCGGCGAAGAAGCCGCCATTCCCCGCCACGAAGGCGACCATGTCGTCCTTCTTCTCGTCGTGAGCGATCAGCGCGATACGGGTCCGTGCCACCATCTTTGTCCGCCGAAGCGAGCCGGGTCTCGTCGGACCCTAAATCGGTTGAAGCGCTATAGCGCATGGCAGGTCGCCGCGAAAGCGTCTGCCGGGGCGCGGCGCGTCAATCCGGCCGCGGTCGCGGGACGGGAACGCCGAAATCCGGCGTGGGGGCGAAGGCGTTCGCCGCGACGGCGGCTGCCGGCGCCGTTGCCGGCGGTTCCGGCGACGCGACGGGCGCGGGCGCAGCCGCAGCTGCGACGGTGAGGTTCGAGCCGCCGACCGTCACTGCCGCCTCGGAAACCGGATCGGGGGCCTCGAGTACGGCGCGGCACTCCTTCGGCAGGCTCGACATCGTCATCAGGTCGCGGGCTTTCGGCGCGTCGGGGTTCTTGTTGGGCCGCCACGGTTCCTCGGTGAACCACCAGGCGAGGGACTTGTCGCAGCCGTCGCCGGCCGGCACGGGGTCCTGCCGCTTGCACCCCGGCGAACCCTCCTGGCAGCCGATCCGGATGTGGAAATGATAGTCGTGACCCCAGAAGGGCCGGATCTTGCGGAGCCAGCTGCGGTCCCCCGTGACCGTCTCGCAGAGCTTCTTCTTGATACCGGGATGAACCAGGATGCGCTCGACCTCGGGATAGCTCGCGGCACGCCTGAGAAGGCCGGTGTGAGCCGGCGTCCACAGCCTGTCGTCGACGGTCAGGCCGCCCTTCTTGATCATCGAGGTCGCGCTCATGGTCTCGCGCTCTGTCGCCGAAAGCCGCCGGCTCGGCATCGGGGTGAGCCAGATGTCGGCGTCGAGGCCGATCTGGTGCGAAGCGTGCCCCGTCAGCATCGGTCCGCCGCGCGGCTGCGAGATGTCGCCGAGCAGAAGACCCGGCCATCCGTCGGCGACGGCGTCGCGCGAGAGCTTCTCGATGAGCGCGATCATCTTCGGATGGCCCCAGCGCCGGTTGCGCGAGAGGCGCATGGCCTGCCAGGTGGGGCCGTCGGTTGCGATCGCCACGCCGCCCGAGAAGCAACCCTTGCTGTAGAAGCCGTAGGAAGCAGGCTTGGTCGCTGCCGGCAGAGCCTTGCCGCCGAACAGGACCTTGGCCAGCGGTTCGGCACCGGCCGGCAGGGAGAAGGCGCCGGCGAGCGCAGCGATTCCGGCCGTCAGAGAAATGATCCGTCCTGTCCGCCGGTGCAGCCCGACCATACCGTTCCTCCGCGATCCCCTCATTTCGCCGACTCTCCGGCGCAGTGGTTAACCGGACCCTAACGCACCGGCTCCTCGCCACGTCCCCGACCGCCACATCGCCGTCAGTCCGCTCCGGTAGTCCGGATGGCGGAACGCGTATCCGGTCGCCTTGATGCGGCGATTGGCGACCCGCTTGTTCTCTTCGTAGAAAGACCGCGCCATGGGCGAAAGTTGGGCGGTCTCGAACGGAATTTCCGGCGGTGCCGGCAAACCCATCAGCCGGGCGGCGAAGAGAACCACGTCCTGCGGGGGCGCGGGTTCGTCGTCGGTGACGTTGAAGACTCCGCCGAGGTCCTTGGCGGAGAGATGGCGAAGCGTGCCGGCGATGTCGTCGACATGGATGCGGTTGAAAACCTGGCCGGGTTTGACGAGCCGGCGGGCGGTACCATCGGCGAGATTGACCAGCGCGTTCCGGCCGGGGCCGTAGATTCCCGAAAGGCGCAGAACGGCGACCGGCACGCCCTTTTCGGCGGCGAGCGCCTGCCAGGCTTCCTCGGCGCTGCGACGCTGGCGCGAACGTGCCGAGACGGGCCGGCATTCGCTGTCCTCGTCGACCCAGGCACCGCCATGGTCGCCGTAGACGCCGACCGTCGACAGGTAGCCGATCCAGCGCAGGGCGGGCATGGCTGTGCGGATCGTCTCGTCTGCCGCCGCGAGGACCGGGTCGCCCGAGTCCGACGGCGCTGTGCTGACGACGACATGCGTCGTTTCCGCGAGCCTTTCGCGGATCGCCTTCGAGAGCGTCGCGCCGTCGAAGAGCAGCGGCTCGGCGTTCGCGGCTTCGATAGCGGCAAGGCGATCCGCGGTGCGCGTCGTGCCGGCGACCGGCCGTCCCTCGAGCCGCCGGGCGAAGGCCAGCGCGGAATAGCCGGCGCCGAAGAGGAAGAAGCGCTCCTTCACCTCGCCGTCTCTCCCGTTTTCGCGGCGGCCAGCGCATCGCGCCATTCCGCGAGCACGCCGGCATCGGCTTCGGTGCCCATGAACTCGGCCGCAGCTCGCTGGACGGCAGCGGCATCGAGCAGCCGTGACAGGGCCCAGACCGCGGCGCCGCGCACCAGCGGCGAGGGGTCTCCAGCCAGTTTGCGGCACCGGGTCGCGAGGCTGGCGTCGCCGGAGTTTCCCGCCGCGACGAGAACGTTGCGCAGGAAGCGGTCGCGGCCGATCCGCTTCACCGGCGAGCCGGAAAACAGTGCGCGGAAGGCGGCGTCGTCGAGGTCGAGAAGCGCGTCGAGGCGCGGTTCGTCCAGCTCGGCGCGCGGCCGCAGCTTCAGTTCGGCGGCCTGGCGGGCGAACTTGTTCCACGGGCAGGCAGCCAGGCAGTCGTCGCAGCCGTAGATGCGGTTGCCGATCGCGGCGCGGAATTCCCTCGGGATCGGCCCCTTGTTCTCGATGGTCAGGTAGGAGATGCAGCGCCGCGCATCGAGCTTGTAGGGCGCCGGGAAGGCGGCGGTCGGGCAGGCGTCGAGACAGGCCCGGCATGTTCCGCAACGGTCGGGGCCGGGAGCGTCGGCTTCGAGCGGCGCCGTGGTGAAGATGGCGCCGAGGAAAAGCCAGGAGCCGAAATCGCGGCTGACCAGATTGGTATGCTTGCCCTGCCAGCCCAGCCCGGCGGCCTCGGCGAGGGGCTTTTCCATCACGGGTGCGGTGTCGACGAATACCTTGACGTCGCCCCCCGACAGCGCCGCGATCCTGCCGGCCAGTTCCTTCAGCCTTCCCTTGACGACGTCGTGGTAGTCGCGATTGCGCGCATAGACCGAGATCGCGCCGCGGTTCCGCTTCGCCTGCAGGGCGCGCGGATCGGCGGCCGGCCCGTAGTTCATGCCGAGCACGACGATCGAGCGCACCTCGGGCCACAGGACCGACGGGCTGGCGCGGCGCTCGAGCGTCTCGGCCATCCACGTCATCGACCCGTGAAGGCCCTGCGAGACGAAATCGCGAAGGCGCGCGCCGGCCTCGGGGATCGAGCCGGGCGTGGTGAAGCCGACCGCCTCGAAACCGAGTCTTTGCGCCGCGCCGCGGATCGTCGCGCGCAGGTCTGGACGCCCGGCGTCCTTCTCAGAAGTCGAGGTCCGCATAATGGGCAGCGGGCGAAAGGCCGCGCACGCGGTCGGCGAGCAGCGACCTGAAGGACGGCCTCGACTTGACCCGCGTGTACCAGTCGCGCGCGGCGGGGAATTCGGCCCAGCCGATCTCGCCCAGATAGTCGAGCACCGACAGCGTCGCGGCGGCGGCGAGGTCGGCGTAGGTGATTCGCGGACCCGAAAGCCAGTTGCGCGTTCCCGCCAGCCAGTTCGTGTATTTCATGTGCTGGCGGATGTTGGCCCGGGCGGCGCGGATGGCGGCCGCGTCCGGCGAACCGCCGCCCTGGGCGCTCGGCATCA
The DNA here is from genome assembly GCA_012842935.1 of Hyphomicrobiales bacterium. Lineage (GTDB taxonomy): Bacteria > Pseudomonadota > Alphaproteobacteria > Rhizobiales > Rhizobiaceae > DUSC01. The sequence continues at coordinate 6,836 of DUSC01000210.1, read as the reverse complement.
ACGGCTTCAGCACACGCTCACGCACGAGGTGCCGGGTGACTTCGCCTTCGGCCTTGATCAGATACCACTCGGCGAGCCGGCGGATCTCGGCGCGGTCGATCGGGTTTTCGGCGAGCAGCCGTCGGTCGCGCTTCAGCGCGCCGCGCGTCTCGTCGAGATATTCGGCGATGACCGCGGCGCCGACCACCGGAACGTCGCCCTCCGCCAGGAGCACTGGCAGCGTCCCCGCCGGGTTGAGGGTCAGGAACTCCTTGCGGCGGGCCCAGGGCTTCTCTTCGATCAGGGCGAGTTCTTCGCCGTACTCGCCGAAGGCCAGTCGGACGAAGCGGCATGAAGCGAACAGGGGGTGGTGGAAAAGCGTCAGCATGGTCCAGCAATCGTCGGGGGGCACTGGCCAAACCAGTTGCGCGCCCGTAAGTCTTGGCCGCCCGATTCAGCGGGCCATCGCGGGCCTCGACCTATAGGGGCACTTCGTACTCATGACAAGCAAGGTCCGGCTGTCGCCGGCCCGGGACGGACAATGGAACACCAGACGATCGCGGAAGCCCTCCTGCTCGGCATTCTCGAGGGTCTCACCGAATTCATCCCGGTCTCGTCGACCGGCCACATCCTGCTCGCCGGGCATTTCCTCGGTTTCCGCTCGACCGGACGCGCGTTCGAGGTGCTGATCCAGCTGGGCGCCATCCTCGCCATCCTCAGCGTCTATTTCGGCCGGCTGTGGAAGCTCCTGGTCGACCTGCCGCGCGACGCTCGTGCCCGCCGCTTCCTCGCCGGCATCCTGATCGCCTTCCTTCCGGCCGCGGTGATCGGCGCGCTCGGTCACTCTTTCATCAAGTCGGTCCTGTTCGAGACGCCGATGCTGATCTGCGTGACGCTCATCGTCGGCGGCGTGATCCTGCTCGTCGTCGACCGCGCCGCCTTCAGTCCCCGCTACCGCGACGTCATGGATTTCCCGCTGTCGGTCAGTCTGGGCATCGGCCTGTTCCAGTGCCTGGCGATGATCCCGGGCACGTCGCGGTCGGGCTCGACCATCGTCGGCGCCCTCCTGCTCGGCGCCGACAAGCGCTCGGCGGCCGAATTCTCCTTCTTCCTGGCGATGCCGACCATGGCCGGCGCCTTCGCCTACGACCTCTACAAGAACCGCGACATCCTCTCGGCGGCGGACCTGCCGATCATCGCCACGGGGTTCGTCGCCGCCTTCGTCGCGGCGGTCTTCGTCGTACGCTTCCTGCTCGACTACGTGTCGCGCCACGGCTATGCGCTCTTCGGCTGGTGGCGGCTGGTCGTCGGCGGTGCCGGGCTGGTGCCGCTGCTCATCATGGGCTGACCCGCCGGAAAGCGCCGGGGGCCGCCCTCGCGATCAGGCCTCGGACCTGTGCGCGAACTGCCCGGCCGCGCGGTAGCGCCACAGATAGGTCGGCAGGATCGCCGCGGTCGTCTGAGGCCGGATGCCGAAGGCCGCGAGCGTGCGGCCGGCCCTCTCCGCCTCGTCGGAGACCACGTTGTCGGTTTCGAGCAACGTCACCTGGTCGGTGGTGAGCAGCGGATTGGGCAGGAGGCCCAGGATGCTGCCCTGGATCCGCGCCAGCCACCAGGGGACCGGCGCCAGGATGCGCTTGCGGTCGATGACTTCGAGCATCTCCTCCATGCACTCGCGGAAGGTCATCACCCTCGGCCCGCCGAGTTCGTAGATCCGCCCACCCTTGACGGAGCCGTCGACCGAGCGGGCGATCGCCTCGGCGACGTCGCCGACATAGACGGGCTGGAAGCGGGTCGTGCCGCCGCCGATCAGCGGCAGGACCGGCGAGTACCGGGCCATGTTGGCGAAACGGTTGAAGAAGTCGTCCTCCGGCCCGAACACGATCGAGGGACGGACGACCGTGGCGTTCTTCACCGTTTCGAGCACGGCTTTCTCGCCGCCGGCCTTGGTCCTGGCGTAGACCGACGCCGACTGCGCGTCGGCGCCGATCGCCGACATGTGGGTCAGGCCGGCACCGGCGGCGCGGGCGGCCTCGGCGACGGCGCGGGCACCGAATTCCTGGACCGCGGCGAAGCTCTGCCGGCCGCTCTCGTAGAGGATGCCGACGAGGTTGACGACATGGTCGGCGCCCTCGACGGCGCGGTCCACCGACCAGCGCACGCGCAGGTTGGCCTGGATCGCATGGATCTGGCCGACATTGCCGAGCGGCTGCAGATGGCCGGCGAGATCGGGCCGCCGGCAGGCGACGCGGATGCGGTAGCCGCGCCTGGCCAGCGCCCGTACCAGGTGCCGGCCGACGAAACCTGACCCGCCGAAAACCGTCACGAGTTTGGGCGTCTCGAGAATCTCGGTCATGCTGTGCTCCGGATCGGACCGCTGCGCGCTTTCCGCGCTTCATAGTCGGTTTTGCCGCTGAGGCAAAGGCGCTGTTTTGTCTCGGAGGGTCGGCGGCGGCGTTCGGTTCAGGCGCCGCCGTCGGCGGTCGCCAGCGCCCCGTAGAGCTCGGGACGGCGGTCGCGGAACAACCCCCAGGCGGCGCGATCGGCGCGCATCTGCGCCCTGTCGAACGTGGCCGTGAGCACGGCCTCGCCGGTCCGTTCCGCACTGGCGACCAGCGCTCCCGTCGGACCGGCGATGAAGGAGGAGCCGTAGTAGGTCTGCTCGTAGCCGCCGACCTGCTCCGTGCCGATGCGGTTTGCCGCTGCGACCGGCATCAGGTTCGCCCCGGCATGGCCGCGCATGGTGATGCGCCAGTGCTCCATCGAATCGAAGTCCGGCCGACCGCGTTCCGAGCCGATCGCAGTCGGATAGAGCAGGAACTCGGCACCCGCGAGCGCCATGGCGCGGGCGGCTTCCGGGAACCACTGGTCCCAGCAGATGCCGACGCCGATCGTGCCGAACCTCGTCGGCCAGACGCGGAAGCCGGTGTCGCCGGGATTGAAATAGAACTTTTCCTCGTATCCCGGCCCGTCGGGGATGTGCGACTTGCGGTAGACGCCGAGCGTCCTGCCTTCGTCGTCCACCATGACCACCGAGTTGTAGTAGGCCTGGTTGCGCCGCTCGAACAGGGAGACCGGGATGACCACGCCGAGTTCGGCGGCGAGAGCGCGCATCACGCCGAGGGTAGGGTGCGCGTCGTCCAGCGGCCGCGCCCGGGCGAAATGCACCGCCGCTTGCTCCTGGCAGAAATAGAGCCCTTCGAACAGTTCCTGGACCAGCACCACGTTGGCGCCGCGGCCGGCCGCCTCGCGCACCAGGCGCGACGCGGTGGCAAGGTTCTCGCCGGCATTGTCGCTGCAGGCGAACTGGACAACGCCGAGCGTGACATCGTTGACTTCGGGTGCGGTCACGTCAGGCGTCCTCGAAGCCGGTCAGCACGCCGACCGCGTTGACGCCGATCTCGTCGACCGCATAGCCGCCCTCCATGACGAACAGCGTCGGCAGGCCGAGCTTCGCGATGCGCGCGCCGATCTTCGGATAATCCTCGCTGACGAGCTTGAAATGGCTGATCGGGTCCTTCTCGAACGTATCGACGCCGAGCGACACGACGACGACGTCCGGCCCGTATGCGGCGAGCTTCCCGCACGCGTCCTCGAGCGCGGCGCTCCAGCGGTTCCAGTCGGTGCCGAACGGCATCGGGTAGTTGGTATTGTAGCCTTCGCCCGGCCCGGCGCCGGTCTCGTCGGCATGGCCGAGGAAGAACGGGTACTCGGTCATCGGATCGCCGTGCAGGTTGAGCACCTGTACGTCGGCGCGCGAGTAGAAGATTTCCTGGGTTCCGTTGCCGTGGTGGTAGTCGACGTCGAGGATCGAGACGCGCGCCGCACCCTGGTCGCGGAACCACTGCGCGGCGACGGCGGCGTTGTTGATGAAGCAGTAACCGCCCATGAAGGCCGCGCCGGCATGGTGCCCCGGCGGGCGGCAGAGCGCGAAGGCGGCGCGCTGGCCGCCCTTGACCAGCTCGGCCGCCGTCAGCGCCGTCTCGTAGGACGACCTGATCGCTGCCCAGGTGCCCTTCACGAAGGGCGCGCCGGCATCGAAGGAATAATAGCCGAGCTTCGCCTCGATCGCGTCCGGCACGACGTCGCCGCGCAGGCCGCGCGTCGGCCAGGTGAAGGGCAGCGCCGAGCCGCCGCGCCCCGAAGCTTCCCAGGCGGGCCACACCGTCGGCAGGAAGTCGATGTAGTCGCTGGCGTGGACCCGTTTGGCCGCCGCCATGTCGTGGGGGTTCGGCTCCTCGATCGGTCCGAGCTTCACCGCCTCGACGCGCGCCCTGATGATCTCCGCCCGCGACGGCTTTTCGAAGCCGGGCACGATGGCGCCGGCGACCAGTTCCATCTGTCCGGAGTGGCCGGCATGGAGGGGAGAGAAGATCGTCTTCATCGTTGGCTGGCTCGCTGTTCCCGTTTGTCGTTACGCGTCGACCGGCGGTTTTCTGCCAGACGGCTCGCGAGCCGCCAAGGGGCAGAACGATAGCCGGGCCGGGCCACGCGGCTTGCCGGCTCCGATTTCACGGCATAGGCTTGGTCGTTCAACAGGGGAAACATCATGCCGCATGCCGATCTGATCGTCGAGAACGCCAGCATTCTGACGATGGATCCGGACACGCCCCGCGCCGCGGCGATCGCGCTCAAGGACGGGGAGATCGCGGCACTCGGCGACCGCACCGCAATTCGCGACCTCAAGGGACCCGGAACGCGCGTCATCGACGCGGGCGGCGCCTCCGTCGTTCCGGGCTTCGTCGAGGCGCACATGCACCTCTTTGCCGGCGCCGCCGAACTCGACCATCTGCAATTGACCGGCGTGCACGGCTTCGATGCGCTGTCCGACGCGGTGCGTGCCTATGCCGCGGCCCGCCCGAACCAGACGATCCTCCAGGCGCAGGGTGCCGACTACACCATCCTGTCGGCCGCCGAGCGCGTCACGCGCCACCACCTCGACCGCATCCTGCCCGACCGGCCATTCGTCATGGCGGCGCCCGACCACCACACGATGTGGGCCAACACGAAGGCACTGGAGATGGCCGGGCTGCTGCACGGCCGCCAACTCGGACCGGGCAACGAGATCGTCATGGGCGACGATGGCCTCGCGGCGGGCGAACTGCGCGAGGGCGAAGCCTTCGGCCCGCTGATCGCCCTTGCAGGCGAGGACCGCGTTCGCCTCGGCCTGTCGACCGGCGGCGAGCCCGATCCGAAGCCGACGCCCGAGCAGCAAGCGTCGGACCGGGCGATCATGCGCCGCGGCCTCGAATGGTGTGCCCGCCACGGCATCACCTCGATCCAGAACATGGACGGCAACCTGCACCAGCTCGAACTGCTCTCGGAGATCGAGGCCGAGGGCGGACTGCTCTGCCGGGCGCAGATTCCGTTCCACTACAAGAACTTCATGAAGCCCGAGATGCTCGCCAAGGCGTCGCTGATGGCGGAGCGCTACGACAGCGAGTGGATTTCCTCCGGCATGGTCAAGGTATTCATGGACGGCGTGCTCGATTCGTGGACGGCCGTCATGGTCGAACCCTACGCCGACCGTCCCGACTGGGTCGGCGAACCGCTGTTCACGCAGGAGCATTTCAACGCACTCGCTGTCGAGGCCGACCGCCGCGGGCTGCAGATCGCCGTCCACGCCATCGGCGACGGCGCGGTGCGCTCGGTGCTCGATGGCTACGAAGCGGCGATGCGGGCAAACGGGCGCCGCGACAGCCGGCACCGCATCGAGCATATCGAGGTCATCACGGAACAGGACATTCCGCGCCTCGCATCGCTCGGCGTCATCGCCTCGATGCAGCCTCCCCATCCGCCGGGATCGATGGGGCTGCCGCTCGAACCGACGGTCTCGCGCATCGGTCGCAAGCGCTGGCCGTTGGCCTACGCCTGGCGCACGATCAAGAACGCCGGCGTGCACGTCGTCTTCGCCTCCGACTGGCCGGTGTCGCCGATCGACCCGATCGCGGGCATCCAGGCGGCGATGGTGCGCAAGCCGTGGGCGGAAGGCGATCCCGATCACAGCTTCTCGCTCCACGAGGCGATCGCCGGCTATACGGTCGAAGGGGCCTACGCGGAGTTCATGGAGCACCGGAAGGGCCGGCTGAGGAAAGGCTATCTTGCCGATCTCGTTGTGCTTTCGGCCGATGTCGAGAGGACCGACCCGCACGCCCTCCACACGGTGCGGCCGGTGACCACGATCTGCGGCGGCAGGATCACCTATCAGGCCTGAAATGGCATGCCGATTGCACGCCTGATCGACGTTGAACTGTGATTCAATTGCCGGGTTGCCAAGCAACCGGCCATGTGATCACATCCCGAGGGGACCAGACCTCGCCGCCAAGAGCGAGGCAGACAGTGAGGCGTAATCGTGCCGGACAAGCCGGATCGGAATGCGATTGAAGTCCGCGGTGTAAGCAAGATATTCGGAACCGGCGACGCACAGGTCGCGGCTCTTGACCATGTCTCGGTATCGATCAGGGAGAACGAGTTCTTCACCCTGCTCGGGCCGTCCGGATGCGGCAAGACGACACTTCTGCGCCTCATTGCCGGATTCGACTTCCCCACCGACGGCCAGATCCTTCTCCACGGCGACGATATCGCCCTGCTCCCGCCCTACAGGCGGCCGGTCAACACGGTCTTCCAGTCCTACGCGCTGTTCCCGCACATGACGGTTGCGGGCAACATCGCCTTCGGCCTGGAGATGCTCGGCAGGCCGAAGGCCGAGATCGCGGCACGCGTCGCCGCCATGCTCAAGCTGGTCAAGATGGAGGCGCTCCGCGACCGCAGGATCACCCAGATCTCCGGCGGCCAGCAGCAGCGCGTCGCCCTGGCCCGTGCGCTGATCACCGACCCGGAAGCCCTGCTGCTCGACG
>DUSC01000209.1 GCA_012842935.1 Hyphomicrobiales bacterium | reverse complement strand
GAAGATCAAGGGATAGAGCTTTCGACATCGCCTGCCGGCCTCCGCTCCGGCAGGCAGCTTGAATCAGAACCAGACTGATTTGGGAATCCCGATTCAATCAGATCGGGCGATGCTCTAACATTACGCGGGACGATGACAAGTTATGAGTCGTAGCCGGCTGCGGGGCATGCCCGAACCGCACGTGCGGTGCGGCGGCCGTCCCTCACCCTAGGAATGGCTTCGCCTTCATCGTCGCCGGGATCTTCACGCCCAACCGCTTCAGGATGGTCGGCGCCAGCTGCAGCTGGTCGATGACGGTTCCCTCCGACGGTCCCTTCGCCGGGCCGAAATAGTAGAGCGCGGTCTCCTGCTGAAGGTCCTCCCGGCCGCCATGGGTGCCGCGGTCGGTCTGGCCATGGTCGGCGGTGACGATCACCTCGTAGCCGTTCTTCAGCCAGCGCGGCAGGAAGGCCGCCAGCATCACGTCCATGTGCAGGCAGGCATTGTCCATCTGGATGCAGTCGTGGCCGAAACGGTGGCCCATCGAGTCCAGCGTGCAGGTGTGCAGGATACCGTAGTCGATGCCGAAGCGCTCGCCGAGCATGGTCAGCGTAGCGAACAGGTCGACGTCGGACGGGGTCATCTGGTTGTCGTGGCCGTAGCCCGTCATGGTGTGGAAACGACCGTGGGTGATCGGCGAGCCCGGCTCGTCGTATTCGAGGTCGCGCACCGGGTCGAACGGATAGCGGTTGAAGAACTCCGACCAGTAGGAATGGGTCACGGCGCCGGTCTTGCCGCCCGCCTTGGTCACCTCGGAGAAGACGTCGGGCAAGTCGATGCGGAAGCGGATCTCGTTGGCCAGCACGCCGTGGACCTGCGGCGTCACGCCGGTGTGGATCGAGGCGTAGCAGGGGCCGGAGATCGACGGCACGACACTGCGCAGCGTCCAGCTGCGCGCCGCGCCGGACATCACCCAGCCTTCGAGGTTGCCGAACAGGCGGCGATAATTGCGCAGCGGCACGCCGTCGAGGATGATCAGGAGGAGCTTGGAGGAGAGAGGCATTCTTCACCGTACATGGTTTTCCGTCGGAGTAAGGTGGGGATGTCAGTTCCCCGCGCTCTGCATGCGCCGGCCCTTGATTGCGGTTTCCAGCCAGCCGATTTCCATTTCCGGCACCGAGGAGAGCAGCAGATCGGTGTAGGCGTCGAAGGGCGGCGCCAGCACGGTCGACTTCGCTCCGTAGCGCACCACCTCGCCGCGGTACATGACCGCGATCGAATCGGCGATGGCCTTCACCGTGGCGAGGTCGTGGGTGATGAACAGGTAGGCGACGTTCTCGATCTTCTGCAGGTTGAGCAGGAGCTTCAGGATGCCGTCGGCGACCAGCGGATCGAGCGCGCTGGTCACCTCGTCGCAGATGATCAGCTTCGGCTTGGCGGCGAGCGCGCGGGCAATGCAGACGCGCTGCTTCTGGCCGCCGGACAATTCCGCCGGATAGCGGTCGAGGAACTTCGCGCCCATCTCGATCTCGTCGAGAAGCTCGACGACGCGGCGGTCGCGCTCGGCGCCGCGCGTGCCGAAGTAGAACTCGAGCGGCCGGCCGATGATCGTCGCCACCGTCTGTCGCGGGTTCATGGCGACGTCGGCCATCTGGTAGATCATCTGCAGTTCGCGCAGGTCGTCCTTCGTGCGCTGGGCGAGCGCACGCGACAGCGTGCGGCCGGCAAAGCGCACGGAGCCCTCGATCGGCGGCAGCAGGCCGGTGATGACGCGGGCGAGGGTGGACTTGCCCGAACCGCTCTCGCCGACGACGGCGAGCGTCTGACCCGGATGCAGCTCGACCGAGACGTTCTTCAGCACCTTGACGCCCGCAGCCCCGCCATAGGCGGCGGTGACGTTTTCGACCTTGAGCAGCGGCTCGGGCGAAGGCTTCTTCTCCTCGTGGACGATCGAACGCACCGATACCAGCGCCTTGGTATACTCCTGGCTTGGCCGGTGGATGATCTGCTCGGTCACGCCGTGCTCGACCATCTTGCCGTGCCGCAGCACCATGATCTCGTCGGACACCTGGGCGACGACGGCGAGGTCGTGGGTGATGTAAAGTGCCGCTACGCCGAAGTCGCGGATCGCGTCCTTGATGGCTGCGAGGACGTCGATCTGCGTGGTCACGTCGAGCGCGGTCGTCGGCTCGTCGAAGACGATCAGATCGGGGTCGGAGCAGAGCGCCATGGCCGTCATGACGCGTTGCAGCTGGCCGCCCGACACCTGATGCGGATAGCGCTTTCCGATCGTATCGGGATTGGGCAGGCCGAGCTTCCTGAACAGATCCACCGCCTTCTTCGCCGCCTCGGCGCGGGTCAGAGTCCCGTGCCGCACCGCAGCCTCGACCACCTGGTCCATCAGCTGGTGGGCGGGATTGAACGCGGCGGCGGCAGACTGGGCGACGTAGCAGACTTCGCGTCCGCGCAGCTTGCGAAGGCCGCCGATCCCGCCTTTCAGGATGTCGCGGCCGTTTACGATCACCTCGCCGCCGGTGATGCGGACGCCGCCGCGGCCGTAGCCCATCGAGGCCAGCCCGATGGTCGACTTGCCGGCGCCCGATTCGCCGATCAGGCCGAGCACCCTGCCGCGCTTAAGTTGCAGCGACACGCCGTCGACGATGGTCACCTGTCGCGGGGTCTCGCCGGGCGGAAAGATCGTCGCTTCGATCCTCAGGTCGCGGATGTCGAGGAGAAGGCCGTCACCTTTCGCCTGCCGGGCCGTCTTAGCCATTGCCGCGGCCTCCCTTCAGGTCGGTGGTGCGGTTGAGGATCCAGTCTGCGACGAGGTTGACCGAGATGGCGAGCAGCGCGATCGCCGCGGCCGGGATGAGGGCTGCGGGAATGCCGAAGACGATGCCTTCCTTGTTCTCCTTGACCATACCGCCCCAGTCGGCCTCCGGCGGCTGTACGCCGAGGCCGAGGAAGGACAGCGCAGACAGGAACAGCACGGCGAAGATGAAGCGCAGGCCGAGTTCGGCCACCAGCGGCGACAGCGCGTTGGGCAGGATCTCGCGGAAGATGATCCAGCCGCGGCCCTCGCCCCGCAGCTTCGCCGCCTCGACGAAGTCCATGACGTTGATATCGACGGCGACGGCGCGCGCCAGCCGGTAGACGCGCGTCGAATCGAGCACGCCCATGACGAGGACCAAGGTCAGCGTGTTCGCGGGCAGCACCGAGAGCACTACAAGCGCGAAGATCAGCGTCGGGATCGACATCAGCAGGTCGACCAGCCGCGACATGACCTGGTCGATCCAGCCGCCGACCACGGCCGCGGTGAAGCCGAGGATCGAACCCATCGAGAAGGACAGTGCCGTAGCGAGCGCGGCGATGAACAGCGTCGTACGCGCTCCGTAGATCATGCGGGACAACAGATCGCGGCCGAGGTTGTCGGTGCCCAGCCAGTGTTCGGCGGAGGACGGCTGCCACAGGCTGCCGACGATCTCGCCTTCGCCGTAGGGCGCGATCCACGGCGCGAAAACGGCCGCGAAGACGAAAGCGCCGGTCAGGATGATGCCGATCGCCGCGCTGACCGGGATGCGGGAGAGCTTCAGCATCGCCGCCCTCACTTCGGATGACGTAGACGCGGATTGGCGACGATGGCCACCACGTCCGCGATGATGTTGAGGCTGATGTAGACGGCGGCGAAGATCAGGCCGCAGGCCTGGACGACGGGCACGTCGCGCTTCGACACGTGGTCGACGAGATACTGGCCCATGCCCGGATAGACGAAGATCACCTCGACGACGACGACGCCGACGACCAGGTAGGCGAGGTTGAGCATGACGACGTTGACGATCGGCGCGATCGCGTTGGGGAAGGCGTGCTTGCGGATGATGTCGAACTGCGACAGCCCTTTCAGTTCGGCCGTCTCGATGTAGGCCGACTGCATGACGTTGAGGATGGCGGCGCGGGTCATGCGCATCATGTGGGCGAGCACGACGAGGGTGAGCGTCGCGGCGGGAAGCGCCACCGCGGCGAGGCGCTGGCCGAAGCTCATGCCGTCATAGACCGTGGAGACGCTGGGGAACCAGCCCAGCCGGACGGCCACGAAGTAGATGAGCAGGTAGCCGATGAAGAACTCGGGCAGCGAGATCGAGATCAGCGTCGTGCCGGAGATCAGCTTGTCGGGCCAGCGGTTGCGGTAGCGCACCGCGAGCAGGCCGAGCAGGATCGACAGCGGCACCGATACGACCGCCGCGACGGAGGCCAGGAACAGCGTGTTGCCGAGCCGCTTGCCGAGTTGCGTGGCGATGTCCTGACCGTTCGACAAGGCCACGCCGAGGTCGCCGGTGAGCACGCCGCCCAGCCATCGGAAGTAGCGGATGTAGGCCGGGTCGTTCAGACCGAGGTCCCGGCGCAGGTTTTCGAGTGCCTGCGGCGTCGCCGACTGGCCGAGGATGGCCTGGGCGACGTCGCCGGGCAGAAGCTGCGTCCCGGTGAAGATCAACACCGAAACCGCAAGCAGCAGGAGGAGGCCCAGGCCGACGCGCTGGGCCACCAGTTTCAGGACGGGCGCGGACATCCCCCCTGTCCGGACCGGATCACGCCGTGAGCCAGCACTTGGACAGGGCGTAGCCGTTCATCATCTCGCCGGAGCGGTGCTCCGTCCAGCCGCCGACGTTCGGGCCGGTCGCGTCGATGAAGTCGTTGAACATCGGGCAGATCAGGCCGCCTTCGTCGCGCACCATCATGGCCGCCTGCCGGTAGAGATCGCGGCGTTTCGTTTCGTCGAGCTCGGCGCGGGCGGCGATGATGATCTTGTCGAAGTCCGGGCGGAAGAACTTGGTGTCGTTCCAGTCGGCGGTCGAAAGGTAGGCCGTCGAATACATCTGGTCCTGCACCGGGCGCCCGCCCCAGTAGGAGGTCGAGAAGGGCTGCTTGTTCCAGACCTCCGACCAGTAGCCGTCGCCGGGTTCGCGCTTCACCTCGATGGTGATGCCCGCCTTGGCGGCCTGCTGCTGGTAGAGCTGCGCGGCATCGACCGCGCCCGGGAAGGCGACTTCCGAGGTGCGCAGCAGGATCGAGCCGGAGTGGCCGGATTTCTTGTAGTAGTGCGCGGCCTGCTCCGGATCGTAGACGCGTTGCTCGATGTCGGCCGGGAACAGCGGGTAGGAGGCGTTGATGGGGAAGTCGTTACCGACGGAACCGTAGCCAAGCAGGATCTTGTCGACCATCTCCTGCCGGTCCATCGCGAGCTTCAGCGCCATGCGCAGGTCGTTGTTGTCGAACGGCGCCGTGTTGCAATGCATGATGAACACGTAGTGGCCGGCGCCCGAGACGTTGCGGATGGTCACGCCCGGCACGCGCTTGACGAGATCGACGACCTTCGGCTCGACGCGGTTGATCATGTGCACCTGGCCCGACTGGAGCGCCGCGGTACGTGCCGTCGCATCGTTGATGACGATGATCTCGATCTGGTCGGCGTGGCCGTAGTTGCCGGCGTTCCAGTAGTTGGCGAAACGCTCGCCGCCGTGGCGCACGCCCGGCTCGTTGACGGTCACCTTGTAGGGACCGGCTGAGATGCCGGCGTCCGGCTTGTCCTTGCCGCCGCCCGGCTGGATGATCAGATGGTAGTCGGCAAGCAGGTAGGGAAGGTCGGCGTTGGCCTCCTTCAACGTGATGACGAGGTTGTCGCCGTCGACCTTCATGCGGTCGATGCCCCTGACGATGCCGAGTGCGCCCGATTTCGAGTTCTCGTCCGAATGCCGTTCGAGGGTCGCCAGCACGTCCTCGGCCGTGACCGTCTTGCCGTTGTGGAACTCGACGCCCTTGCGGATCTTGAAAGTCCACTCCTTGGCGTCGTCAGAGGCACCGAATTCCTCGGCGATACGATGCTCGAGGCCGCCGTCGGCCTTGAGCTCCAGCAGGAGTTCGCCCCAGGCGCGGCCGAACGAATAGGGCACCTGGCTGGCGAAGGTGGCGGGGTCGAGGCTGTTCGTCGATTCGCCGCCGACCAGGCCGGCCTTGAGGACACCGCCCTTGACCGGCTCCTCGGCGTAGCCCGCGGTCGACAGGAGGGAATTGGCGAAGGTCGCGCTGACGCCGATCGCGGCAGCGCGTCCGAGAAAGTCGCGGCGGCTCAGCTTGCCAGCCGCGACGCGGCGGCTCAGGAATTCGAGTTCGTTGGACATTTTTGGTTTGCTCCTCACTCCGTGGCACTGACCAAGGCATTTTTTATGATTGTTGTGACAGGAATATTGACCGCAACCGCCCATTGGCCGCAAGGCCGAATACGACATTCCGTGGCGTAAATCGCATGTCGCCCGCGGCCCGGAGGGACGCAGTCGCGAATCCCGTTCGGGCGGGGACGCTGCTAGACGTTGTCGCGCCGCCTTGTTTCGGCGAACTCGCGTTCGAAGGCGAGCGTCTCCCCCTCGTAGGCGCGGATGCTGCCGCGCAGGAAGAAGGCTTCCCTGTCCGCCTTCATGGATGTCGTCGTCTCGGTGCGGACCGACCAGTCGCCGCGCGAGAATGTCTGCGTCCAGGCGATCTCCACCGATGCCGACAGCGGATCATCGGGCGCTATCGTCCAGGTCTCGTTCACGGCGCTGCCGTGGACGAGGCCGTGTTCGAGGTCGCGGACCTCGCCGAAATCGTCGGCGATTCTCAGCGTCACGACGCCGGTCGCCTGGTCGCGCTCGGCGGTGCGTCTGCAAGCCGCCCTGCGCAGCGTCTCGATGCGCCACGGCGCCGCCCCTTCCGGCGGCGGGAACGTCCATTCGTCGCCGCCCGCCGTCGGGCGGACGGGGAGGAGAAGCGTCGCGGCCGACAGGGCAAGGCGGACGGGCTCGGGCGACGGCCAGATCATCGGCCAGTAGGCCGTCGAGACCGCCACGCGCAGGCGGTGACCCGCCGGCACGCGGTAGGCGCACTGATCGAGGACGACCGTCGCGTCGACGGCTTCGCCGGGTCGCAGCGGCCGCGGAAACTCGTGCGAGGTCCGGTGCGTGAGGTTGAGCACGCCCCAGGCAATCAGCTCCGAGGCGCCGTCGGGATGGACGTCGCACAGGCGCACGATCACGTTGGCCTGCGGCCGGTCCGACGCTACGGCGATCCGCAGGCGCGGCGCCCCGACGATGTCGAGCGGCTCGGATCGCGCGTCGAGGTCGAAGCACAGGGAGCGTGCATCGTCGTCGCGCTGGTCTCCGGGCAGTTCGGGGCCGAAGGTGAACGGGAAATACTCGCCGGCGGCGAGGCCACAGTCCTGCGGCGAGGCGACGACGGCCGGTCCGCCTCCGGGCAGCAGCAGTCCGATCTCGCGCCGCTCGATCGACGACGACGGCCAGGTCCTCTCCGCGATCCAGCGTCCGGGGCGGGAAGCGTGCCAGCGCGCCGGTCGCACGCTGTCCATCAGCCAGGCGCGGTAGGCCGGGTCGTGCTCGGCGCCGTTGCCGACTCCCTTCAGCCAGCGGTCCCACCAGCGCAGCGCCTCCTGCAGGAAACCGATGCGCGGCTCCGGCGCGGCGTAGTGCGGATACTTGTGAATCCACGGGCCGACGATGCCCTTCACCGGCGCCGAGACGTTCTCGACGAGATGCGAGACCGTATTGCGGTAGCCGTCGTGCCATCCGCCGATCGCCAGCACCGCGGCTTCGATCGCGCCATAGTCCTCGCAGACCGAGCCGCGTTTCCAGTAGGCGTCGCGGGTCTGGTGGGCGTGCCACAGGGCGGGAAGGAACGGCTCGTTCTCCAGCCGCTCCATCCACATGCCGCGCCAGCGTTCGCCGACGACCGCAGGGTCCGGCGGGCGCGACGAATAGGAGAGCATGGTCGCGCCCCAGCCGAGGTTCTCGCCGAGCAGACAGCCGCCCTTGTAGTGAATGTCGTCGGCGTAGCGGTCGGTCGTCGAGCACAGCGTGACGATCGCCTTGAGAGCCGGCGGGCGCAGAGCCGCGACCTGCAGCGCGTTGAAGCCGCCCCAGGAGATGCCCATCATGCCGACAGATCCCGAGCACCAGGGCTGCGCCGCCGCCCAGGCGATCACCTCGCAGGCGTCCTGCCATTCCTGGTCGGAATATTCGTCCTCCATCAGGCCCTCGGAATCGCCGTTGCCGCGCATGTCGACGCGGATCGACGCATAACCGTGGCCGGCGAACCAGGGATGGGTCAGCTGGTCGCGGGCGATCGTGCCGTCGCGCTTGCGATAGGGCAGGTGCTCGAGGATCGCCGGCACCGGGTCCGTCTCGGCGTCGGCTGGCATCCAGATGCGCGCCGACAGCCGGCAGCCGTCGGACATGACGATGCCGACGTCAGGCAGTTCGACGACCTTGCGCGGGAAATCCGTGACGGTTTTCATGAACAGTCTCCTCGGCCCGAATGGAGACACGAGCGTCAGCCGGCCGGCAAGGTCCAGCACCGCCGCGGAGATTGTCAATTGCGCCGCCGACCGACCAGTCGCGACCGCTCACGCCAGCGGGATGTCGTTGTCGTCCTTGCTTGCCTGATAGACCGAGGAGAGTTCGTCGTAGCGACGGGCGATCGCGGCGCGCCGGGCCTCGAGCCTGGCCTGCTCGGCATCGGGAAGGGTGCGCATGACCTTGCGGATCGAATAGCTCTTCCAGTAGGCGTTCTCGGCGGCGTAACCGCCGGGATCGAGACGGAATACCTCCTTCAGGATGCGCAGATCGTGCGGGATGGCGAAGCTGTCCCGCGAATCCTCGTGGCTGAAGAGGAAGTAGAAATTGTCGTAACCGGTCCAGGTGATCGCCGACAGGCAGAGCGAGCAGGGCTCGTGGGTGGCGAGGAAGAGGCAGTCCTTCGGGTCGGGCCGGTCGGCTTTCGGCAGCTCGTAGAAGCGCTTCAGCGCATGGACTTCGCCGTGCCAGAGCGGGTTCTCCGTCTCGTTGTTGGACTCGGCGACGACCACCGACAGGTCGCTCTTGCGCAGGATCGCGGCACCGAACAGCTTGTTGCCGCGGGCCACCCCTTCGGCCGTCTTCGGCACGATGTCGTTCTCGATGACGTCGAACAGGCGGTCGATCAGGGATGCGTCGCTCACGGGGCGCGTTCCTTCGGCAGGCGGATCTCGTAGGGCTCGGGGAAATGGAATTCTTGGAGGTTGACACCGCCGCCGCCGCGGTCGACCACGAGGAAGTCCTGCGGCGCACCGATCGGGGTGAGAACGGCATGCCAGCGGTTCGGCGGGTAGTTCACCCCCTGGTCGCCGCTGGCGACGAAGGCCTCCGGCGGCATCGGGCCGTCCGGCCCGTCGGCGCAGACCACCACCAGGTAGGGCCGGCCGCCGAGCGGCATGAAGGCCTGGCTGCCGAGCGGATGGCGCTCGACCGTGGCGAGCTGCAGCGGGAAGTCGTAGGGCGTGCCGGCGAAGATCGAGATGAGCACGCGGGCGTCCGGGCCGCTCGCCTCGACGCGGGCGAGGTCGTGAAAGCGCTCGGTCTTGCCGGCGTTGATCGGGTAGTGGTTGTCGCCGCCCTTGTCGATAACGTCGCCGAAGGCGGCGAAGGCGGCACGCGTCAGCGGCCGGGCGGTGAGCACGCGGGTCATCGGGCGCGAACCCGGTCGGCAAGGAGCGTATTCACCGTCCCAGCCCCAGTTTCATATGCCGGTTGACGTCCTTGTAGAGCAGATAGCGGAACCGTCCCGGCCCGCCCGCGTAGCAGGCCTGCGGGCAGAAGGCGCGCAGCCACATGAAGTCGCCGGCCTCGACTTCGACCCAGTCCTGGTTGAGGCGGTAGACGGCCTTGCCCTCCAGCACGTACAGCCCGTGCTCCATCACGTGCGTCTCGGCGAAGGGAATGACCGCGCCGGGCTCGAAGGTGACGATGTTGACGTGCATGTCGTGGCGCATGTCGTCGGGATCGACGAAACGCGTCGTCGCCCAGCGTCCGGCGGTGCCGGGCATAGACAGCGGCACGACGTCCTGCTCGTTGCGGAAGAACGCCTCGGGCACGTCGATGCCGTCGACCTGTTCATAGTGCTTGCGCACCCAGTGGAAGCGGGCGGGCTGGCTGCCACCGGCCCTGAGTGTCCAGCCGGAGGCGGGCGGCAGGAAGGCGTAGCCGCCCGCCTGGAGCCGGTGCGGAGCCCCGGCGAGCGTCACCGTCACTTCGCCCTCCATGACGAAGAGCACGCCTTCGGCGCGGGCGTCCGGTTCGGGCCGGTCCGATCCACCGCCCGGCAGAACTTCCATGATGTATTGCGAGAACGTCTCGGCGAAGCCCGACAGCGGCCGCGACAGCACCCAGACGCGCGTCTTGTCCCAGAAGGGCAGGTTGCTGGTCACGATGTCGCGCATCACGCCCTTCGGAATGACGACATAGGCCTCGGTGAACACGGCGCGGCCGGTCAGGAGGTCGGTCTGCGGAGGGTGTCCGCCCGTCGGGGCGACGTAGAGGGGCCCGGGCATGTTCGGTCCTTTATCGGGGCAGGATGTCCTGGAGGCGCAAGAGCGCGATGCGTTCGACCTGGCGGCAGGCGGTGTCGAACTCCGCGGCGCGGTCGCTGGCGATGCGGCGCTCGAAAGCGGCGAGGATGTCGTTCTTCGTCAGTCCGCGCACGGCGATGATGAAGGGGAAGCCGAAGGCGGCGACATAAGCCGCGTTGAGCTCGGTGAAGCGCGCACGTTCCCCATCGGTCAGCGCGTCGAGACCGGCCGAGGCCTGCTCGGCGGTCGATTCCGCGGTGAGCCGCTTCGCCTGGGCGAGCTTGCCGGCGAGGTCGGGATGGGCTCGCAGAACGCCGAGCCGCTCGTCTTCGGACGCCGAGCGGAAGACGCGGCAGAGCGCATTGTGCAGCCCGCCGGCGCTGTCGTGGGCAGGACCGAGTTCGAGGTCGAAGGCGCGGTCGGCGATCCAAGGCGAATGTTCGAAGATGCCGCCGAAACGCGCGACGAAGGTCTCGCGGTCCATGCGCGAGGGCCTGAGTGCCGGCGGCCGGTAGGGGTGGTGCGCGCGCCAGTGGCGGGCGATGTCGATCCGGCGCGGCAGCCAGACCCTGTCGTGGCCCTTCGCGTAGTCGATGAAGCGACGAAGAGCCGCCGCGCGGCCCGGACGCCCGGCCAGACGGCAATGCAGGCCGACGCTCATCATCGCCGGCCGACCGGCGCGGCCTTCGGCATAGAGCGTGTCGAAAGCGTCCTTCAGGTAGACGAAGAACTGGTCGCCCGAATTGAAGCCCTGCGCGGTGGCGAAGCGCATGTCGTTGGCGTCGAGCGTGTAGGGGATGATCAGCTGCGCCGGAATCGGGTTGCCGTGGCCGTCATGGTCGAGCCAGTAGGGCAGGTCGTCGTCATAGGTGTCGGAGAGGTATTCGAAGCCGCCCTCTGCCGCCGCGAGGCGCACCGAGTTGTCCGAGGTGCGGCCGACATACAAGCCCCGCGGGCGCTCGCCGGTCACCTCGGCATGCAGCGCGATCGCCGCCTTCAGGTCGCGGCGCTCTTCGTCGATCGTGTGGCTGCGGTAGTCGATCCACTTCAGCCCGTGCGAGGCGATCTCCCAGCCGGCCTCCTGCATGGCCGCTACCTGGTCGGGAGAGCGGGCGAGCGCGGTGGCGACGCCGTAGCACGTCGCCGGCACGCCGGCTTCGGCGAACATGCGGTGGAGTCGCCAGAACCCGGCGCGGGCGCCGTATTCGTAGATCGATTCCATGTTCCAGTGGCGCATGCCGGGCCAGGGCTGGGCGCCGACGATCTCGGAGAGGAACGCTTCGGAGGCGGCGTCGCCGTGGAGTACGCAGTTCTCGCCGCCTTCCTCGTAGTTGACGACGAACTGGACGGCGACGTAGGCGCCGCTTGGCCAGCCCGCGTCGGGCGGACGGGGTCCGTAGCCTCTCATGTCACGAACGTAACGCATGTCTCCTCCGCTCCCGGCGCCGCCGGATCGCCCCGCAAGGATAGCCGAGGCGGTCGCCGCGGCATTCCCCCCCATATTTTTGAAACTCTTTTGAGGGCCTTCCGCTTCCGTCGCCATGGCGCATGTCCTTTAATCGCGGCTCGGATGATGCCCCGGCAGGAGTGTCGGTAGGGGAGACCGGAATGGCTGACGGCGCCGGCGGCAAGCTGACGACCCACGTCCTCGATACCGCTGCAGGCAAGCCGGCGGCGGGCATGAGGGTCGCGCTCTATCGGGTCAGCGGCAGTTCGCGCTCGAAGATCAAGGACGCCGTGACCAACGCCGACGGGCGCTGTGACGCGCCGCTGCTCCAGGGCGAGGAGTTCAAGACCGGCACCTACGAGCTGGTGTTCTTTGCCGGCGACTACCTGCGCGCCGGATACGCCGCGCTGCCCGATCCGCCGTTCCTCGACCAGGTTCCGATACGCTTCGGCATGGCGGAGGAGACGCACTATCACGTGCCGCTGCTCGTCTCGCCCTACGGCTACTCGACCTACAGGGGGAGCTGATGGCCCGACCCAAGGTCCGCAACGAGCTCCGCTTCATCCTCAACGGCGAGGACGTGACGCTTGCCGACGTCGCGCCCGACGCGACGCTGCTCGACTATCTCAGGCTCGGCCGCTCGCTGCGCGGCACCAAGGAAGGCTGCGCGGAGGGCGACTGCGGTGCCTGTACCGTTCTGGTCGGCCGGCTCTCCGGCGGCGAACTCACCTACGAGTCGGTCAATGCCTGCATCCGCTTCCTTGCCTCGCTCGACGGCACCCATGTCGTCACGATCGAGCATCTAGCCGGCCGGGACGGCCGCCTGCATCCGGTACAGCAGGCGCTGGTCGACTTCCACGGCTCTCAGTGCGGCTTCTGTACGCCCGGCTTCGTCATGTCGCTCTATGCACTGTGGATGCGCGATCCCAGACCCTCCGATGCGGCGATCGAGAAGGCGTTGCAGGGCAATCTCTGCCGCTGCACCGGTTACGAGGCGATCATGCGCGCAGCGCGCGCCGTCTCGGGCTACGGCAAGCCGGCGAGGGATCCGCTGGCGGCGGAGCGCCAGCAGGT
>DUSC01000208.1 GCA_012842935.1 Hyphomicrobiales bacterium | reverse complement strand
CGCGCTCACCACCGACCAGGTCGGGGCGCTCACCGCCGCCCAGATCGGCGCGCTCAGCGCCACGCAGGCCGGCGCCATCACCACCGACCAGGCCGCCGTGCTGACCACCGATCAGGTCGCCGCCATCTCCGCCAAGGCGATCTCGGGCCTTGCCAACGACGCCGTCGCCGCGCTGTCGACCGACCAGGTCGGCGCCCTCACCGCCGCCCAGATCGGCGCCATGAAGGCGACCCAGATCGCTGCCATGACTACCGACCAGATCGGCGCGCTGTCGACCGCCCAGATCGGCGCCCTCACCGCCGCCCAGGTCGGCGCGCTCTCGACCGACCAGATCGGCGCGCTCTCGACCGACCAGATTGCCGCCATCTCCACCAAGGCCGTCGCCGGCCTCACCGCGACCCAGGTCGAGGCCATGACCGCCGATCAGATCGGCGCATTCACGGAAGCGCAGACCGCGGCGCTGAGCAGCACCCAGATCGATGCGATGGCGGCCGAAGATTTGGCTGCCTTCTCAACCGGCGACATCGCCGCGATTTCCACGAAGGCTATCCCCGGCCTGTCTGCAGACGACATCTCGGGCCTCACCCAGGACCAGGTGACGGCGTTCACCCAGACGCAGATCCAGGCGATGAACAATTCGCAGGTCGAAGCGCTACTGGCCGCCTATCTCGAGTTCTGAGACGGCCGGCGCGGCCTCATCGCGGTCATCCCGGCCGGCAGGACATCGCCGGATATTTCCGGAGGCCGCCCCGCGCCTGCGACTGCCGTTATCCGGCCCTCCGGGAACGACGCTGTTGGGGTGCTCGGGATAGTCGTTCCCGGAGACTTCACAACTGCTCTTCCCCTGCCTATATTCGCTTCGTCAGCTTGACTGACTATGGCGATAAACGGCCGATGCAATAAGCCATTCGGACCCGGGGGCGGTACCCGGCGCCTCCACCAGAAGCCGTCGGCGCGACGGCTTCTGCTGGGGGCGAAACAGGATCGACGAGGGTGTAAAGATCGGACTTTTGCCCGGCATTGTACCGCCGTTATCGGGCTAACCTTATAGTTGCCAACGACAACTATGCTGAGGCACGTCTCGCTGCTTGATGCGGCGCGATAGTCTCGAATCAAGCCCTGGGGGTTAGCACCTCCAGGCGGGGTCCGGAGGCACCTGGCAACAGAAGCCTCCACTTCCCTTCATTCTGGGCACCGGCAAGCGTCTCCGCACAGGGGACAACGCGAAACTGCTCGTTTTCCGCCTCACCTGCTGCCCTGCGGCCGCGCGCGCCCTATATGCGGTTTACGCCGGCCCCTGGCTTCATTACAGCTATGCCGGATCGATTCAGGGAAGCCGGACCGCCGCAATGGCCGAAGATCTCATCCGCTACGACATCCTGGCCCAGGAGGCCTTGCGCGGGGTCATGCGCAAGGTCCTGATGGAAGTCGCGCGCACGGGCCTGCCAGGCAATCACCACTTCTTCATCACATTCCTGACCGGGGCACCCGGCGTACGAATCTCGACCCGCCTGCGCGAGCGCTACCCGGAGCAGATGACCATCGTGCTGCAGTTCCAGTACTGGGACCTGAAGGTCACCGATACCGGCTTCGAGGTCGGCCTGTCCTTCTCCGACATTCCTGAGCGCCTGGAGATCCCGTTCTCGGCCGTGCGCGGCTTCTACGACCCCTCCGTCAACTTCGAGCTCGAATTCGACGTAAAGGCCGAAGCGGCCGTCGCGCCCGCAGCGGTGCCGGCGCCGGAGACCGCGACGCTGCCGCCTGCAACCAAGAAAGCCGAGCAGCGGCGCAGACCGCCCGTGCGTCCCGCCGAGGAGACGCCGGCCGAGCCGGCCGCCAAGGGCGGTGCCGAAGTCGTGTCGCTCGACTCCTTCCGCAAGAAGTAGGCGCCGGCCGTGGGCGAGGTCGTCAACCTGCGACGGGCGCGCAAGCGGAAGGCACGGGCCGAGAAGGAGCAGGCTGCCGAACGCAACCGCGCCGTCTACGGGCGGACGAAGGCCGAGCGCGAGCGCGACGAGGCGGAAGCCGGCCGCGCGCTCCGCTTCCTCGACGGCCATCGCCGCGACAGCGAGGCCGACGGGCGACCAGAATGACCGCCGCTTCCGCCGGCCGCGCGCGCAAGCGGTCCATCTCGATCCGCGGTCATCGGACCAGTTTCTCCCTCGAGCAGCCGTTCCTCGACGAACTCGCAGCCATCGCCGACGCGCGCGGCATTCCGGTCGCCGCACTGGTCGCCGAAGTCGATGCGGCGCGGCCGCGGGAATCGACCCTGTCCTCGGCGCTGCGCGTCCATGTGCTCGAATGGCTGAAGGCCCGTCGCGGCTGAGCCGTCCCCGAACTATTCGATACGGGGACGCGGTCGGAACTCAGTTACCGGCAAACGATTTCAGCAAGTTCTCGATGGTGAACGGCTCCGAGCGGCCGGCCCTCGATTCCGGCACGACCGCGCCGCGGTCGGCCGGCAGGGGCGCGCGCTCGAACTTATCGGGCGGAACCGCTGACGCCGCCGCCTTCGCCCGCTCCTCCTCGGCCTGGCGCAGCGCGGCGGCGGCGCGTTCCTCCGTGGCGGAACCCCGGGCGGGAGGCGCTCCTTCGATGCGGACCTCTCCGGCGGGCCCGGCGGGCGCCTCCTCGACCGCCTTGCGGCGTGCCTCTTCTTCAGCCTTTGCAGCGGCCTCGGCCTCGGCGCGGGCGCGGGCTTCCTCATCGGCCCTCAGGCGCGCTTCCTCTTCGGCGCGAAGCCGCTCCTCTTCGAGGCGCTGGCGTTCGCTTTGCAGCGCCGCGTAGTAGCGCGCCTCGCGCCTCAGCCGTTGCTTCTCCAGGAGCGCCGCCTGCATCGCCTCGACACGCGCCTGTTCGATCTCCAGCGCCCGCTGCGTCAGGAACTGCGCCAGGGGCTCGGTATCGAGCCGCACCGTCGTCATCCCCGCAACGCCCTCGGCAGCGAAACGCACCGACGGCTCAGAACCGACGAGCGCCTCGTCGCCAGGCGCGTAGGCGATCTCGCCGTCGGCCGCCACGGTCGCCGTGTTGAAGTCGACACGCAGCGAGGCGG
>DUSC01000207.1 GCA_012842935.1 Hyphomicrobiales bacterium | reverse complement strand
TTCCGATCTACAAGGAACAACCGGGCGGCAACGGCTCGGCCTTTCCGGAAGTGATGAACGCCCTGACCGGCAGTCCCGGTGCCGTCGTTCGCATCAGCGAGCAGGGCGAGCAGATCGTGTCGGTTGCGGTGCCCATCCAGCGTTTCCGTGCCGTGCTGGGCGTGCTCATGCTGAACACGCAGGGCGGTGACATCGACAAGATCGTCGCCGCCGAACGCAAGGCGATCCTGCGCGTCTTCGGCGTCGCCGCACTTGTCAACGTCCTACTGTCGATGATGCTCGCTTCCACGATCGCGAATCCGCTCCGGCGGCTCGCGGCCGCCGCCGTGCGCGTGCGCCGCGGAGTCAAGAATCGCGAGGAAATCCCCGACTTCTCGGAACGCCAGGATGAGATCGGCAACCTTTCGGTCGCGATCCGCGACATGACCAACGCGCTCTATGCACGGATCGAGGCGATCGAGAGCTTCGCGGCCGACGTCTCGCATGAACTGAAGAACCCGCTCACCTCGCTGCGCAGTGCGGTCGAGACCCTGCCGCTCGCCAGGAACGAGACGTCGCGCAATCGCCTCATGGAGATCATCCAGCACGATGTCCGCCGCCTCGACCGGCTGATCACCGACATTTCTGACGCCTCGCGCCTTGATGCGGAACTGGCGCGGGAGGATGCTCGCCGCGTCGACCTGAAGAAGTTGGTCGGCGACTTGGTGGACGTGTCACGAGAGGTCGGCGCCCGCAAGAAGGCAGTCGAAATCGAGTTCAGGGCCGCCAGGTTGCCGTCGGGCGCGAAGGGATATTTCGTCCTCGGACACGACCTCAGGCTGGGCCAGGTGATCACGAACCTGATCGAGAACGCCCGCTCTTTCGTTCCCGAAGGCCATGGACGGATCGTCATCTCCCTGTCGCGTGCCGGAAGGCACAACGTGCTGACGGTCGAGGACAACGGCCCAGGCATCCGCGCCGAGAATATCGAGCGGATCTTCGAGCGCTTCTACACGGACCGGCCGGCCGGCGAGGCGTTCGGCCAGAATTCGGGACTCGGCCTTTCGATCAGCCGGCAGATCGTGGAAGCGCATGGCGGCACGCTCACCGCGGAGAACATTGCCGGAGCGAAGCCGGGCGACATCCGCGGGGCGCGGTTCGTCGTCACGCTGCCGGCCGAAGCCTGATCCGTGGCGCGCTTGCAGCTTCACGCGACAACGGTTCTGCTGGGCGATCGCGGTGTCCTGATCGCCGGCGATTCGGGTGCGGGCAAGTCGACACTCGCGCTGACCCTCGTCCGCCGCTTTGGGCTTTCGGGGCGGTTTGCGGCACTGGTCTCCGACGATCGTTCGGACATCGAGATCTGCGACGGCCGTCTTCTGGCGTCCGCGCCGGAGCCGCTTGCCGGCCTCGTCGAGGTTCACGGCCTCGGCCCGCGGAGCGTGGAATGCGAACGCCGAGCCGTCGTCGATCTCCTCGTCCGTCTCGTCGAACCCGGCCTTGCGCCGCGCTATCAGGAGGGTGATTGCGAGACGGTGGCGGGATGCGCGGTTCCGTGTCTCGCGCTGCCGCGGCGGCAGGCGGAACAGGCGTGTTCAGTCGTCCTTTCATGGCTCGGCGTGGCGCCATTCTGAAATGCTGGGGCACCGTTTGCGCTCAGGATGCGGCGAAATTGCCCGTCGCAACGCAGATTTGCCCTTGTCATCTTGACGCGCGTCGACAAGATAGCGCTCCTGCCGCGGGGCGAGGCAGGCGGCGCTTCGTTTGGACGCCTTCTGGACAGATCATGACAGGAGCCACAGCAGAATGATCGGACTCGTGCTGGTCACGCATGGTCGACTGGCCGAGGAGTTCCGCAACGCCGTGGAGCATGTCGTCGGCCCGCAGGACAAGTTCGAAACGGTGTCGATCGGGGCGGATGACGACATGGAGCAGCGTCGCCGCGATATCGTCGATGCCGTGGCGCGGGCCGATACCGGTGCCGGCGTCATCGTGCTTACCGACATGTTCGGAGGAACGCCGTCCAACCTTTCCATTTCGGTGATGGAATCCGGTCGCGTGGAGGTGATCGCCGGCGTGAACCTTCCCATGCTCATCAAGCTCTCCGGCGTACGTAAGACCGACGACATGGCCAAGGCGCTGACCGAGGCGCAGATGGCAGGGCGAAAGTATATCAACGTCGCCAGTCAGCTCCTGACCGGCAAATAGGCCGCTCAGGTTGCGCAATGAGTGGCCCGACCATCACCCGCGAGCTCCCGATCGTGAACCAGCGCGGCCTGCATGCGCGCGCCTCGGCGAAATTCGTCCAGCTCGTTTCCAGCTTCGACGCCGATGTGACCGTCGAGAAGGACGGAACCGCAGTCGGCGGTACGTCGATCATGGGCCTGATGATGCTCGCTGCCAGTCCGGGCTGCCACATCCGGGTTACGGCCTCCGGGCGGGAGGCCGCCGACGTCATGGAAGCGCTCGAGGCGCTGATCGCCGATCGTTTCGGCGAGGACGCATGACGCGGCGCAGGGATATGCACGAATAAGGATTTCTTTATATCCCATTGTCGCCATCCGGCCGATCTGGTATCACGCCGCTGAATGCGCGCCTGGCCGCTGGCTTGCGGGGACGCCGGAATCCGACCGATTGGAGAAAATGCCGTGGCTTTGGAAAAGGACTACGTAGTCGCGAACATTGCGCTGGCCGACTGGGGCCGGAAGGAAATCGAAATCGCCGAGACCGAGATGCCGGGCCTGATGGCCTGCCGCGAGGAGTTCGGCGAGGCTCAGCCGCTGAAAGGCGCGCGTATTTCCGGTTCGCTGCACATGACCATACAGACGGCGGTGCTCATCGAAACGCTGAAGGCGCTGGGCGCCGAGGTTCGCTGGGCGTCGTGCAACATCTTCTCGACTCAGGACCATGCCGCCGCGGCGATCGCTGCCGGCGGCACGCCGGTCTTCGCTGTCAAGGGCGAGACGCTCGAGGAATACTGGGACTATACCGACCGGATTTTCCAGTGGGCCGATGGAGGGTCCACCAACATGATCCTCGACGATGGCGGCGACGCCACGATGTACATCCTGGTCGGCGCCCGCGCTGAAGCGGGCGAGGACGTGCTGTCCAGTCCGAAGAGCGAGGAGGAGGAGTATTTCGTCGCCCAGGTGAAGAAGCGCATGAAGGAGTCGCCCGGTTTCTTCACCCGACAGAAGGACGCCATTCGCGGCGTCACCGAGGAAACCACCACGGGAGTCAACCGGCTCTATCAGCTGCAGAAGAAGGGACTGCTGCCCTTCCCGGCAATCAACGTTAACGATTCCGTCACCAAGTCGAAATTCGACAACAAGTACGGCTGCAGGGAATCGCTGGTCGACGGAATTCGCCGCGGCACCGACGTCATGATGGCCGGAAAGGTCGCGGTCGTATGCGGCTACGGCGACGTGGGCAAGGGCTCTGCCGCCTCGTTGCGGGGTGCCGGCGCCCGTGTCAAGGTGACCGAAGTCGATCCGATCTGCGCTCTGCAGGCAGCAATGGACGGCTTCGAGGTCGTCACCCTCGAGGAGGCCGCTCCGACCGCCGACATCGTCATCACGACGACCGGCAACAAGGATGTGGTCACGCTCGACCACATGCGCATGCTGAAGGACATGGCCATCGTTGGCAACATCGGCCACTTCGACAACGAAATCCAGGTCGCGGCGCTGCGCAACCTGAAGTGGACGAACGTCAAGCCGCAGGTCGACATGATCACCTTCCCTGACGGGAAGCGCATGATCCTCCTTTCGGAAGGCCGCCTCCTCAACCTCGGCAACGCCACCGGCCACCCGAGCTTCGTCATGTCGGCGTCGTTCACCAACCAGACGCTCGCCCAGATCGAACTGTGGACGAAGCCCGGCGTCTACGAGAACAAGGTCTACGTTCTGCCCAAGCACCTCGACGAGAAGGTCGCGCGACTGCATCTCGCCAAGCTCGGCGCCAGGCTCACCCGGCTTTCTGACGAGCAGGCCGCCTACATCGGCGTAACTCCAGACGGCCCGTTCAAGCCCGAACACTACAGGTACTGATCCGAGCGCGCTCGGACGCAATATATTGACGCCGGGCCGTTGACTTTCTGCCCGGCTTCTTTTTGCACGAAAGACTTCTTCACGCCGATTCGACCAGAGTCTATTGTTTCCTGATTCGCGACGCCCTCGGCCCTGGGGATGGGGAGAGAGGGGCGCGCGTGAAGGCGGTCTTGCATTCAGGCGGCGGAGAGGAACAAGACATGCCGGGTGAAGACCCGCTTGCGGCGGGAAGGGCCGTATCCGGCGGCCCGGAAGATTCGGGTAAAGGGACCGCCGGCGTCTTCGCCAGACGTGGCGGTCGACGTCCGCAGAAGTCTGCGGGCCGTCTCGCCACGGTCGTTTTCGGCCTTGTGCCTACCTGCGCCGCGGCCCAGACCGGTACCGCCCTGCCGGTCGTCGGCGTCTCGGTGGGCACGTTCGAGGTTATCCAGTTTGCCGTTTTCGCCGGCGTCCTCGGCGCGGCGATGCTGTCGGCCATCTGGCTGATCCGGGAGCGGACGCGCATCGCCACGGAGAACGCCGATCTGCGCAGCCGCCTGGCGGACCTGAATGCGGCGCTGCAGCGCTCCGAAGCCCTCCTCAATCTGCGCGACCAGCGGATCGTCGCCTGGAGCCGTGACAACCGCAAGCCGGAACTGATGGGATCGCTTCCGGCCGAAAGCGGTGCACCCGAAGAGCGCGGAGCGTTCCTCGCCTTCGGCAGGTGGCTGTCGTCGCGATCGGCGGCCGCGCTGGAGCAGGCAGTCAATGCGCTGCGGGAAAAATCGACACCGTTCGATCTGGCTGTCGAGACCATTGGCGGCGTGCCGCTTGAGGTGCAGGGCCGCAGATCGGCTCAGCACGCTTTCGTCCGCTTTGCGTCGCTGACCGAAATCCACCGATCGAACGCCCGGCTCCGCTTGGACAACCAGCGCCTGTCGGCCGAATACGATACGATCGCCGCACTCCTCGAGGCGCTCGACATGCCG
Organism: Hyphomicrobiales bacterium; assembly: GCA_012842935.1. GTDB lineage: Bacteria > Pseudomonadota > Alphaproteobacteria > Rhizobiales > Rhizobiaceae > DUSC01. The sequence goes on along the minus strand of DUSC01000207.1, from coordinate 3,597 downwards.
TTCTGGCTGAGAAGCGTCGACGGCAGGCTGCGCTGGGTCAACCGCGCCTATGCGGATGCGGTCGAGGCAGCGGACGCAGATGCCGCCGTGCGCGACGCACGGGAATTCCTCGGCACCCAGGCCCGCGAGGCGATCGTCGCGCACCACCGGACGGCGCCCGTGTTCGGGCAGACGCTTTCGACCGTCGTCCGCGGCGACCGGCGCATGTATGCAATTACCGATGTGGCGGGCGAAGGCGGATCGGCTGGGATCGCCGTCGACCGCAGCGAAATCGAGGTCGTTCGCGAGGAACTGGAACGCACCGTGCGCAGCCACGGCGATACGCTCGACCAGCTGACGACGGCGGTGGCGATCTTCGATTCCGGAGAGAAGCTGCGTTTCTTCAATCAGGCGTTCCAGAAACTGTGGGACCTCGATCCGGCATTCCTCGACAGTGCGCCGGAGAACGCATTGCTGCTCGATCGCCTGCGCAGCGAGGGCAAGCTGGCGGAACAGCCCGAATGGCGGCGATGGAAGGAGACGATTCTCTCTGCCTACCGCGCTGTCGATTCGCAGGAACACTGGTGGCACCTGCCCGACGGGCGAACCGTGCGTGTCGTAGCCAATCCTCAGCCCAAGGGAGGCGTCACCTGGGTATTCGAGAATCTCACCGAGCGTATCGACCTCGAGAGCCGCTACAATGCTGCGGTGCGCATCCAGGGTGAGACCTTGGACAACCTCGCCGAAGGTGTGGTCGTCTTCGGTCCCGACGGTCGGGTTCGCCTCTCCAATCCCGCCTTCGCCGGCCTGTGGGGACTTTCCTCGGAGCGCATTCGCCGCGATACGCATATCGCCGCGATCCGTGCCGAGTGCGACCAGCTCGCCGTGGACAGTCCTTGGGAAAGTTTCGTCGCATCGGTGACCGGCTTCGACGACGAGCGCCGCGATCGCCACGGACAGGTCGAGCTGAAGAACGGCGTGGTCCTGCGCTACGCGGTGATCTACCTGCCGAACGGGCTTGTCATGATGACCTTCGTCGACATCACCGACAGCGTGAACGTCGAGCGGGCACTGCTGGAAAAGAACGAGGCGCTGCAACGCGCGGACCAGCTGAAGAACGACTTCGTCCAGCACGTCTCCTACGAGCTGCGTTCGCCGCTCACCAACATTATCGGTTTCACGGAACTTCTCGGTCTCCCCGACACCGGGCCTTTGACGCAGAGACAGCGCGAGTATCTCGACCACATCGGCACGTCGTCGTCGGTCTTGCTCACCATCGTCAACGACATCCTCGACCTCGCGACCGTTGACGCCGGCATCATGGAGCTGGACATCGGCGATGTGCGTGTGGAGCAGACGATAGCGGCGGCCGCGGAAATGATTGCCGACCGGTTGCGCGAGCATTCGATAGAGCTGCGCATCGATTCGGCGCGCGCGCCGGCATCGTTCAGCGGCGATGAGCACCGCGTTCGCCAGATCCTGTCGAACCTGCTGAGCAATGCCGCAAACTACGCGCCCGAAGGCAGCGCCATCACGCTTTCCTGTATCGAACGCGGCGAGATGGTAGAGTTCGCGGTCCACGACGACGGTCCCGGCATGCCACCCGAAGTTCTCGATACGGTCTTCCGCCGCTTCGAATCGCATGCCAATGGCGGGCGCCGCCGCGGGGCCGGCCTTGGCCTGGCGATCGTCAAGAGTTTCGTCGAACTGCACGGTGGCTCCGTCTCGATCGAATCCGGCGCCGACCGCGGCACGACCGTGACCTGCCGATTCCCGATGGTGCCGTCCGGGGTGCGGATTGCCGCGGAGTAGCTCCCCGATGGAAGCTGCGGCGCTGGAGCGCATCCTGCCCGATGAACGGGCGACCGCGGAATTCGGCGCGGACATCGCTGCGGCGCTCCGCACCGGCGACGTTATCCTGCTCGAAGGCGAGCTCGGCGCCGGCAAGACGACGCTCGCCCGTGCCCTCCTGCGCGCGCTCGCCGGCGATCCCGAACTCGAGGTACCGAGCCCGACCTTCACGCTGGTGCAGACCTACGCGACGCGCATAGCGGTCGCCCATGTGGATCTCTACCGCCTGGGCTCGCCCGATGAGGTCGACGAGCTTGGCCTCGACGAGGCGGCGCGATCGGGCGCCGTCATCGTCGAATGGCCGCAGCGCGCCGCCGGGCGGCTGCCTGCCGAGGCTGCGACGATCACGCTGGACGACCACGGCTCCGGCCGCATCGCACGGATCTCCGGTCCGCAGCCGTTCATCGCGCGACTGGATCGCTCGCTGGAAATCCGCACCTTCCTCGACAACGCCGGTTGGGCGCATGCGTCGCGCGCCTTCCTGACCGGCGACGCTTCGGCGCGCAGCTACGAGGTGGTGACCCTGCCGGGCCGGCCCCGCCGCATTGTCATGAACGCGCCGACGTCGCCGCGAGGTCCGGTGATTCGCGACGGGAAGAGCTATGCCGAGATCGCGTGCATTGCCCGCACCGTGCACGCCTTCGTCGCCGTCGACCGCCTCCTGGCGGAAGCCGGGCTGGCGGTGCCGGAGATCGAGGCCGCGGACCTCGACCGCGGCCTCCTGCTGATCAGCCACCTCGGCGACGGCGCGTTCCTCGACGGCGGCGAACCGGTTGGCGAACGCTATGTGGCGGCCGCCCGACTGCTCGCCGACCTGCATGGCCGCACCTGGCCACCGTCCGTGCCGGTCGACGGCGGCACCTACACGATCCCGGTCTACGAACGCGAGGTGATGCTGATCGAGGCCGAGCTGCTGCTCGACTGGTATCTGCCCCTGGCCACCGGCATGCCTGTGCAGGACCGCGACCGAGCCGATTTCCGCGCCGCGTGGACGACGGTTCTCGAACGGCTGGCCGGCTGCGAGACGTCGATCGTGCTGCGTGACTATCATTCGCCGAACATCATCTGGCGGCCGGAGCGGCGTGGCCGCGACCGCCTGGGCGTCATCGACTTCCAGGACGCGCTGATCGGGCCGGCTGCCTACGATGTCGCGTCGCTGGCGCTCGATGCGCGCGTCACCATTTCCGTCGAGATGGAGCGGGCAACCGTTGCCGCCTACGCCGCGGCGCGCGAGGCCGCCGGGCCGTTCGACCGCGCCGCTTTCGATGCCGCCTATGCGATCCTCGGCGCGCAGCGCAATTCCAAGATCCTCGGCATCTTCGTGCGACTCGACCGGCGCGACGGAAAGCCGGCTTACCTGCGCCACCTGCCGCGCATCCGCGCGTATCTTGCGCGCACGCTTCGCCATCCGGCGCTCGCGGAGGTCCGTGAGCTCTACGCGCGCTTCGGCCTCGGCGCGGAGGGCGCGCCGTGAAGGGTGACGTCATCGACACGGCGATGGTTCTTGCCGCCGGCCTCGGCACGCGCATGCGGCCGATCACCGATACGCTGCCGAAGCCGCTGGTGCGCGTTGCCGGCGAGACGCTGCTCGACCGTGGGCTGGACAGCCTCGCTGCGGCCGGCGTGACCAGGGCCGTGGTCAATGTTCACCACCTCGGCGGTCAGATCGTCGACCATGTCGCCAGGCGCAAACGGCCGCGCGTGACGATCTCCGATGAGAGCGATCGGCTGCTCGACTCGGCCGGCGGAATCGTCCGTGCCCTGCCG
>DUSC01000206.1 GCA_012842935.1 Hyphomicrobiales bacterium | reverse complement strand
CTCTGGAACGCCATCGGCCGCATCATCGACCTCTTCACCCCGGCAGAATGCCGAAACTACTTCGCTGCCGCAGGTTACGATGCAACGTGATGGGATTCGGCTCTAGATCGACCGGGTCGCAGGCGCTATCGCTGGGCAGCCCCCGGAGCGCCCCCATGAACCAGGCTTTCGTCTCCCACATCGCCGCCGAACTCGAGGCACTGAAGTCGGCGGGCCTCTACAAGTCCGAGCGCGTCATCACCTCGATGCAGTCGGCCGAGATCGAGGTGGAGGGCGGCGAGACGGTGCTGAACTTCTGCGCCAACAACTATCTCGGCCTCGCCGACAACGAGGCGATCCGCGCCGCCGCCAAGGCCGCGCTCGACCGCTATGGCTACGGCATGGCCTCGGTGCGCTTCATCTGCGGCACGCAGGAGGAGCACAAGCAACTGGAATCGCGCATCGCCTCCTTCCTCGGCTTCGAGGACGCGATCCTCTACGGTTCCTGCTTCGACGCCAATGGCGGCCTGTTCGAGACGTTGCTGTCGGAAGAAGACGCCGTCATCTCCGACGCGCTCAACCACGCCTCGATCATCGACGGGGTTCGCCTCTCCAAGGCGAAGCGCTTCCGCTACGCCAACAACGACATGAAGGCGCTGGAAGAGGAGCTGAAGAAGGCGGAAGCCTGCCGCTTCAAGCTGATCGCCACCGACGGCGTGTTCTCCATGGACGGCATCATCGCCAATCTCGGAGGTGTCTGCGACCTCGCCGAGAAATACGGCGCCATGGTCATGGTCGACGACAGCCATGCGGTCGGCTTCGTCGGCAGGCACGGGCGCGGCTCGGCCGAACATTGCGGCGTCGAGGGCAGGGTCGACATCGTCACCGGCACGCTCGGCAAGGCGCTCGGCGGCGCCTCGGGCGGCTATACGGTGGCGAAGCGCGAGGTCGTCGACTGGCTGCGCCAGCGCTCGCGGCCCTATCTCTTCTCCAACACGCTGATGCCGGCGATCGCGGCCGCCTCGCTGAAGGTCTTCGACATCGTCGAGAACGGCGACGCGCTGCGCGAGAAACTCGCCGCCAACGCGGCGCGCTTCCGCGCCGGCATGGAAAAGCTCGGCTTCCGCCTCGCCGGCGCCGGCCATCCGATCATCCCGGTGATGATCGGCGACGCCGCGCTCGCCGCGCGGATGGCCGAGATGATGCTGGCGCGCGGCATCTACGTCGTCGGCTTCTCGTTTCCCGTCGTGCCCAGGGGCCAGGCGCGCATCCGCACGCAGATGTCGGCGGCGCACTCGTTCGACGACATCGACCGGGCGGTGGAAGCGTTCGGCGCGGTGGGGCGGGAGCTGGGGGTGGTCTGAAATGGCTTCGTGGCCGCTCGACTACGCCAGGGACGGAGCGTGGGGTGGACATCGGTTCTTGTCCATCCTATGGAGCGCGCCTCAATTTGGTGGAGGTGGCGATGTCTAATTTTAGAAGCGACTTCTATGCTCAAATACTTGGAGCGAGCTTCGACTTAAATGCCCCTGGAATCTACCAATGGGAGATTGAGGGTGTCGGCATCTATGTTGGCAAGGCTCTGAAACTAAGGAGTCGCATTCGCGCCTACCCGAATAACGTGCGCAGGATGGTCGCAGGATTGCATTGGCACGGAGACCCTTCGAAGGAATTCCGGCCAATCCACAAGCACCTCCGCGAGGCTCACGACAACGGAACAAAGGTCATCGTGAAAGTACTCGAGAATTGCCATCGGGATACTCGCGCCGAACGCGAACAGCATTGGATAAGCCAGCGGCTGGTTGAGTATCGGAACGGTGGTCCTCGTCTCTTGAACGCAGGCTTCTAACGAGAAAATTCCATGTCCAATATGATGCGCGCCCTGGTGAAGGCCAGGCCCGAGCCGGGGATCTGGATGGAACAGGTGCCGATCCCCGAGATCGGCCCCAACGACGTGCTGATCAAGGTCAGGAAGACCGCGATCTGCGGCACCGACGTGCACATCTACAACTGGGACCCGTGGGCGCAGAAGACCGTGCCGGTGCCGATGGTGACCGGCCACGAATTCGTCGGGACCGTCGCCGACTTCGGCGCCGCGGTCACCGAATACAGGGTCGGCCAGCGCGTCTCGGGCGAGGGCCACATCGTCTGCGGCCACTGCCGCAACTGCCGCGCCGGGCGGGGGCATCTCTGCCGCAACACGCTGGGCGTGGGCGTCAACCGGCCGGGCGCCTTCGGCGAGTATCTTTCGATCCCGCAGCACAATGTCGTGCCGATTCCCGACGACGTGCCGGACGAGATCGCGGCGATCTTCGATCCGCTGGGCAACGCCGTCCACACGGCGCTGTCCTTCGATCTGGTGGGCGAGGATGTGCTGGTGACGGGCGCCGGGCCGACCGGCATCATGGGCGCGCTGGTGGCCCAATGCGTCGGTGCCCGGAAGGTGGTCATCACCGACATCAACCCGGTACGCCTCGACCTCGCCCGCAAGCTCGGCGTGCGTCATGTCGTCGACGCGTCGAAGGAAAAACTGCGCGACGTCATGCGCGACATCGGCATGAGCGAGGGCTTCGACGTCGGGCTGGAGATGTCGGGCGCGGCGCCCGCCTTCCGCGACATGATCGACACGATGAACAACGGCGGCAAGATCGCCATCCTCGGTATCGCGCCGACCGGCTTCGAGATCGACTGGAACAAGGTCATCTTCAAGATGCTGCACCTGAAGGGCATCTACGGCCGCGAGATGTTCGAGACCTGGTACAAGATGATCGCGCTCGTTCAGGGGCCGCTCGACGTGTCGGGCCTGATCACGCACCGGATCGGCGTCGACGACTACATTTCGGGCTTCGAGGCGATGAAGAGCGGCAATTCCGGCAAGGTCGTCATGGACTGGTAGGAGCGCGCGGGCACCGCGCCGAACCTATCGCCCGATCGCCGCTTCCAGCGCCGACAGGCCCTTCGCCAGCGCCGCGCGTTCCGTTTCGCCGAGCGTCGCCATGAGCGCGGCCTCGAAGGCCTTCGCCAGAGGCACCAGTTCGCGGTAGGCCTTCTCGCCCGCGCGGGTCAGCGACAGCAGTTCCATCCGCCTGTCGTTGCCGTCGACCGTTCTGGTCAGCCAGTTGCGCCGCTCGAGTTCGGCCACGGCGCGCGACACCTTGGTCTTGTGCATGGAGGAATGCTCGCAGATCGCGGTCGCGGTCATCACGCCGTTCTGCCCGAGCGTGGCCAGCGCACGCCATTCCGGCCGCGTCAACCCGTAGCGGTCCTTGTAGATCTTCTGGAATTCGCGGCTGACGGCGTCGGCGAGCCGGTTCAGCCGGTAGGGGAGGAACGTCTCCAGGGCCAGGACCGCGTCGAAGCCGCCCGGTTCGCCCCCCTTGCCTTCCGCCGCCTTGCGGTTACCCTCGTGCGTCGCCACGTCGACCCCTCTCTTTCGTGGATGGTTACCGATGCAACGAACTGGAGTGCCGGTCAACTCCGGCCGGCGGAAACGATGAGGAAGCCGATGCTTGTTTCTGCCCGGACCGCTCCGGGCTGCAGAGCGCGCCGACGCGCGAGAGGGAGGGGCGTCCGTGGCTGACCGTCTCGTCATCCTCGGATCGAAGGGCGGACCCGCGCTGCGGCCGGGCGGACCCTGGCCGAGTTCCGCGCTGCTCGAGGCGGCGGGGCGGCGGATCGTCGTCGACTGCGGCCTCGGCGTGACGCGCGGGCTGACCGAAGCGGGCGTTTCGCTGAAGAACCTCGACCTCGTCTTCGTGACGCATCTCCATTCCGACCACGTTCTCGAACTCGGAGCGCTGCTGCATACGGCGTGGACGGCGGGACTGTCGACGCCGGTGCGCGTCTACGGGCCGGCGGGCACCGCCCACTACTGGACACGGTTCCTCCAGGCGATGGAATTCGACATCGAGATCCGCATCGGCGACGAGGGACGGCCCGACATCGCCGAACTGGTGAGTATCGAGGAATACGGGGAAGGCGAGGTGCTCGACGCGGGCGGCCTGAGGGTCCGTGCGTTGCGCGTCGACCATCCGCCCGTCAGCGAATGCTATGCCTTGCGCTTCGATTTCAGCGGACGCGGCGTCGTCTTCTCCTCCGATACGACCTACTTCCGACCGCTGGCGGATTTCGCCAGGGGGGCCGACATCCTCGTCCACGAGGCGATGCTGGCCGACGGCATCGATCGCCTCGTGGCGCGGACGGGGAACGGCGAGCGTCTGAAGGAGCACCTCGTCGCCAGCCACAGCTTCGCAGCCGACGCGGGCCGCATCGCCTCCGAAGCCGGCGTCGGCCGGCTCGTCCTCAACCACCTCATCCCGGCCGACGATCCGGACGTCGGCATCCGCGACTGGATCGACGCGGTGCGGCCGAACTGGGGTGGAAAGCTCACCGTCGCCGAGGACGGCCTGTCGCTGCCGCTCGGCGACGGCGTCGTCGACACCCCGGCGCCGTAGGGCGCCATGGAGCCGGGGCTCGCCTTCACCGTCTTCGCCGGCGCGTGGGGCCTCGTCATGGTGGCGGTGCTGATTTCGGCGATCCGGCTCTGCTACCGGGTCGAGGAACGCTCCGCCGCCCTGCGCAACCGCACCGGCCTGCCGATGAAGGCGCAGTGGCTGCAGGTGATCGCCAACGCCGGCGTCGCTCGCGACGCGGAGACGCAGGCGTTGCGCCGTCGGGCGATCGGGCGTTTCCTCGCCATCCTCGCCGGTTTTGCGCTGTTCGGCCTGGTCCTGCATTTTTCCGGCCCCGGCGGCTGAGCCCGGGGCATCGCACGGGACCGCCTTGCGCCCGGGTGCATGCCATGCATATTTCCCGCATCGACGGTGCGCAAACAGCGAGGCTGGAATGAATTCGCCGCAGATCGATGCCTTCGACCGCAAGATCCTTGCGCTGCTCCAGGACGATGCCCGCCTCACCAACAACGACCTGTCCGAACGCGTCAACCTGTCGCCCTCGCAATGCTCGCGGCGGCGCCAGCGGCTCGAGGAGGATGGATTCATCCGAGGCTACAGGGCGATCCTCGACCGCGACCGGCTGGGCTTCCCGCTGACCAACGTGGTCACCGTGACGCTGGCCACGCACAACCGCGACAACGCCCGTCGTTTCGCCGAACTCGTCGCGCGCTTGCCCGAGATCCAGGAGGCGCATGCGCTGACCGGAGAGATGGACTACATCTTGAAGGTCGTCACGCCCGACCTGAAATCGCTCGCCGCATTCGTCAACGGCGAACTCCTGCCGCACGAATCGGTCCAGCACGTGAAGACGGCGATCGTCCTGGAGACGCTGAAGGAAACCGCCGCCCTGCCGCTCAGCGACCCCGTATCGCGCCGATAATTGTTATGTTACATAGCAAAAATGTGCACGCGCTTGTTGCTCTCTCCGGCGGCAGGCGCTAGCGTCCGCCAGGGTACTTGATCCGGGAGGAGGTCATGGTTCTGCGCGCGATCGAGGCGCTGGCGAGGGGGCTCGCCATCCTCGGCGGCCTGGTACTCGTCGTCATCACCGCCGTCGTGGCCGTCTCCATCATCGGACGGGGCTTCATCTGGGCCGGCCTCGGCCCCGTCCCCGGCGACTACGAGATCGTCGAGGCGGGCACGGGCTTCGCCGTCTTCGCCTTCCTGCCCTGGTGCCAGCTGCGTCGCGGGCACGCGACGGTCGATCTCTTCACATCGGTGCTGCCGGAGGCCGCCAACCGCTTCATCGACCTCGTCAGCGAACTCCTGATGACGATCGTCATCGCCCTCATCGCCTGGCGGCTTTGGGCCGGCATGATCGACAAGATGAACTACAACGAGACGACGTTCATCCTGCAGTTCCCGATCTGGTGGGCCTACGCCGCCTGCATGGCGGCGGCCGCCGTCGCCGTGGTCGTGTCGGTCGTCGTGCTCGGCGTGCGGATAGCGGAGGTCGCGCGGGGCCGCGCCATCCTGCTGCCGGGACAGGGGAGCGCACATTGACCGCCTTCGAAATCGGACTGCTGTCCTTCCCCGTCCTGCTCGTCCTGATCTTCCTGCGCCTTCCCATCGGCCTTGCCATGCTGATCTGCGGCCTCGGCGGGACCTGGATCCTCATGGGTGGCACGGCGCCGGTTCTGGCCAAGCTGAAGAACGAGACCTTCTCGACCTTCTCCAGCTATTCCCTGTCGATCATCCCGCTGTTCCTGCTCATGGGCCAGTTCGCTTCGCTCGGCGGCATGTCGCAGTCGCTCTTCGATGCCGCGCAGAAATGGCTCGGACACCGCCGCGGCGGCGTCGCCATGGCGGCGATCGGCGCCTGCGCCGGCTTCGGCGCGATCTGCGGCTCCTCGCTGGCGACCGCCGCGACGATGGGCCAGGTCGCCCTTCCCGAATTGCGCCGTCACGGCTATTCCGGCGCTCTGGCGACGGGAACGCTAGCCGCCGGCGGCACGCTCGGCATCCTGATCCCGCCCTCGGTCGTGCTGGTCATCTATGCGATCCTCGCCGAGCAGAACATCGCCAAGCTGTTTCTCGCCGCTTTCGTTCCCGGCATCCTCGCGGCGGTCGGCTACATGATCGCGATCTCGATCTACGTCCGCATGAACCCCGACTCGGCCGGCAGCAGCGCCCGCGCGCCCTACTCGGAGCGGTTCCGCGCGCTGGCGGCCGTGTGGCCGGTGATACTGGTCTTCCTCGCCGTCGTCGGCGGCATCTACTTCGGCTGGTTCACGCCGACCGAGGGCGCGGCCGTCGGCGCTGCGGGCACCGGGGTAATCGCCTGGGTCAATGGCGGGCTGAACGGCCGCACGCTGATCGGGGCGATCCTCGCCACGGCGAGCGCGACCGCGATGATCTTCTTCATCGTGCTCGGCGCCGGGTTCTACAATTCGTTCCTCGCGCTGTCGCAGGTGCCGCAGCAGGCGGCCGCCTTCATCTCCGGCCAGGGCTACAATCCGTGGCTCGTGCTGATCGCCATCCTCGCGCTCTACCTCCTGCTCGGCTGCGTGATGGATTCGCTGTCGATGATCCTGCTCACCATCCCGATCTTCTTTCCGATCGTGACGGCACTCGACTATGGCCTCGGGGCCGAGGAACTTGCCATCTGGTTCGGCATCCTGGTGCTGATCGTGGTGGAGGTGGGCCTGATCACCCCGCCGGTGGGCATGAACCTGTTCGTCATCAACTCGATGGCGAGGGAGACGCCGATCGGCCAGACCTATCGCGGCGTCGTGCCGTTCGTGGTTTCCGACATGGTGCGCACGGCGATCCTCACCGCGTTCCCGGCGATCTCGCTGTTCCTGGTGCGCTGGCTGTATTGAGCGGGGGAGCGCTTCAGCCCGCGGCCCGGCGGGCCATGGTGTAGAGCGTCGTCGAGCGGGCTCCGGAGCGGCAATAGGCGAAGATCGGCCCTTCCAGTTCCTCCAGAGCCGCCGCCGTCGCCGCTACCGCGTCGGGCGGGAAGATGCCGCCCGAGACCGGAATATGGCGGAAAGCCAGTCCCGCTGCTTCGGCGGCGGCGCGAACCGAGGCGGCGCTCGGCTGGCCGGGCTGCTCGCCGTCGGGACGGTTGCAGATCACCGACCGGTAGCCGGCGGCCTTGATCTCGGCGATCTGCTCCGGCGTGATCTGGCCGGCGACGGCGAAATCGGGGGTCAGCGGGCGGTAGTCCATGGCGTCTCCTCGCAGCGGGCCGGCGCCTGTGCCGGCCGCGCCGCGGTCATGCCATCAGGATGCGTCGGCTGCAACCGGCTCCGGGCGGCGCAGCGCCGGCGCGAACGCCGGAATCCGCGAGCGGAGTGCGCGCCCGACGACGATGCCGGCGACCATCGCCGCCAGGAAGACGACGGTCTCGGAATAGCCGAGGCCGAGCGCCGGCACGGCGCCGCCCGGGCAGAAGCCGGCGATGCCCCAGCCGACGCCGAACACGGCGGCGCCGCCGACCAGCTCGGCGTCGATGCGCCGCTGCTTCGGCAGGTCGAAGGCGGGTTCGAGGACGGGACGCGCCTGCCTGCCGAACACCAGCCGGTAGCCGACGAAGGCGACCGCCAGCCCGCCGCCCATGACGAAGGCGAGGCTCGGGTCCCAAGTGCCGGCGAGGTCGAAGAAGTTGAGCACCTTGGCCGGATTGGCCATGCCGGCGATGACGATGCCCAGGCCGAAGAGGCCGCCGATGAGGAAGGCCGAGAGGATCCGGTTCATGGCGGTCAGGCTCCGATGACGTGACGGACGACGAAGACGGTGGCGAAGGCGGTCGCCATGAAGGTCAGCACCGCGACGATCGAGCGCGGCGACAGCCGCGCGATGCCGCAGATGCCGTGGCCCGACGGACAGCCGTTGCCGAAATGCACGCCGATGCCGACGAGCACGCCGCCGGCGACGAGGGCGATCGTCGACACCGGCACCGAGAAGTCGACCGTTCCGCCCGTCAGCACATAGGCGAGCGGCACGAGCGCCGATCCGGCGAGGAAGGCCGCGCGCCACTGCCAGTCGCCGGAAAGCGGCGGGATGACACCGGAGATGATGCCGGTGATGCCGGCGATGCGGCCGTGGAAGGCCATCAGCAGGACGGCCGCCAGGCCGATCAGCGCGCCGCCGAGAAGCGACTGGAAAGGGGTGAAATCGGTCATTGGACGGATCCCTGAGCGTATGCGCGGGGTTGAAGCCGCGCACAGTAGGCCCGGCGGCCCGCCGAGTCGAACGACCGCGATCCCCGTTTCGGTCCGATATTGGAACGTTCCTGTCGTCCTAGCGGAAAGGGCGGAACGATATTCTCCGGGTCGCGGGAGGTCCCGCCCGCGATCGCCTCACGCCGCGAACAGGCTGCCGGCCTCGCCCAGCGCGCGCAGGTGATGGTCGTGGTCGCCGAAGGTCAGGTCGATCATCGTCATGCGCTTGAAATAATGGCCGATCGCATACTCCATGGTCATACCGACGCCGCCGTGAAGCTGGATGGCGTTCTCGCCGGCGAGCCGCCCGCCACGCCCGATCTCGACCTTCGCGGCGTGCATGGCGCGCTGGCGTTCCGCGGCATCGTCGCTGTCGGCCATCATCGTGGCATAGAGCGTGATCGACCGCGCCTGCTCGAGCGCCACGTAGATGTCCACCGCCTTGTGCTGCAGCACCTGGAAGGCGCCGATCGGCACGCCGAACTGCTTGCGCACCTTGATGTAATCGAGGGTGAGGGCGTGCATGGCCGACATCACGCCGACGGCCTCGGCAGCGAGTGCGGCGATCGCCTGGTCGACGACGCGGCGGACCAGCGACAGCCCGCCCTCGGGATCGCCGAGCACGGCGTCGGTACCGACCCTGACGCCGTCGAGGAGGATTTCTGCGGCGCGCAGGCCGTCCTGCATGACATAACCCTGGCGCGACACGCCGGCTGCATTGGCGTCGACGAGGAAGACGCCGATGCCGCCCTCGTCGCGTGTGCCGCCGGCCGTGCGGGCGGTCACCACCAGCGTGTCGGCGCTGTCGCCGTGCAGCACGACGCCCTTGGCACCGGACAGTACGTAGGCCGATCCGTCGCGGCGGGCGGTCGTCTCGACATGGTGGAGGTCGTAGCGCGAATGGCGTTCGGCCTGGGCGAAGGCGAGTTTTCGCGAGCCGCCGACGATGCCAGGTATGAATTCGGCCTTCTGCGCCGCGCTGCCGCCGAGCCTGAGGAAACCGCCGCCGAGCACGACGGTCGGCAGGTAGGGCTCCAGCGCCAGCGCGCAGCCGAGCGCCTCCATGACGATCATCGTCTCGACAGGCCCGCCGCCGATGCCGCCGTCCGCCTCGGCGAAAGGCAGGGCCATGAGCCCCATCTCGGCATAGCTGCGCCACATCTCGGCGCTCCAGCCCTCGGGTGAGGCCATGTACTTCTTGCGCTGCTCGAAGCCGTAATTGTCGGCCAGCAGCCGCTCGATCGAATCCTTGAGGATCGACTGCTCTTCGGTGAGATCGAAATCCATGGTCGTCGTGTCCTCTAGAGTCCGAGCACGGCCTTGGCGATGATGTTCTTCTGGATCTCGTTCGAGCCGCCGTAGATCGAGACCTTGCGGTTGTTGAAGTAGGACGGCGCGGCGTGGCTGCCGTAGCCGGGGCCGATCGGCGGCTCGTTGGAAAAATCGTCCGCTTCCGGCTGATAGGGCATGGCATAGGGACCCATCACCTCCATCAAGAGGTGCGTCGTCGCCTGCTGGATCTCCGATCCCTTGATCTTGAGATAGGAGGACGCCGGGTCCGGCCGGCCCGTATTGCCGCGCCTCGCGTCGGCCGCGACGACGCGCAGCTGCGTCATTTCCAGCGCCTTCAGCTCGACCTCGACGGCCGCGATCTTCTCGCGGAAGCGCGGATCCTCGATCAGCGGCCGCCCGCCCGACATCTCCCTGGCGGCGAGCTCGCGGATGCGGGCGATGCGCTGCTTCGACATGCCTACACGGGCGATGTTGGTGCGCTCGTTGCCGAGCAGGAATTTTGCGTAGTCCCAGCCGCGGTTCTCCTCGCCGACGCGGTTTTCCACCGGCACGCGCACGTCGGTCAGAAACACCTCGTTGATCTCGCGACCGCCGTCCATGGTGACGATCGGCCGGACCTCGATGCCCGGCGTCTTCATGTCGATGAGCAGGAAGGATATGCCTTCCTGCTTCTTCGCCTCGGGATCGGTGCGTACCAGGCAGAAGATCCAGTCGGCGTACTGCGCCAGCGTCGTCCAGGTCTTCTGGCCGTTGACGACGTAGTGGTCGCCGTCGCGCACGGCCCGGGTCTTCAGCGAGGCGAGGTCGGAGCCTGCGCCGGGCTCGGAGAAGCCCTGGCACCACCAGTCGTCGAGGTTGAGGATGCGCGGCAGGAAGCGCGCCTTCTGCGCGGCGTTGCCGAAAGTATAGATGACTGGCCCGACCATGTTGACGCCGAAGGCGAGCGGCTGCGGCGCCGGATACCGCTGCAGTTCCTCCAGGAAGATGTACTGCTTCATCGGGCCCCAGCCGGTGCCGCCGTACTCGACGGGCCAGTGCGGCGCGCCCCAGCCCCTGGCGTCGAGGATCCGCGTCCAGGCGACGTACTCTTCCTTCGTCACCATCTCGCCGTCGAGCAGCTTCTGGCGGGTCGCCTCCGGCACGTTGTCGCGAAAGAAGGCGCGGACTTCCTCGCGGAAGGCGATCTCTTCTTGTGTGAAACGCAGGTCCATGACTTCCTCCTTTCATTCGGAGCCGGTCGCTGTTCGTCGGTCGTCGGGCGCAAGCGCTCGACCGACGAATGACGAAAGACTCAAGCGATCTCGAGCAATCCCGCCGCGCCCATGCCGCCACCGACGCACATGGTGACCACCGCATATCTGACGCCGCGGCGCTTGCCTTCGATGAGCGCGTGCCCGGCGAGGCGCGAGCCGCTCATGCCGTAGGGGTGGCCGACCGCGATCGCGCCGCCATTGACGTTGAGTTTCGCCGGATCGATGCCCAGCCTGTCGCGGCAATAGATGACCTGGACGGCGAAGGCCTCGTTCAGTTCCCACAGGCCGATGTCGTCCACCTTGAGCCCGTGGCGCTGGAGCAGGCGCGGCACGGCGAAGACGGGCCCGATGCCCATCTCGTCCGGCTCGCAGCCGGCGACGGCGAAGCCGCGCAGGATACCGAGCGGGGCGAGCCCGCGCCGGGCCGCCTCGCGGTCGCTCATCATGACGTTGGCCGAGGCGCCGTCGGAGAGCTGGCTGGCATTGCCGGCGGTGATGACGCCGCCTTCGCGGACCGGTTTCAGGGACGCCAGGCCCTGGGCGGTCGTGTCGGCGCGCGGACCCTCGTCATGGGCGATTTCCAGCTCCTTGTAGCTGATCTCCTTCGTCTCCTTGTCGACGACGGCCATTCGCGCCTTCATCGGTGCGATCTCGTCGGCGAACAGGCCCGCCTCGCGGGCAGGGGCGACGCGGCGCTGGCTCTCCAGCGCATATTCGTCCTGCGCCTCGCGCGAGATGCCGTAGCGTTTCGCGACCACCTCCGCCGTATCGATCATCGCCATGTAGACCTCGGGCTTGATGGCCATCAGCTTCTCGTCGGCGAGCTTGAAGACGTTCATCTTGTCGTTCTGCACGAGGCTGATCGATTCCATCCCGCCGGCGATGCCGATCGGCACGCCGTCGTTGCGGATGGCGTTGGCGAGAAGAGCCATCGACTGCAGGCCCGAGGCGCACTGCCGGTCGATCGTCGTTCCGGCGACCGACACGGGCAGCCCGGCGGCGAGTGCTGCCCGACGCGCGAGGTTGAGCCCGGTGGTGCCCTGCTGCATGGCGCAGCCCATCACGACGTCCTCGACGTCGCCGCCCTCGAGGCCGGCGCGGGCGAGCGCGTGGGCGATGGCATGGCCGCCCAGGGTGGCGCCGGTCGTGTCGTTGAAGGCGCCGCGATAGGCCTTGCCGATCGGCGTGCGGGCGGTGGATACGATGACTGCGTCGACCATGTCTTCCTTCCTATGAGGGCGAGGCGGCGCGCGCCGCTTCCTCGCGTTTCAGTTCGAGTTTCGACAGCTTGCCGACCGGCGTGCGCGGCAGCGCCGGCCTGATCTCCAGCACCTTCGGCATCTCGTGGCGGCCGACCCGGTCCTTCAGGAATTCCGTCAGCGCGTCGAGCGTCAGCGTCGGCGCGCCGTCGCGGAGCTTGACGAAGGCCTTCGCCGCTTCGCCACGATAGGCGTCCGGCACGCCGATCACCAGCACCTCCTCGACGTCGGGATGCGCATAGATCGCCTGCTCGATCATCTGCGGATAGACGTTGAATCCCCCGGAGATGATCATGTCGGACTTGCGGTCGACGAGGAAGAAGAAGCCGTCCGCGTCCATGTATCCGATGTCGCCGGTGAGGAAGCCGCCGTCGGCGAAGGCGGTCCGGGTCTCCGTCGGCCGGTTGACGTAACCGGATGTCACGTTCGGGCCGAAGATGCGCAGTTCGCCGGTCTCGCCCGGCGGAAGCACGCGGTGCGGGTCGTCGAGCGCGACGACGTCGATGTAGACGCCGGGCAGAGGCAGCCCGATCGTGCCGGCCTTGTCGGGTCGGCCCTTCGGGATGTTGGTGCCGGCCGGAGCGGTCTCGGTCATGCCCCAGCCGCCGAGCAGTTCGATCCCCGCCATCGCCTTCAGCCGGCGGGCGACCTCGACCGGCAGCGGCGCGCCGCCCGAGGCGCAGTAGCGCAGGCTGGAGAGGTCGGCCGAGGAAAACCGCGGCAGCTGCGACAGCGCGATCCACATGGTCGGAACGCCGGCGAAGACGGTGGCGCCCCGTTCGATCTCGGCCAGCGCGGCCTCGGGGTCGAAGCGCGTGTGCAGGAGAAGCGTCTGGCCGTCGATCATGGAGCGCAGCATCACCGCGACCAGCGCGTAGATGTGGAACAGGGGCAGGACGAGCAGGATGCGTTCCTGTTCCGGGCGCGTCAGTCCGTCGGCCTCGCTCCACAGGGCATAGGCAGACACCGCCGCCGACAGGTTGGCGTGGGTGAGCATCGCGCCCTTCGGCAGGCCCGTCGTGCCGCCGGTGTACTGCAGGAGCGCGAGATCGGCCGGCGAGACATCCGGGAACGCGCCGCCGCCGGCCGGTTCGCCGACGAATTCGTCCCAGCCGACGATGCCGGGGCCCGCCGGCATCGGCCCGGTCAGAGGGGAGGTGCCGAAGGCGGCGTCGTTGCCGACGACAAGGCGGTCGACCAGGCCCGCCGGCAGCAGCCGGGCGGCGGCGACGGCCATCTCCCCGACATTGGTCGTCACGACGATGCGCGCGCCGCTGTCGGCGAGCTTGTGGGCGATCGTGGCGGGACTGTCGAGCGGGCTGAGATGCACCACGGCGGCGCCGGCCCGCAGCGCCCCGAGGAAGGCGAAGGGATGGTAGAGCGTGTTGGGCAGGAACAGCGCGATCCGAGTGCCCGGACCGCAGCCGGCAGCGAGAAACGCCGCGGCGGCGCGGTCCATCTCCGCGGCGAGCTGGCGGTAGGAGACGGCCGTGCCGCGGAACTCGAAGGCGCTGTGCCCGCCGAACCGATCGGCCGAGCGCCGGATCATTTCCGGCACCGGCCAGGTGTCGAGCACGACATCCGGCGAGAAGCCCGCCGGGTAGGACTTCGCCCACGGCCAGGGCCGCGCGATGTCCCGCGGATCGTTCATGCGGCGGCCTTGCGCACGTCGGCAAACGACCCGCCCGAGGCGGCGAGCCGGCGCAGCAGCGGCGAGGGGTTGTAGACCTCCTTGCCGGTCCTGCCGTACCAGTGATCCAGCCGCTCGACGATCTTCGCAAGCCCCTCGCGTTCCGCCCAGAACATCGGGCCGCCCTTGCCGACCGGGAAGCCGTAGCCGTTGGCCCAGACCGTGTCGATGTCGGACGAACGGATGGCGATGCCTTCCTCGAGGATCTTCGCGCCCTCGTTGACCATCGGATACATGGTGCGCTCGACGATCTCGGTTGCAGAGAGGTCGCGGCGGTCGATGCCCCTCTCGCGGGCCTTCTCGACGATCAGCGCCTGGACTTCCGGATCGGGGACCGGGGTGCGGCCGTCCGGATAGAGGTAGTAGCCCTTGCCGGTCTTCTGGCCGAAGCGGCCCTGTTCGCAGAGCGCGTCGCCGATCGCGGCGGTCCTGCCGAGCGACTTGCGCGTGCGCCAGCCGATGTCGAGGCCGGCGAGGTCTCCCATCTGGTATGGGCCCATCGGCCAGCCGAAATCGGTGAAGACCTTGTCCACCTGGGCCGGCGTGGCGCCTTCGAGCAAGAGGTCCTCGGACTCCGCGTTGCGTGCGCCGAGCATGCGGTTGCCGACGAAGCCGTGGCACACCCCGACCACGACCGGTACCTTGCCGATCTGCCGGCCGACCGCGATCGCCGTCGCGATCACGTCCGGCGCGGTCTTGCTCCCGCGCACGATCTCCAGCAGCTTCATCACGTTGGCCGGCGAGAAGAAGTGCATGCCGAGCACGTCGGCGGGGCGTGACGTGAACTTCGCGATCTCGTTGACGTCGAGATAGGAGGTGTTGGTGGCGAGGATCGCGCCCGGCCTGGCGATCCCGTCGAGCGTCTCGAAGACCTGCTTCTTGACGCCCATCTCCTCGAAAACGGCCTCGACGATCAGGTCGCAGTCGGCGAGGTCGGCGTAGTCGGTCGTGCCCTTGAACATCGCCATGCGTTTGGCCTTCGCCTCCTCGGTCAGCGAACCGCGCCCGACGGAAATGCCGTAGTTCCTGTCGATGACGCCGAGGCCCCGCTTCAGCGCCTCCTCCGACATTTCGAGGATGGTGACGGGGATGCCGCCGTTGACAAAGGACATCGAGATGCCGCCCCCCATCGTGCCGGCGCCGACGACGCCGACCCTGGCGATCCGGCGCGGCCTGTCGTCCTTGCCGACGCCGGGAACCTTGTTTGCCTCGCGCTCGGCGAAGAACAGGTGACGCTGCGCCTTCGACTGGTCGCCCTCCACCAGTTCGACGAAAAACCTGCGCTCCGCTACCAGGGCCTCGTCGAAGGGCATCGTCAGGGCGTTGCGTACGGCCTCGGCGCAGCGCTTCGGCGCATCGAGACCTTTCGATTTCTTCAGCACGTCGGCGACTTGGGCATCGAAAGCCGCGAGGTCGGCGCGGGCGGCGGCGAGCTTCTCCTCGCGGTCGCGCACGGCGACCGGCGGCTTGCCGGCAGTTGCGGCCTTGCGGGCGAAGGCGACGGCGTGTTCGACCAGTCCGTCCTCGTAGACGGCGTCGACGAGACCGTCGGCGAGCGCGGCCTTCGCGCCGATGGGATTGCCCGAGACGATGGCCGCCAGGGCCTTCTGCGGGCCGATCAGGCGCGGCAGCCGCACCGTGCCGCCGGCGCCGGGGAGAAGTCCGAGCTTGACTTCGGGCAGGCCGAACTGCGCCCGGCTGTCGGCGACGCGGAAATGGCAGCCCATCGCGAGTTCCAGGCCGCCGCCGAACGCGGTTCCGTGGATCGCCGCCACGGTCGGCTTGGCGAAGTTTTCGAGCGTGACGATCAGTTCGCGCAGGGTGGGCGAGGCGACGGCCTTCGGCGTGTTGAACTCGGTGATGTCCGCGCCGGAGACGAAGGTTCGCCCCGCGCAGGCTATGACGACCGCGGCGATCCCTTCGTCCTGGCGCACGGTCTCGAGCGCCGTCGCCAGCGCCGCGCGCAGGTGGAAGCTCATGGCGTTGACCGGCGGGTTGTCGAGCGTCAGCACGGCAATGTCGCCGTCGCGGGTGATGGTGACCGGTTCGGTCATGGATGAACTCCTGCTGTTTTCTTGCCGCGCGCCGGGCCGGCGCGCGGTCTTCGGGTCAGGCGTGGCGGGTCGCCCGGAGGAAACCACGAATCAGCGCCGCGACGGCGTCGGGTTTCTCGATGCAGGGCAGGTGGCCGGCCCCCTCGACGATGCGGAACTCAGATCCCTTGATCAGAGCGGCGGTCGAGCGGACGAGGTCGGGCGGCGTCGAGCCGTCCTGGTCGCCGACCATCAGCAGCGTCGGCACCTTCAGCGCCCGGGTCGACTCGGTGAGGTCGGCATCGCGCAGCGCCGCGCAGGTGCCGGCATAACCGTCGACGTCGGTGCGCGTCAGCATCGCCGTGTAGCCGACGAAGTCGGGATTGTCGGGCGAACGGTAGCCGGGCGTGAACCAGCGCTGCATGATCGCGCCGGCGATCGAGGCGATGCCCTTGCCGGTGACGGCCGCGATGCGGTCGTTCCACATCGCCTCCGTGCCGATCTTGTGGGCGGTATCGCAGAGCACGAGGGCCGCGACCTTGTCGGGATGCAGCGCGGCGAGGCCTTGCGCGATCATGCCGCCGACCGAAAGCCCGACAATGGCCGCGCGGCCGATGCCGAGATGCTCGAGCAGCGCCGAGAGGTCTTCGACGTGGTCGGTGAGCGCATAGGGCGGCGGCGTCGACTCGGAGAGGCCGTGACCGCGCTTGTCGTAGAAGACGAGACGATAGGCGTCTTCCAGCTGCGCCGCGACGGCGTCCCAGATGCGGAAATCGGTACCGAGCGAATTGGCGAAGGCGACGACCGGCGCCCCCGCCGGCCCCCGCACCTCATGATGGATGACCACGCCGTTGACGCGCGCGAATGCCATGCCGGTCCTCCCGATCGCCGAACATACTACCGAGTATGTTGTATCTGGTTCCGCCGGTCAATCGGTTGCGCGCGCTTCGCGCCGCCTTGTGCCTCGCAGGCACCCGCCGCCGGAGCGGAAGCCGCCTGCGGATCGGGCGGAGACGGTTGCGGAACGGCCGCATCCTGGGCCGTCAGCTGCCGAGGATGGCGCCTCTGATCGTCGTGATGTTGTGGCGCATCATGTCGATGTAGGTGGAAGCAGGTCCGTCTGCGGCCGACAGCGCATCGGAGTAGAGCGCGCCGCCGACCGTCAGTCCGGTCTCCGAGGCGATCTGCTCGACGAGGCGCGGATTGGTGATGTTTTCCACGAAGATCGCGGATGCCCGGTCTTCGCGGATCTGACGGATCAGCGCCGCGACATCCGCGGCCGAGGCTTCGGATTCCGTCGACACGCCCTTCGGCGCGAGGAACCGGATCCCGTACTCGTGGTCGAAATAGCCGAAGGCGTCGTGCGACGTGATGATCGTCCGCTTTCCGGCGGGAATGCCGTCGACGGCCGCCCTGATCTCGGCGTCGAGCGCTTCCAGCCGCTCGCCGTAGGCGGCTGCGTTGGCCCTGTAGGTTTCGCAGCCTGCGGCGTCGGCCGCGCAGAAGGCGTCGGCGATGTTCTTCACGTAGATTTCGGCATTGTGCACGGACTGCCAGGCGTGCGGGTCGAAAGCGCCGTGGTCATGGCCTGTCTCGCTGCCATGCTCCGCGCTGTCGCCGCCTTCCTCGCCGTGATGATGCTCCGTCTCGGAAGCCTTCAGCACCTCGGCGCCCCTGGTCAGTTCGACGACGGGCGCCCTGGTGCCGCTCGCCTCGACGAGACGGTTGAGGAAGCCCTCGAACTGGAGGCCATTGACCAGCACCACGTCGGCGGAGCCGACGGAGGCCGCGTCGGCCGGCTTCGGCTCGTAGACATGGGCGTCGCCTTCCGGCCCGACCAGGGTGACGATCGTCACGCGGTCGCCGCCGACGTTGCGGGCGAAGTCGGCGATGATCGAGAAGCTGGCGACGACCTTGAGGCCGTCGGCCATGGCCGCGCCGGGGAGGGCGAATGTTATAACGCTCGCAAGGGCAGCGCGTCGGAGGGTCTTCAGCATGGGGATCTCCCTGGTCGTTCAGGCGGTGCGGTGACGGTGGGTGACGAGGCGGGCGCGCAAGACGCCGCGCGATCCGAACAGGACCGAAGCGAGATAGACGACGCCGGCCGACAGGACGATCGCCGGGCCCGACGGCAGGGCGGCGTGATAGGAAAGCAGCAGCCCGGCGACGCAGGAGGCGAAGCCGACGGCAATCGCCAGCGCACACATCGGCTCCACCCGTGACGTCCAGAAGCGTGCGGCGGCTGCCGGCAGCATCATCAGACCCACCGACAGCAACGTGCCGAGCGCCTGGAAGCCGCCGACGAGGTTGAGCACGACGAGGCCGAGGAAGATGAAGTGGACGGGCGTGCCGAGCCGGCTGACGGAGCGAAGGAACAGCGGGTCGAGGCATTCTGCCACCAGCGCCCGCCAGAAGACGAACAGCGTCAGCAGCGTCGTGCCGGCGATCAGCGCGATCAGCGCCAGCGCGTCGTCGTTGAGCGCGAGCACGGTGCCGAAGAGGACGTGCATCAGGTCGACGCTCGAGCCGCGCAGCGACACGATCAGCACGCCGAGCGCGAGCGATATCAGGTAGAAGGCGGCCATCGAGGCGTCCTCCTTCTGCGGCGTGAAGCGCGACACCGCGCCGGCGCCGAGTGCGACGACGACGCCGGCGACCAGTCCGCCGATCGTCATCGGCACGATCTCCAGGCCGTAGAGCAGGAAGCCGGCCGCCGCGCCCGGCAGGATGGCGTGCGACATGGCGTCGCCGGTGAGGCTCATGCGCCTGAGCATCAGGAAGACGCCGACCGGGCAGGCGGCGATCGACAGCATCAGCGAGCCGGCGAGCGCGCGCTGCATGAAAGCGAAGTCGACGAAGGGGCTGACGAGGAGATCGTACATGGTCAGGCCGCCGGCGGACGATTGGCGCGGGCATTGTCACGACCGCGGCCATGATGCGCGTGATCGTGACCGTGGCTACGGCCATGCTCGTGGGAATGGTCGTGATCGCCGGAGTGCTCGCGCTCGTCGGGTTCGCACCACGGCGCGTCGTCGTGCCAGGCCTCGTCGAAGCGCCGGGCGCGGAGCAGGTTCTCCGGCTTCAGCGTCTCGGCCGTCCGGCCCCAGGCGATCGGGCGGCGGGCGAGCAGCAGCGTCTCCGGGAAGGCGCGCCGCACGAGATCGAGGTCGTGCGCCACGACGATGACGGTGCGGTTTTCGCCGTGCCAGCGGCCGATCAGCGCGACGAGGTCGGCAACGGTCTTCGTGTCGACCGCGTTGAATGGCTCGTCGAGCAGGATCAGTTCGGCGTCCTGCACCAGCACGCGGGCGAACAGGGCGCGTTGCAGCTGGCCGCCCGACAGCGTGTCGATGCCGCGCCGCTCGAAGCCTTCGAGGCCGACGGCCGAAATCGCCCTGGCGACGGCGGCACGGTCCTCGCCGGTGATGCGGCCGAGCAGGCCCCGCTTCGGCCACAGCCCGAGCGACACGAGGTCGACGACACGGGCGGGAAAGCTGCGGTCGAGTTCGGAGAGTTGCGGCAGGTAGGCGATGCGCGTGCCGGGCGCCACGGTACACGAGCCCGACATCGGTTCGATCACGCCGACGATACCCTTGAGCAGCGTCGACTTTCCGGACCCGTTGGCGCCGACGACGGCCATCAGCGCGCCCTTGCGCACCTCGCCGCTGAGGTGGTGCACGGCCGGATGGCTGCCGTAGCCGAGCGTCAGGTCGCGGAAGGTGAGGCAGGGGGTCGTCATCGGACGGTCTCGGGGGTGATGAGGCTGGATATGTGATGTTATTACATTTGTCAATTGCCGTGCGGCCCGCGGCCGGACGTGTCCCGCAGCCTATGGAACCCGCGGCCATGTTGCACTATGACGGCGGGAAAAGCCGCCGGAGGGGGGCACGAGGGAGCGCATCATGGCCGAGGAACTCACCGCCGACGTGGCGATCGTCGGAGCGGGTATCGCGGGAACGGGCCTTGCGGCCGACCTCGCCGACGATTTCGACGTTATCCTCCTCGAACAGGAGAGCCGGCCCGGCTACCACTCGACCGGCCGTTCGGCGGCGATCTTCATCCAGAACTACGGCAACGACGTCATCCGCGGCCTGAGCCGCGCCAGCGCGCCGCTGTTCCACGGGGCCGACAGAAGCGTCTTCCCGACGCCGCTGCTCTCCCAGCGCGGCATCCTGCACGTCGCCGACGAGGCGGGGCTCGACGCCTTCCACGCGCTGGTCGACGGCGCCGAAGGCATGCGCGTGCTGACGAGCGAGGAAGCGCTGGCGATGGTGCCGGTGCTGCGTCCCGAGAGGCTGAAGGCGGCGGCCTACGAGCACGACGCCCAGGACATCGACGTCGATGCGCTGCACCAGGGTTTTCAGCGCAAGGCGCGCGCCGGCGGCGCGCGGCTGGTCACCGACGCGCCGCTGACCCGTGCCGCCCGCATCGGCGCGACGTGGACGATCGAGACGCCGAAGGCGACCGTGCGGGCGAGGATCCTGGTGAACGCCGCCGGCGCCTGGGCCGACACGGTGGCGAAGCTCTCCGGGGTTGCGCCGCTCGGCATCCAGCCGATGCGCCGCTCGATGGCGGTGCTGCCGGCGCCGGAGGGGCGCGACATCGGCCGCTGGCCGTTGTTCGGCGACGCGGCGGAGAACTGGTATGCCAAGCCAGACGCCGGGCGCCTGCTCGTCTCGCCGGCCGAGGAGATCCCCGTCGACCCGCACGACGCCTTCGTCGACGACATGGTCCTGGCCGAGGGGCTCTACCGATTCGAGGAGGCGGTGGACTATCCGGTGACCCGCGTCGAGCGCAGCTGGGCCGGACTGCGCAGCTTCGCGCCCGACCGTACGCCGGTCGCCGGCTACGACCCGACGGCGGACGGCTTCTTCTGGCTGGCGGGGCAGGGCGGCTACGGCATCCAGACCTCGCCGGCCTTGTCAAGCCTCGCCGGGCGGTTGATAAGGCGCGCCACGCCGCCGGCCGGGCTGGACGCGCTGGTGGCGCCGCTGTCGCCCGCGCGTTTCCGCGGCACGGCCTGACAACGAAACCGAGGAAGGAAATCCCATGACCATTCGCCGCATCGAAGCCGGACCGCGCATGAGCCAGGCCGTGATCCACGGCAACACCGTCTATCTCGCGGGCCAGGTCGGCGAAGGCGACACGGTTGCGGCGCAGACCGCCTCCTGCCTCGCCGAGGTCGACCGCCTGCTCGCCGCCGCCGGCACCGACAAGTCGAAGATCCTCCAGGCGATCATCTGGCTCGACGACATGGCCAATTTCGCCGAGATGAATTCGGTGTGGGACAAGTGGGTCGACGGCCCCAACGCCCCGGCGCGCGCCACCGGCGAGGCCCGGCTCGCCGGCCCCCAGTACAAGGTCGAGATCATCATCACGGCGGCGATCTGAGCCGCGGCACGCACGAAAGTGGCGGGGCGGGGATGTCTCCCGTCGCCCCCCGTCTTGATCCTCGCGATCCTGTCCTGTCGGCTTCAACCCGAGGACGGGGCGAAGCGCGCCACCAGCCGGTGGCTGTCGCCGGGATAGATCAGCCGGACATGGGTGATCGGGTTTTCCGCGCTCCAGGTGCGGCGCTCGATCACCAGGCACGCGGCCCCTTCGGAAATCCCGAGGGCGGCGGCGACGCGCGCATCGGCCGCCGCGGCGCTGATGGCGTGCTCGGCCGCGCTCCACGGCACGCGGCGGAGCAGCCACGGCCCGGGCGCCAGCTCGGCGAAACGCTCGTCGGCGGCGTCCGGCACGGCGGCGAGATTGACGATGCGCTCCTCCAGGCAGAACGGCCGCCCGCCGGCCATGTGCCGGCAGGCGAGCTCCAGTACCTGGCCGCCCTCGGCGAGGCCCAGCCGCTGGCGGTCCTCGCGGGTCGCCCTTCGCCTGCGCCGCTCCGTCACCGCAAAGCCGTAGGGCAGGCCGAGCGCCTCGACCTCGGTCTTAATGTCGTGGATTTCCAGCACGGCGGCCTGCGAGCGCGGCCGCGTGACGAAGCTGCCCGAGCGCCGCCGCCGCTCGATCAGGCCCGCCTTGGCGAGCTGCGACAGCGCCTTGTTCACCGTCATGCGCGAGCAGGAATAGGCGGCCGTCAGCTCGTGCTCGAAGGGGATGCGCGCGCCGGGCGCCAGTTCGCCCGAGACGATCTTGCCGCGGATGTCGTCGAGGATGCGCCGGTGCAGCGAGGCCTGGGGCGCATCCTGTTCCGCCGCTTCCGACACGTGTCTCCTCCCGCCCTCTAGGCCCGTCCGGCGAGGCCGGTCATGGTGCGACGGTAGCGCGCCGCGATCGCCTCGCGCAAAGGGTGCCGGCCGCCCTCCACGCGTTTCTTTCCGCGCGTCCAGACGCAGTCGATCCTGCCGCCGCCGGCGAAGATCCAGGCGTCGAGAACGGCATCGCCGCGTTTTCCCGCAAGCGTCGGGTGGTTTTCGTCGAGCGAGACGAGGTCGGCGTCGGCGCCGGGCTCGATGCGCCCCGTCGCCGCGCCGAGCGCCCGGGCGCCGCCGGCAAGGGCGGCGTCGAACAAGGCGCGGCCGTTGGAGCCGCCGGGGGCGGCGAGCACGTTGCGGGCGCGGCGGTCCAGCCGCTGCGAATATTCGAGCTGGCGCAACTCGTCGCCGACGCCGATCAGCACGTTGGAATCCGAGCCGATGCCGAAGCGGCCGCCGGCCGCGAGGAACTCGGGCGCCGGAAAGGTGCCGTCGCCGAGATTGGCCTCGGTGATCGGGCAGAGCCCGGCGACCGCGCCCGACGCGGCAAGCACGGCGGTTTCGGATCCGGTCATGTGGGTGGCGTGGACGAGGCACCAGCGCCGGTCGACGCCGGCACGGCGCATCAGCCATTCCACCGGCCGCTCACCCGACCAGGCGACACAGTCCTCGACCTCGCGGACCTGCTCGGCGGCATGGATGTGGATTGGCCCGTCGCCGGAGAGCGCGACGGCCGCGGCGAGTTCCTCCGGGGTCACGGCGCGCAGGCTGTGCGGGGCGACGCCGACGACCGCGCCGTCGAGGCCGGCGGCGATCCGGCGCGCGCCGTCGAGCACTTTCGCATAGAGGTCGCGGTCGCAGATGAAGCGCCGCTGGCCCTCGCCCGGCGGCAGCCCGCCGAAGCCGGAATGGGCGTAGAACACCGGCAGCAGCGTCAGCCCGAGCCCGGTCGCCGACGCCGCCGCGGCGATCCGCCCCGCCATCTCGGCGGGATCGCCATAGGGCATGCCGTCGGCATCGTGGTGCAGGTAGTGGAACTCGCCGACGCGGCCAAAACCCGCCTCCAGCATCTCGACATAGAGCTGGGCGGCGACCGCCTCGACGTCGTCGGGCGTCATCTTCAGGGCGAAGCGGTACATCGTCTCGCGCCAGCTCCAGAAGGAATCGGCGCCGGGGCCGCGCGTCTCGGCCAAGCCCGCCATGGCGCGCTGGAAGGCGTGGCTGTGCAGATTGGGCATCGCCGGGAGGACGACGGCGTGGCGCTCGTCGCCGGCCTGTGCCGCGGCGCCGGTGGCGACCGCGACGATCGCGCCGTCGGCGATCGCGATGCGGACGTTTTCCGCCCAGCCTTCGGGAAGCAGGGCTGCGGCGGCGTGGAGCGTGGTCATGGGGCGGATCCGCATCGGTTCGAGGGGCGAATATGTATAGACATTATCGCGGCGCTTGCGAAGGGGGTAGGCGTCGGGTGGGGGCGCGGCGTTTCCCTCCCCTCGAGGGGGAGGGACCCGGCGGTCTTTTTCGCGGGCAAGCACGTTCGTGCCCCGGAGGGCGTGGTTTTGAGAATTTGGGGAGCTTGTCGAGTGTCGCCGGCCGCTCTCTACGACGTGTCGTGGACCGGCAGGCCGCGCCGGGCGGGGAAGACCGGCAGCAGGATGGGTGTCGCCGGATGCGGCGCACGGTTGCCGGACGTGATGCCAGCCCAGTCGCCGGCACTGTTGCCGGCGGTGTCGCCGGAACGGCCCGCGGCGCGGCAGAGCTCGAGCAGTCCGGCGAGCAGGCGGAAGCGGAGCGCCAGCCACGCGGCGTCGAGCGGGCCGGCGCCGCTTTCGGGGCCGTCGTCGAGCCAGGGAAAATCGTCCGCGGTGGCGCCTGCCGCCTCGGCCGTTGCGGCTACGAAGGCCGTCGCCACGGCTTCCGCCCGGCGCAGGAGGACGAGCACGAGGAAGCGCACGGGGAGCGAGAGGCCGGCGGCGCGCTCGGCGACGAGCGACAGCGAGACGAGAAGTGCTGCGATCTTCAGCAGCATCCCTCCGTTTCGCCCGTCCATGCCACCGTCCGTGTCACCACCCATTCCGGCCTCCTTTGCCGGGGGCGATTCTGCGGCGGGTTTTGGGGAGGAGGATAAAATCGCCTGGAATCGGGGTGAAAATCGCGCAAGGCGTTGATTTCGTTGAAGGGGGTGGAGGATTTTATCCCCGCGGATGGAGGGCGCGGCGAGAGCGGCGGTGATGAGGGGAGGGCGACGAAAGGGTGGGGGGAGGGAATGGCATTTGGGCGTCGGAGACCGAAAAGCGGTCATGTAGGTAGTCGATCCAGTTCGACGGCACGTGTCCCCATCTCGACAATACCATTTCAGCTGCTCGACTGGAGCGGCGATCCGAGGCAGGCAAAGCTGCCCGCCATCAAAGTGCGGCGGGCCTGGTGATTCTCTTCGTTATCGCGCGCTACGGATGTTCCATGGGAGATGGTATCGCCGGATTAGCCCATACTCCAATCCGGCCGCGCCGCTTACGGGAAGCCCGTTCCATTCAAGGTCCGGCGGCACGGCCGTGTAG
>DUSC01000205.1 GCA_012842935.1 Hyphomicrobiales bacterium | reverse complement strand
CCGCTTCTCGCTCGAAGACCTCCTCGCCGGCCCGGCCACTTCCGCCGACGAAGCGCCGGCGGGCGCTCCGCTGACCGTCCGCTTCAGGCCGAAGCCGGAACTCTACGCCAAGGCGAACGACGCCGTCGTGCTGCTGCGCGAAATCCGCCGGCTCGGCAAGGCGACGATCGTCTGCGACACATCGGCCGTTCCGCTGATCAGCGAACTCGATCCCGAAGGAGCCTATCTCTCGTGGACGGTCGAACTCGACCCCGCGATCGAGGAAGCTTCCGTCCGCGAGATCTTCGAATTCGTCGTCTTCGACTGCGATCTCGACATCGGACCGGCGCCCGCGCCAGTCTCGGCCACGATCCTGACCCTGCCCGAACCGGCGGCGGCGCCCACCGAGGCCACCGCGGCGCCCGTGCCGGCCCCGAAGGTCGAGACCGCGACCGTGATTCCGATGGCGCCCGAGCGCGAGATGACGCCGACGGAGAGCCTGATCAAGGCCGGACAGGCGCAGCAAGCCGCCGCCGCGGGCCAGCAGACGACCATCCGCGTCGACCTCGACCGCGTCGACCGCCTGATCGACCTGGTCGGCGAGCTGGTGATCAACCAGTCGATGCTGGCGCAGCGCGTCACCGAAGCCGGCATAGCCCGCCTGTCCGAAGTCGCCGTCGGCCTGGACGACCTCGAGCATCTGACCCGCGAGATCCAGGACAGCGTCATGGCGATCCGCGCCCAGCCGGTGCGCCCGATCTTCCAGCGCATGTCCCGGGTGGTGCGCGAGGTCGCCGACATGACCGGCAAGTCGGTGCGACTGGTGACCGAAGGCGAAAGCTGCGAGGTCGACAAGACCGTCATCGAGCGCCTCGCCGACCCGCTGACGCACATGATCCGCAACGCGATCGACCACGGGCTGGAGAAGCCCGAGGACCGCCTCGCGGCCGGCAAGCCCGAACAGGGCATCGTGCGCATGACCGCCGCACACCGCTCCGGTCGCGTCATCATCGAGGTCTCGGACGACGGCGCCGGCATCAACCGCGCCCGAGTCCGCGAGATCGCCGTCAAGAAGGGCCTGATCGAGGCCAACGCCCAGCTCTCCGACAGCGAGATTGACGACCTGATCTTCCACCCCGGCTTCTCGACGGCGAGCTCGATCTCCGACGTGTCCGGCCGCGGCGTCGGCATGGACGTCGTCAAGCGGTCGATCCAGGCCCTGGGCGGGCGCATCAGCATCACCTCGCGGCCCGGCCGCGGCACCGTGTTCACGCTGAGCCTGCCGCTGACGCTCGCCGTGCTCGACGGCATGGTGGTGACCGTTTCGGGCCAGACCCTCGTCGTGCCGCTGACGGCGATCGTCGAGACGCTGCAGCCGAAGAAGCAGGACGTGCACGGCCTCGGCGACACCAGCCGGGTCATCGCCATCCGCGGCTCGTTCGTTCCGCTGATCGATATCGGCCGCGAACTCGGCTACCGCCAGGAAGAGGCCGATCCGCTGAACAGCGTCGCCATCATGGTGGAATCGGAGAACCGGTCGCAGAGCGCGCTGCTCGTGGACGGGATCATCGGCCAGCAGCAGGTCGTCATCAAGAGTCTCGAAACGAATTACGGCCATGTATTCGGGGTGGCCGCGGCAACCATCCTGGGTGACGGCCGGGTTGCCGTGATCCTGGACGTCGATGCCGTCGTTGCCGGTTCGCGTGCCGACGCCGGCCGGTCCGACACCACAAATCGCAAGAGGAACGCAGCATGATGCACGTGAGCGAGAAAGACATGTCCGCAAACAGCGAACTGATCGCGTTTCGGCTGGGGGGCCAGGAATTCTGCGTCGACATCATGTCGGTACGCGACATCAGGGGCTGGACGCAGACGACCCCCCTTCCCCATTCGCCGGGATACGTGAAGGGCGTCATCAACCTGCGCGGATCCGTGCTGCCGGTGATCGACCTCGCCGCCCGCCTCGGCTTCAAGCCGACCGAACCGACGGCGCGCCACGTCATCATCGTCACCCAGGTCAACAACCAGAGCGTCGGCCTGCTCGTCGAGGCGGTCTCCGATATACTGACGATCAACGCCGGCGCGATCCAGCCGACGCCCGACGTGGCGTCGGACCTGGCCCGCATGTTCATGCGCGGCGTGCTGGCGATCGAGGGCCGCATGATCAGCCTGATCTCGCTCGACTGCGTGCTGCCGCAGAGCGCCGAATCGGCAGGGACGGTCCATTGAGCGCAACCCCCGCCCAAAAGGATGCGGCGATCGTTCCGGGCGAATACCTGCTCACGGTCGCCGACTTCCGCCAGATCGCGGCGATCCTCCACGACGACGCGGGCATAAGCCTGTCGGAGGCGAAGGCGGCGCTGGTCTACGCGCGGCTGGCCAAGCGCCTGCGCGCGCTCGGCCTGTCGTCCTTCCGCGACTACTGCGCGCTCGTCTCGGACGGCGGCGCGGTCGACGAGCGGCAGAAACTGGTCGCAGCACTGACCACCAACGTCACGAAATTCTTCCGCGAGAAACACCATTTCGAACACCTCCAGCGCAGGGCGCTGCCGGCGCTGATCGAGCGCGCCCGGAAGGGCGGCCAGGTGCGCATCTGGTCGGCGGGCTGCTCCAACGGCCAGGAAGCCTATTCGGCCGCCCTCGTCATCCTGTCGATGATGCCGGAAGTGCTTTCCCACGACCTCAAGATCCTCGCCACCGACATCGACCCGAACATGGTCGCGGAAGGCCGTGTCGGGCGCTATTCCTCGGCCGCGGTCGAGGACGTCCCGGCGGAACTCAAGAAGCGCTGGCTGCGCAAGGTGCGCGAGGACGAATGGCAGGTCGCCGACGAGGCGATGCAGCTGGTTTCCTTCCGCGAGCTGAACCTGTTCGCGCCGTGGCCGATGAAGCGGCCTTTCGACGTCATCTTCTGCCGCAACGTCGCGATCTATTTCGACAAGACCAAGCAAGCCGAGCTGTGGGCGCGATTCGCCAAGACTCTCCTGCCCGGCGGCTACCTCTACATAGGCCATTCAGAGCGCATCACCGGACCCGCCACCGACGTCTTCGCCAATGACGGGATCACCACCTGGCGCCGCTCGCAAGGGAGCATCCGATGAACCCCGTCCGTGTGCTGGTCATCGACGACAGCGCCACCATGCGCAAGCTGATTTCCTACGCCCTGAACGGCGCGGCGGGCATCGAGGTCGTCGGCGAGGCGCCCGACCCGACGGAGGCGTTCCGCCTCGTCGACACGCTCGACCCGGACGTCATCACGCTCGACGTCGAGATGCCGAAGATGAACGGCCTGGATTTCCTGCGCCGTGTCATGAAGCACCGGCCGCGCCCGGTGATCATGGTGTCGACGCTGACGGTCAGCGGCGCCGCGGTGACCATCGAGGCGCTCATGAACGGCGCCTTCGACTGCGTCGGAAAACCCTCGCTGCAGGACGACCGCACGTTCAGCGAACTGATCGACAAGGTGCGGGCCGCCGGCGAGATGCGCCGCCAGCGCCGCGACCGCGGTCCCGTGCCGGCCGATGCCTCCCACGCCGGGGCCAGCGCCGCCGCCCACGCCGCGGCGCACGCGCCGGCGGGCTCCTACCGCGCCACCGAGAAGCTCATCGCCATCGGCGCGTCGACCGGCGGGGTCGAGGCGCTGATCACCGTGCTCAGCGGCTTCCCGGCCGACTGCCCGCCGACCGTCATTACCCAGCACATGCCGGCGAACTTCACGCGCAGTTTCGCCGACCGACTCGACCGCATGTGCAAGCCCGCAGTGAGCGAGGCGGTCGACCGTACGGCGCTGTCACGCGGCCACGTCTATATCGCACCGGGCGGGCAATATCATCTCGAAGTCCACCGCCGCGGCGACGGCTTCGAGAGCCGGCTCCGCGACAGCGAGCCGGTTTCCGGCCACCGGCCGTCCGTCGACGTGCTGATGTCGTCGGTGGCGCGGGCCGCCGGTCGTGACGCCGTCGGCGTCATCCTGACCGGCATGGGGCGCGACGGTGCGCAGGGCCTGCTGCAGATGCGGCAGGCCGGGGCGCGCACCATCGGCCAGAACGAGGCGAGTTCGCTGATCTACGGCATGCCGCGGGTCGCCTTCGAGATCGGTGCGGTCGAAAAGCAGGTTCACCTGACGAGAATAAGCCAGGAAATCCTAGACCCGAGCCGGGTCCGGAACGAAGGAAGCTTGATGTGTCACTCCTAGCCCAACTGAAGATCCTCGTCGTCGACGACACAACGACAAGCCGGCTCCTGCTGCGCGATGCCCTGGAAAACCTGGGCTTCCGCAACATCCAGGTCGCCGCGAACGGCGAAGAAGCCATGAAGATCATGCTCAGCACCCCTTCGCACCTGATCATCTCCGATTACAACATGCCGAAGATGGACGGGTTGCAGCTGCTGAAGGCGATCCGCGAATACAAGCCGCTGAGCCGCACCCCCTTCATCATCCTGACCGGCAACGCCGACCGCAAGGTGCTCGAGGACGGCGCAAAGCTCGGTCTCAACAACTACCTGACCAAGCCGTTCACCCCAGAGAACCTGCGGCGATCGCTGGAAGCGATCGTCTGGAGGCTTCATTGATCCCCAGCACCCGTCCCAACCGGATCCACATCATCCAGGGCGACTGCTACGTGACCGACGAGCCGGACACGGTGCTGACGACCGTGCTCGGCAGTTGCGTGGCAGCCTGCATGCGCGATCCGGTGCTCGGCATCGGTGGCATGAACCATTTCCTCCTGCCGGGCGACGGCGAGCGGTCGCGACCCGGCGAAGCCGAGCGGTTCGGCGTCTACCTGATGGAACTGCTGGTGAACGGGCTTCTCAAACGGGGCGCCAGCCGGCATTCGCTGGAGGCCAAACTGTTCGGCGGTGCGCGCACGGTCCAGGGATTTGCCGACATCGGCGCCAAGAATGTCGAATTCGCCCGCCGTTTCCTCGAGAACGAGTCGATCAGGTATGTCGGCGGAAGTTGCGGCGGCGATCAGGGTCGCCGTATCGAGTTCCAGCCGTCCACGGGCAGGGCCCGCCAGTTCCTCCTGCCGCGAAGCACGGTCGAGCCGGCCCAGCCGGTCGTCCGCCGCCCCGCCCCGGTCGATCTCGGCGACGTCGAACTTTTTTAGGAAACCGAAACATGCAGTCTGCGCAAAATGTCGCCTACGCCGCCGAATTCCACGAGCCGCTGGCGCTCGTCATCTCGCGCGTCGAAGAGGAACTCGGCGACATCGCCCGGCTGATCGACTACAACCAGTCCGTGATCGCCCGCCTCACCTGGGAAGCGGGAGGCTCGGATCCCTCCTATGTCAAGGCGATGCAGGACGCCGATCTGATTTCTCAGAAGCTGGCGGGAATCGCCGAATTCCTGCGCAACGTCGCCGACGCGGTGCCTCCGGATTTCCATGTCGAGACCCATCGCGCGACAGGCAACCTGCGCC
Source organism: Hyphomicrobiales bacterium (assembly GCA_012842935.1). GTDB lineage: Bacteria > Pseudomonadota > Alphaproteobacteria > Rhizobiales > Rhizobiaceae > DUSC01. Next base: position 4,758 of record DUSC01000205.1, on the reverse strand, counting down.
TCGCCGAACTGATGCACAAGATCGGGGCGAAGGGCCGCGAGATGGATTACAAGGCCGCCTTCGACGCAGGCGATTTCGAACTGTTCTGACACGCCCGGTTTTCGGCCGACGCCGGCAGTCACGGCGCAGCGATCAATTGACGACTGCCTAATACAGATCGACCTTTCCAGAATTTTCACGAAGAATAGATTGCCGGTAACGTCTTTTTGAGCTTTGCCCCATAGGACTGTACTCGCGTCGTATGGAATTTCCTTCCAAGGCATGATGCCGCTTCGGCGCCGCCTTCGGGCCCTGTTCCCTCGCGCCGGTCACAGGTTCATGTCGGCATCACGAACTGCACGCCGCCTCCCCGCGATGTGTCGCTCCCGCCGCCCCGACAAGGGCGGCCAGGGCCGCCGACCGACGCCGCGTACGAACCGGCAGGCGCTCTCCTCTCGAGCCGCCGAAAGATCCCCCCAAGACAATACCGGAGAGTAGTCATGACCCGCCGCCCGTTCAGCCTCCGCGGTATCTCCACCCTCGTTTCCAGGCTGGCCGCACCGATATCGAGATTCCGGCTGACGATCTCCCGCGCCATGGTCGCGTTCGCCGTCCTTTTCGTTGCCGGCTTCGCCGCGGTGGTCGCCACCGGCTACATCACGGTGACCAAGCTCCAGATCCACGGTCCGGCCTACAACGACCTCATGCTCGGCACCGAACTGGTCGGCGACATCCAGCCGCCGCCGATCTTCACCGTCGAGGCCTATATCCTGGCCATGCAGATCAATCAGGGGATCGAGTCGGTCAACGGCGGCAGGAAGCGCCTGGCCGCGCTGAAGGAGACATACGAGGCGCGCAAGGCGTACTGGGACAAGGCCGCCCTGTCCGGCCCGATGCGGGCCGAATTGAACATGGTCATGATCGGCAACAACTCGTTCTGGACCGAACTCGAGACGGTATTCTTGTCCGCGGCCGAGCGCGGCGACAAGGAAGCGATGAGAAGCTCCTTCGAGAAGCTGAGCAAGACCTTCAACATCCACGCCAGCAAGATCAGCCGCCTGGTCGCCAAGGTGGAAGCCTATCAGGCCGGGATCGAGGCGAACGCGGCCGCCGAAAAGAACTTCTACCAGTCGCTGATGTTCGGCACGGCAGCGCTCGTGCTCGTCCTCGTCGGCGCAATGCTGGTCTGGCTGCACCGCCGCATGGTGAAGGCGGTCTCGGTCATGGCGGGCTACATGGTTCGCCTTGCCGCCGACGACTACGAACACGCCGTTCCCTTCGCCTCGCGGCGCGACGAGATCGGCGAGATGGCCAAGGCCGTCGCGGTTTTCAGGGAAGCCGGCCTCGAGAAGCGCCGCCTCGAAGCCGACGCGGAGGCGACACGATCGGCCATCGAAGGCGAGCGCGCCAGCCGGGAGGCCGAGACCGCAGAAAGCGAGCGTGCGGCGCGGTTCGCCGTCGAGACGATCGGCCAGAGCCTGCACCGGCTTGCCGAGGGGGATCTGGTCAGTCGTATCGAGACACGTCTGAGCGCCGCCGCCGAACCATTGCGCGCCGATTTCAACGTCGCCGTGGAGAAACTCCAGCGCACGCTGCTCGGCATCCATGACGCGGCGGCGGCAATCCGGACCGGCCTGCAGGAAATCTCGACCGCATCCGACGACCTGTCGCGGCGCAGCGAACAGCAGGCGGCCAGCCTCGAGGAGACGGCGGCGGCGCTGGATCATATCACCGAGACGGTGCAGAAGACCGCCGACGGCGCCGGGCACGCCCGCAAGGTCGTGGCCGAAACCAAGGCGAATGCCGAGGCGAGCAGCACGGTCGTGCGCCAGGCGATCGAGGCGATGGGACAGATCGAGAAATCGTCGCGTCAGATCGGCAACATCATCGGCGTGATCGACGAGATCGCCTTCCAGACCAACCTCCTTGCGCTCAATGCCGGCGTCGAGGCTGCGCGCGCAGGGGAAGCCGGCCGCGGCTTCGCGGTGGTCGCCCAGGAAGTGCGCAGCCTGGCGCAGCGGTCGGCCGAGGCCGCCAAGGAAATCAAGCAGCTCATCGGCAACTCGACGGCCCAGGTCGATGCCGGCGTCCGTCTCGTCGCCGACACCGGAGATGCGCTCGAGCGGATCATGGCGCAGGTCAACGACATCAATGCCGTGGTGGTCGAAATCGCCGCGAGCGCCGCCGAACAGTCGACGGGCCTTCGCGAAGTGAACATCGCGGTCGGCCAGATGGATCAGGTCACGCAGCAGAACGCCGCGATGGTCGAGGAAACGACGGCGGCCAGCCACAATCTTTCGCGGGAGGCCGGCGAACTGGTGCGCCTGATCGGCCAGTTCGACGTCGGCGTGACCGCCACCCCGAGCGCGTCCGCGCCGGAGAGACCGGCTCCGCTTCGCGCTGCCGCCCATCGGCCCCCGGCGGTTTCAGGAGCGCTCGCGGTCAAGGTCGCCGATCCCGACCCGGTCGGCGACTGGGAAGACTTCTGAGCGAAGCCGTCAGCGCCGGCAGTCGGCGTGAAGGTCACGCCGGCAACGAAGAGCGCCCCCGCTTCGACGGGGGCTTTTCGCATCTGGGTGTCGTTGTCACGGAGGCGGTCCGTGAGTTTTGAGATTGGAGGCCATCCGCCTGGAGGACGACGCGGGTCGTGTCGGGAGTGCGGCCGGGTCCGTCCGGCGCCGCGGGCGCCGGCCGGCGGGGAACCCTTCGGGCCGGGTGCATCGGGTCCGAATCCCGCGGGTTCCGGCTCCGCTGACGCACCACATCGGCCTTCACCGAAACCCTCGACCCTGCGCCGGATGCCCTCCGGCAGAGCGATCCGGATTCGGCAGGAAATGCGCTAGAATTCCTGCCAGGCGTCCGCGTCGTCATCGATCGCAAGCGCAACCGATGTCGGCAAGGCTGCGCGCGGCATTCGCCGCGCCCGATTGGCGTTCTCGGCCTCGGTAACCCGACGATCGTCGTTGCCGGATCGACGCTCGGGCACGGGTTCCGCCTCGGTGCGAAATTGGGCGATCAAGGCCGCGAGCGCCTGCGATTCCTGCGCCAGCGCATGGCTTGCGGCGGTGAACTGCTCGGCCATGGCGGCATTGCGCTGCGTGGCCGTGTCGATGCTGCCCATGGCGCCGTTGATGCCCTTCAGCCCTGTGGCCTGCTCGCCCGCGCTGCGGGCGATCGTGGCGATGATCGAACTGATGTTCGCCACGCTCTCGTTGATCCGGCCGATCGTCTCCCCGGTCTGCGCGACGAGGCGGGAACCGTTCTTCACCTGCCCGGCGGAGGTCGTGATGAGTTCCTTGATCTCCTTGGCGGCCTCGGCAGACCGTTGGGCGAGGGTCCGGACTTCCTGGGCGACCACGACGAATCCGCGGCCGGCCTCGCCGGCGCGGGCGGCCTCGACGCCGGCATTGAGCGCGAGCAGGTTGGTCTGGAAGGCGATCTCGTCGATCACGGCGATGATCTTGTTGACCTCCACAGAGGAGCGCTCGATGCCGTTCATGGCGGCGATCGCCTGCCCGACGATGGCCTGGCTCTGACCCGCGTCGGCGGCGACCGCGGCCACGGCCTCGCGCGCCTGCGCCGCCCCCTCCGCGGTCTGCGTCACCGACTTCGTGATCTCGTCGACCGCAGCGACGGTCTGCTCGACGCTGACTGCCTGCTGTTTCGTGCGGCGGGCAAGCTCGTCGGCCGCGCGCCGGATCTCGGCCGTGCCGGTCTCGACCTGCCCGCCGGCCTCGACGATACCGCGCATGGCCTCCTGGAGACGGTCCATCGCCAGGTTGAAGTCCTCCTTGAGCTTCTGATACTCCTTCGGGAAATCGACCTTGAGCCGGGCCGTCAGATCGCCCTCGGCGACGCGCGAGAGCGCAGCGCCGATCAGCCTGACCACCGCAGCCTGCAGTTTCGCCGCCGCCGCACGCGTCGTGTCGTTCTCCTGCCGCTGCGACTCCATGGCAGCGCGTTCGGCCTCGATCCGCCGTTCGGCGGCGATGCGCTCGAGTGCCGCGATGCGGAAGCCCTCGAGCGACCGCGCGAGGACGCCGATCTCGTCGCCGCGGTCGCGATACGCGATCGGGCTCTCAAGGTCGCCGCCGCCGAGGCTCTGCACGCGCGCGGCGATTGCACGCAGGGGGCGTGCGACAAGCCGGCCGACGGCGAGAACGAGAACCAGCATCACGGCGAGCGCCGTCACCGACTGCGCGAGGAGCGTCTGCAATCCGAGCGACGAGCGGACGGCTTCGATCTTGCCCGTGTCCCAGACGATCCCGACATAGCCGACCGGTGCGCCGGCCTTTTCGACCATTGCCGGCGCGACCATGACCACATGTTCGTCGAGCCACTGGACGACCGGACCGGACGGCGCAGTGCGCAGCAGCGTCCTCATCATCGAGTCGCTTGCGATATCGCTGAAGCCGGGCGCGGAATAGGCGGCAATCTCGTCGCTCGAAGCGTCGAAGGCGACCACGCGCAGAAGGTCGTCCTTGTCGCCCTGCGCATAGGCCGCGTAGGCTTCCGCGACCGCGTCGGGCTTCTTCCACTGGATACCGCCGGCGGCTGCCGCAGCGATCTGACCGGCCTGCATCACCCACCCTTCGACGGCGAGTTCGTTGAGGCTGCTGCGCGCGGCGCGGCCGTTGTAGGCTAGAGCGACTTCGATGAACGCAGAGTCGGTTTGAGGATTCACGCGGGCGGCCTTGTCTGATTCACTGGTCCTGGTGATTTGCCAGGAGGTGATGATGACGAGGAGCCTGAGCGGAGACCTTCGGGGTCGAGTGATTG
>DUSC01000204.1 GCA_012842935.1 Hyphomicrobiales bacterium | reverse complement strand
GCGCTCGAGATGGTTTCGCCCGCCGCATCCGGCGGCGGGTCGCCGCCGGCGGCACTGCGTCTATGCTGCGGCCGCGCCGCCTTCGATCACGACCGGAACGTAGCGTTCCGGCTTGGACCTCTTCGCCACCGGGGCCTGCGTCCAGCGCAGCAGTTCCATCGAGCCGTCGAAGTTCTCGACCACGGCCGTGCAGCTTTCCACCCAGTCGCCGGTGTTGATGTAATGAATGCCGCCGATGTCCTCGATCGCGGCATGATGGATGTGGCCGCAGATGACGCCGTGTACGTCGCGGTTGCGGGCCTGCTCGGCGACGACCGTCTGGAAGGCGCTGATGAAGTTGACGGCGCGCTTCACCGTCACCTTCGCCCAGGACGAGAACGACCAGTAAGGCATGCCGAATGTCCGGCGGAAGCGGCCGACGACACGGTTGACGATGATGGCGAGGTCGTAGGCCTTGTCGCCGAGGTAGGCGAGCCAGCGCACGTTGTGGACGATCGTGTCGAACTGGTCGCCGTGGATCACAAGGTAGCGACGGCCGTCGGCGGTCTCGTGAATGGCGTCGTCGACAACCTCGACACCGCCGAAATGAACGCCCTGGAAGCCGCGCAGGAACTCGTCGTGGTTGCCCGCCACATAGACGATTCGGGCGCCCTTGCGGCCCTTTCGCAGGAGCTTCTGCACGACGTCGTTGTGCGACTGCGGCCAGTGCCACGAACGCCTCAGCCGCCACCCGTCGACGATGTCGCCGACCAGGTAGATGGTCTCCGCTTCGAACTCGCGCAGGAAGTCGAGCAGGAAATCGGTCTTGGCGATCCTGGAGCCGAGATGGACGTCGGAGATGAAGAGCGTGCGCACGTGGCGCGGGTTTTCGCCGGACATGCTTGATCCAACCGTTGTTCCGGCCTGCCTATGCCCCGATTCATGCAACAGGCTTATGACGGTTGCCGCAGACAGCGGAGGCGGGCTAGCCTCCCGTGAGTCAAGAAGGGGAAGTCCGGTTATGGATCTCGGTATCCGTGGAAGGAAGGCGATCGTCTGTGCCTCCAGCAAGGGTCTCGGCCGCGGCTGCGCCGCCGCGCTCGCGGAGGCCGGCTGCGACCTCGTCGTCAACGGCAGGCATGCCGATATTCTCGCCGAGACAGCGGCGGCGCTCCGTTCCCGCTGGGGCGTGGCCGTGACCGAAGTCGCAGGCGACGTCTCCCAGCCGGAAGTCCAGCAGCGGCTGCTCGCCGCCTGCCCCGACCCCGACATTCTCGTCAACAACAACGGCGGACCGCCACGCCGCGATTTTCGCGAGATCGACCGCAAGGCGATCATGGAGGGCGTCATCGGCAACATGATCACGCCGATCGAACTGGTGAAGGCCGTCATCGACGGAATGGCCGAGCGCGGCTTCGGCCGCATCGTCAACATCACGTCGCTGTCGGTGTACACGCCGATCCCGGGCCTCGACGTCTCGTCGGGCGCCCGCGCCGGGCTGACGGCGTTCCTCGCCGGCATCGCCCGCACGGTCGCCGGCCGCAACGTCACGATCAACAATCTCCTGCCGGGCAAGCTCGACACGGACCGCATCCGCGGCATCGCCCCCAGGGGCGTTTCCGAGGAGGAGCACCTGCGGCGCATGGTCTCGGACATCCCCGCCGGCCGTCTCGGCACGCCCGAAGAGTTCGGACAGATCTGCGCGTTCCTCTGTTCGGTCCATGCCGGCTATCTCACCGGCCAGAACATCCCGGTCGACGGCGGGTCCTATGTGAGCGCGTTCTGAACCAGCTTTTGCCGCCGGCCTGGCGCCGCCGGCAGCGACCGGTGATATGAGGAGAGGGACGTCGAATCGAGGAGAGAAAGCGCGTCATGGACAGCGAGACGAAGAAGGCCGAACGCACCGATCTCGACGAGGCCGCGCTGTTCTTCCACCGGTACCCCGTTCCGGGGAAGCTCGAAATCCAGGCGACCAAGCCGCTCGGCAACCAGCGCGACCTGGCGCTCGCCTATTCGCCGGGCGTCGCCGCCCCCTGCCTCGCGATCCACGAGAATCCCGGGCTGGCTGCGGACTATACCGCCCGCGCCAACCTCGTCGGCGTCGTGTCGAACGGCTCGGCGGTGCTCGGCCTCGGCAACATCGGTCCCCTCGCCTCCAAGCCGGTCATGGAGGGCAAGGCCGTCCTCTTCAAGAAGTTCGCCGGCATCGACGTCTTCGATATCGAGATCGACGCTCCCGGCATCGACACCATGGTCGAGACCATCGCGGCACTCGAACCGACCTTCGGCGGGATCAACCTCGAGGACATCAAGGCGCCCGAATGTTTCGAGGTCGAGGAACGCCTGAAGCAGCGCATGCGTATCCCGGTATTCCACGACGACCAGCACGGCACGGCGATCATCGTCGCGGCGGCCGTGCTCAACGGCCTCGACCTCGCCGGCAAGAACATCGCCGACGTCAAGATCGTCACGTCCGGCGCCGGGGCGGCCGCCCTTGCCTGCCTCAATCTCCTGGTGGCGCTCGGCGCCAGGCACGAGAACATCTGGGTCACCGACCGCCACGGCGTCGCCTGGCGCGGCCGCGTCGAGGAGATGGACCGCTGGAAGGACGCCTACGTCAAGGAGACCGATGCCCGCGTGCTCGCCGACGTGATCCCCGGTGCCGACGTCTTCCTCGGCCTGTCCGCCGCCGGCGTGCTGAAGCCGGAACTGCTGCGCGACATGGCCGACAAACCGCTGGTCATGGCGCTCGCCAATCCGGTCCCGGAGATCATGCCGGATCTGGCGCGCGCGGCGCGCCCCGACGCCATGATCTGCACGGGACGCTCCGACTTCCCCAACCAGGTCAACAACGTCCTGTGCTTCCCCTACATCTTCCGCGGCGCCCTCGACTGCGGCGCCAGCGCCATCAACGAGGCGATGAAGATGGCCGCCGTCCGCGCCATCGCAGCTCTCGCCCGAGAAGAACCGTCGGACGTCGCGGCGCGCGCCTATTCGGGCGAGACGCCGACCTTCGGACCGGAGTTCCTCATCCCCTCACCCTTCGATCCGCGTCTCATCCTGCGCATCGCCCCGGCCGTCGCCAGGGCCGCCGGCGAGAGCGGCGTCGCCACCCGCCCGATCACCGACTTCGCCGCCTACGAAGAACGTCTCAGCCGGTTCGTCTTCCGGTCCGGCCTGGTCATGAAGCCGGTGTTCTCCGCCGCGCGGACCGCGCGCGCCAAGCGCGTCATCTTTGCCGACGGCGAGGACGAACGCGTGCTGCGCGCCGCCCAGGTGGTGCTCGAGGAAGGCACGGCGGAGCCAATCCTCGTCGGCCGCCCGCATGTGATCGACGTGCGGCTGAGGCGCTACGGCCTGAAGATCCGGCCGGGGACCGATTTCACACTGATCAATCCGGAAGACGATCCGCGCTACCGGGACTATGTCGATCTCCTGATCGAACTCGCCGGCCGCCGCGGCGTCACACAGGAAGCGGCGCGCACCATGGTGCGCACCGACTCCACGGTCATCGCCGCAATCGCGCTGAAGCGCGGCGATGCCGACGCCATGATCTGCGGCCTGGAAGGTCGGTTCGAGCGGCATCTGCGCCATGTCACGCTGATCATCGGCCCGCGGAAGGGCGTCACCGACCGCGACCTCTCGGCCTTGTCGATGCTGATCTCGCAACGCGGCGTGACCTTCTTCACCGACACCTATGTCAGCGTCGATCCAACGGCCGAGGAAATCGCCGAGATGACGATCCTCGCGGCGGAAGAGATCGGCCGCTTCGGCATCGTGCCGAAGGCCGCGCTGCTGTCGCATTCCAACTTCGGCTCGCGCGACACGGCAAGCGCGAGGAAAATGAGAGAAGCCGCTGAAATCGTTAAGGTAAAGGCGCCAAAGCTGATGATCGACGGCGAGATGCACGGCGATTCCGCGCTCTCCGAGGCGTTGCGGACGCGGGTCTATCCGCATTCGACGCTGAAGGGTGAGGCGAACCTTCTGGTCTTCCCCAATCTCGATTCGGCCAACATCGCGCTGACGACGGTGAAGACGATGACGGACGCGCTTCATGTCGGCCCGATCCTGCTCGGGACCGACAAGCCGGCGCATATCCTCACCCCGTCGGTCACTTCGCGCGGCGTGGTCAACATGACGGCGCTCGCCGTGGTCGAGGCGTCCAGTCGGGCCTGACCGCATGTCCCGGCGGTGCGGCCGGGATCGGTTAGCGGACGGTTAACCGTGACTGTCTAACCTCTTCGGCGCATCCAGAAGGCATTCGGGCAGGACATTCGGCGCAGCCGGGGAGCGGATGACGATCGGTCGACATCGCAGACGGGCGCGAGGCGCGGCATGGGCGCTGGCCTTGGCCTGCCTTTCCGTCGCGGCGACCGGAGTCGCCGCCGACACGCGCGTATGCCGTCAACTCGAGGCCGAACTGGCATCGCCCGGCGGCGGATCGACGATGTACCGGAAGTACGACGCCGCGGTGTCGCGCCAGCGCGATCAGCTCGACATCGCCCGCCGCCAGGCGCGCCGCGCCGGATGCGGCTTCTCCTTCTTCGGCGGTGCCGGGGAATGCGGCGCCATCAACGCCCAGATCGACAAGATGGAGCGCAACCTTCAGTCGCTGGAGCTGAAACGGAGGGAGCTGGCCGGCGGCGTCAATCCGCGCCGCGAACGCGCCCGCATTCTCTCTGCGCTCGAAGCAAACGGCTGCCGCGGACCGCAACGTCCACCGGCCGTGGTCGTGTCGCGGGATGGCGGCACGCGCTCGCTGTTCGATCGCTTGTTCGGCGAAAAGGTGCGCGAAGGCCTGCCGGCGGAGGAGGCCTTCACCCCGGACCGGGAGGACGGCGGCCAGATCCGCCGCATCCTGCAACCGGGCGGGCGCATCACGATCGCCGGACCGCCCGGCGAATTCCGCACGCTTTGCGTGAGGACCTGCGACGGCTATTTCTTCCCCATGTCGTCGGCCTCCCCGTCGATGGACTTCGACCGCGACCAGAAGAATTGCGAATCCGCCTGTCCCGGTACCGAGGTCCGGCTCTACTATCACCGCGCAGACGGCGAGGAGAGCGAGGCGATGGTCGCGGCCGGGTCGGACGAGCCCTATTCCGCGCTGCCGAGCGCCTTCCTCTACAAGAAGGCCGACTATTCACGTCCGCAACAATGCGGTTGCAGCGCCGTGAAGAACTTCGCGGTCATCGCGGGCAATCCCCCGGTCGCCGAACCGGCAGTCGAAGAAGAAGCCCGGTCGCTGATCCCGGTCCCCTCGCCGCGACCGGATGCCGGTGCGGACCCCGAAGCGCTGGCCGACGCCGAGGGCGGCATGACCGCGGAGGCAATCAGGCGGCTGCTGGCGAAGAAGGACGAGACGACGGCCGCGATCGGCAAGGCCGATCCCGGCGCGCGCCGCGTCAGGGTCGTCGGGCCAGTGTTCCTTCCCGACCCAGCAGGGGCAATAGATCTGCAAGCTCGGGGCCGGACGACAACCCGGTAAGCGCCAGCCGGATCGGCATGAACAGGGCCTTGCCCTTGCGCCCGGTCGCTTCCTTGATCGCTTCCGTCCACGACTTCCAGGTTGAGCCGTTCCACGGTTCCTCCGGCAGGAGGTCGAACGAGCGCACCAGGAACTCCCGGTCTTCGTCGGTCAGATGCGGCTCGTGGATACGGCCCTCCTTCAGGATACGCCACCAGAGCACCGCGTCCGAGAGGCGATCCAGATTGCCGCGTACCGCGTTCCAGAACCCTTCCGCCTCGTCGCCGGCAATGCCGAGGGCAGCCAGCCGCTCGCGCACCTGCTCGAACGACATGGCGTGGATCAACGCCCGGTTCAGCGTCGTGAGCTCGGCCGGATCGAACTTCGACGGCGATTTCGAGATTTGCGACGGTTCGAAATGTTCGGCCAGTTCGGCGAGACTCTTCATCGCCGACACGTTCTCGGCGGTCCCGACCAGCACGGCAAGCGAGGCGACCGCCATCGGCTCGATGCCCGAATCGCGCAGGCTGGCGACCGAGAGCGCGCCGCTGCGCTTCGACAGGCCCTCCCCCGTCACCGTGGTCAGCAGGTTGTGGTGGCCGAATGCCGGCGGCTCCGCGCCGAGCGCCCGGAACAGCGCGATCTGCACGCCGGTATTGGTGACGTGGTCGTCGCCGCGGATGACATGAGTGATGCCGAAGTCGATGTCGTCGACCACGGAGGGGAAGGTATAGAGGTAGCTGCCGTCCTCCCGGCGCAGGATCGGATCGGACAGCGACGCGAGATCCACCGTCTCGTCGCCGCGCATCATGTCCTTCCAGGTGACCTCCGTGCGCTGCGGCTCCAGGGGATCTGCGCCGAAATTGGGCAGGAGAAAGCGCCAGTGCGGCTTGCGGCCCTCGGCCTCGAACGCCGCCTTCTGCGCGGCGGTCAGCTTCAGCGCGTCGCGGCCGTAGACGGGCGGCAGGCCGCGCGTCCGCCGGATCTTGCGCTTCAGGTCCAGTTCTTCCGGCGTTTCGTAGCAGGCATAGACCTTGCCTTCGGCTTTCAGCCGCTCCAGCGCGGCATCGTAGACGTCGAATCGCTTCGACTGGTATTCCACGACGTCCGGGAAGATGCCCAGCCAGTGCAGGTCGTAGAGGATCGCGTTGGCGAACTCCTGGGTCGACCGGGCAGTGTCGGTGTCGTCGAAGCGCTGGATGAAGCGGCCGCGGTTCTTCAGGGCGAACAGCCAGTTGAACAGCGCGGTGCGGGCGTTGCCGATGTGGATGTTCCCCGTCGGCGAGGGGGCGAAGCGGACGGTCACTGTCATGGGCGGGGCGTAGCGGATGCTCTCCGTGTTTACAAGGCGGCGCGCCCCCGCACCCGTCGCGACACATAGACCATGACCAAGGAAACAAGAAGGCAATATGCACCCATGGCGACGATCTGCGTCGGATAGTCGACACCGGCGTCGATGAGATAACCGGTGAGGCCGGGGCCCATGGCCGTCGCGAAAACCATGATCGCCACCGTCAGCGCGCGGATCGAACCCAGGTTGCGTGTGCCGTAGATTTCCGGCCAGATCGAGCCGAACAGGGTCGAGGAAAATCCGTAGGACAGGCCGAGGAGCGCCATGAAGCCGAAGGCGCTCCACTGGCCTTCGAAGGTGCCGAGGGTGAAACAGGCGGCGGCCAGAGGCAGAAGGAAGCCCGGAAGCAGGGCGACGCCCGTGAACCGGTCGATCAACTGGCCGGAGAGGAGAGCAAAGGTGACCGTCGTGGCGGCCATCGCCGTGAAGGACGAAGCGAAGACCTCGATCGACCAGCCGCGCAGATCGACAAGATAGACCTGGTGAAAGAAGATCGTCGTACCGATGAAACCGGGCGCCATGACCCCGAGAAGCAGAAGGTAGAAGACCGGATCGCGGATCACCTCGGCCCGTGTCCAGTCGCGGGTCGGTGCGACGTGAGGGACCGGATCGCCGCTGCGTGGAACCCTTTCGACGGCGATCAGCGCCGATATCGCCGGCAGGGCGACGAGTAGCAGCACTGCCGCGGCGACAAGCCACGCCCCGCG
>DUSC01000022.1 GCA_012842935.1 Hyphomicrobiales bacterium | reverse complement strand
TTCGACGGAAGAAATCGGCGATTGCCTGCTGGATCCGCTCGAACAGATCCGGCTCCTCTTCCGTCACCGGCGGCAGGTCGTAGCGGAGGATCTGACCACGCGAATAGAGGTGCCGGGAATCGAGCAGGAGGTTGGCGTCCCGGTCGTAAATGCGCGCGCGGGTCCGGGTCGGCGAGATCAGCCGGCGCAGGACCGGCGCGACGCGCTCCGGATTGATCGGGAAGTCGAGGCTGTCGAGCTGGTCGGATCCCGGCGCCAAGCTCTCGCCCGCCTGCAGTTCGAGGAGCTTCTCCGGATCGATGCTGATCGAATCCGTCTCCACCGTCGCCGACGCGGCGATCGCGCCGGCGATGATCTCGCCCTGCGTCATCAGGCTCTCGACGCGCGCGTCGATCAATCCGTCGCGGAACTGGTTCAGATAGAGAATACCGACGACCAGGATGCCGAGCGCAGCCATGTTCAGAAACAGGATGCGCTTTGTCAGGCTGGAGAAAACGTGATGGCCAAGGAACCGACGGACCGAGAGGGTGAGACGCGACACGAAACGCGACGAAGCCGGCGCAGCAGCCTTACCAGCCGCGGCCGGCTTAGTGACCTCGATGTCCGTCGCCATCCTGGGCTTTCCCGAGATGTTCACGCCTCGCGGAAGCGATAGCCTACCCCATAGAGCGTCTCGATCATGTCGAAGTCATCGTCGACCGCCTTGAACTTCTTGCGCAGGCGCTTGATGTGGCTGTCGATGGTCCGGTCGTCGACATAAACCTGTTCATCATAGGCCGAATCCATCAGCGCGTCGCGGCTTTTCACGACACCGGGCCGCTGTGCGAGCGAATGCAGGATGAGGAACTCCGTGACCGTCAGCGTCACCGGTTCACCTTTCCAGGTGCAGGTGTGGCGCTCCTGGTCCATCACCAGCTGCCCACGCTCCAGAGATTTCTGCTGGCTGGCGGGCGCTTTCGCGGCAGCTTCGCGCGCGCTGGCGCGGCGCAGCACGGCCTTGACACGTTCGACCAGCAGGCGCTGCGAGAACGGCTTCTTGATGAAGTCGTCGGCCCCCATCTTGAGGCCGAACAGCTCGTCGATCTCGTCGTCCTTCGAGGTGAGGAAGATGACCGGGAGGTCGGTCTTCTGCCGGAGGCGCCGGAGGAGTTCCATGCCGTCCATGCGCGGCATCTTGATGTCGAGGATGGCGAGATTCGGCGGACGGGCGGAAAGTCCTTCGAGTGCCGAGGCACCGTCGGTGAACGTCTCGACCCGATATCCCTCGGATTCCAGCGCAATCGAAACGGACGTCAGGATGTTGCGATCGTCGTCGACAAGCGCGATTGTTGCCATGTCAAGCGGCTCCCTCATGAGCGGATCCCTTCCTGCCTCGAGAAAGGGGCAATTGGCGTACAAATTGGGTACAAAATGTGGCATAGACTCTGCGCGCCCTTCAAGGCAAGGGCGCCGGCGGTCTCACTCCTGCTCCAGACCCGCCCATAGGACGAAGCGAACTGTCCAATCCTTGGGCATCGCGGCGAAAATTGCCTGACTTTAAACGGTTTAAATGTTTTTCAAATTTTTAAATCGATTAATGATTTGAATTCGCTTGTCTTTTCTGTTTGTGACGACGCCTGGCCAACGGGATGGTGCAGTCGATCCTCCCGGCAGCCTTTCGGTTTGGTGCGGCGAATGGCTGCTCGAGGAGCAAACATGAAAGAAGTCGGCAAACGCAATCTCGCCTGCGGAATCGAGACCGCGGGAATCACGAATGCGGGCAAGGTCCACTACAATCTCAACGAGGCGGCCCTCTACGAGGAAGCCCTTCAGCGCGGCGAGGCAAAGCTCTCGGCGCACGGCGCGCTCGTGGCCTATACAGGCCAGCACACCGGCCGGTCGCCGAAGGACAAGTTCGTCCTGCGCGATGCGGAAACCGAAGCCCATGTCTGGTGGGACAACAACAAGCCGATCAGCCGCGCCCACTTCGACCTGCTGCACGCCGACTTCCTGGCGCATGCCGAAGGGAAGGAACTCTTCGTCCAGGACCTGATCGGCGGCGCCGACGAGGCCAACGCCCTGCCGACCCGCGTCATCACCGAATATGCGTGGCACTCGCTCTTCATCCGCAACCTGCTGATCCGTCCGGCTGCCGCGGCGCTCGACGACTTCGTGCCGAAGATGACGATCATCAACCTGCCGTCGTTCCGCGCCGATCCGGGCCGCCACGAGACGCGCACAGAGACGGTCATCGCCGTCGACCTGACCCGCTTGATCGTGCTGATCGGCGGAACGTCCTATGCCGGAGAGATGAAGAAGTCCGTCTTCACGGCGCTCAACTACATTCTTCCGGCGCGCCAGGTCATGCCGATGCACTGTTCGGCCAATGTCGACGCGCAGGACCGATCGGCGGTGTTCTTCGGCCTTTCCGGCACCGGCAAGACGACGCTGTCGGCCGATTCCAGCCGCACGCTGATCGGCGACGACGAGCACGGCTGGGGTCCCGACGGGATCTTCAATTTCGAAGGCGGTTGCTACGCCAAGACGATCCGCCTGTCGTCCGAAGCCGAGCCGGAAATCTTTGCCACGACCCGGCGTTTCGGCACGGTGCTCGAGAATGTTGTCCTCGACGAAGACCGCATTCCCGACCTCGACGACGGCAGCCTGACGGAGAACACACGCTGCGCCTACCCGCTGCACTTCATCCCGAACGCAAGCGCGACGGGCCGAGCGGGCCACCCGAAAAACATCATCATGCTGACTGCGGATGCCTTTGGCGTGATGCCGCCCATCGCAAAGCTGACGCCGGCACAGGCGATGTACCACTTTCTCTCAGGCTATACCGCGAAGGTCGCGGGCACGGAGAAGGGCGTGACCGAACCCGAGGCGACGTTTTCGACCTGCTTCGGCGCGCCCTTCATGCCGCGCCATCCGTCCGAATACGGCAATCTGCTGCGCCGGCTGATCGCCGAGCACAAGGTCGACTGCTGGCTGGTCAACACGGGTTGGACGGGCGGCGCCTACGGCACCGGCCGGCGCATGCCGATCAAGGCGACGCGGGCCTTGCTCGCGGCCGCGCTCGACGGAACCCTGAAGACTGCCGAATTCCGCACGGATCCCAATTTCGGCTTCGCCGTTCCGGTTTCTGTCGAGGGTATCGATTCCTCGATCCTTGACCCGCGCTCGACCTGGGCCGACAAGGCGGCCTACGATCGCCAGGCGCGCCGCCTGGTCGGCATGTTCATCGACAATTTCGGCAAGTTCGAATCGCATGTCGATGCAACCGTGCGCAGCGCCGCCCCGACGCTGCGCGAGGCCGCCGAGTAAACTCGCCGCCGAACACCGCCGCCGAAAGGCTCGGCCGAGCCCCGAGCCGTCTTTCGTCCGGTCAAGTTCCCCAGGATCCAGTCGCCAGCGGCGTTCTCTGGACGTGACGCGCGAGGTCCGGCCGCCGGGGCCGCTCGGTCCCGTACTGCGCGATCGGCCGGTCCGGTCGCTCGCCAGGTCCCTTTTTCTCTTCGGCCGGGCGCGGGAATCTGTCTAAGTAGACCATCATGACGAAGCGGAACGAGATTGCCCTCGACTTCACCTCCGTGCCGCCCGACGAGATGGCGGCACGTGCCGCATCCTTCCGCGCCCTGATGGGCCGCCGGCGAACCGTCCGGCAGTTTTCCGACCGGCCGGTGCCGCGCGGAATCATAGAGGACTGTGTCATGACCGCCGCGAGCGCGCCGTCGGGGGCCAACCAGCAGCCCTGGACGTTCGTCTGTGTCTCGAACCCTGCGATCAAGCACGAGATACGGCTCGCCGCGGAGGAGGAGGAGCGCCGATTCTATGGCGACCGCGCCTCTGCCGAGTGGCTCGAGGCGCTCGCGCCTCTCGGCACGGACGCCGAGAAACCGTTTCTCGAGGTGGCGCCCTGGCTGATCGTCGTTTTCGGTCAACGCTACGGAACCAATGCCGAGGGAGGCCGTGCGAAACACTACTACATGCCGGAATCGGTCGGCATCGCCACCGGTCTGCTGATTGCCGCCCTCCACAATGCCGGACTGGCGTCACTGACCCACACGCCGTCGCCGATGGGATTCCTGAATGCGATCTGCGGCCGACCCGAGAACGAAAAGCCCATGATCCTGATGGTCGTCGGTCATCCGGCAGAAGGCGCGACCGTGCCGGCGATCGGACGCAAGCCGCTCCACGACGTTTCGGTGTGGCGGGAATGAGCGCTATCCTTATCGCTCCCGGCGTCGCCATCGATGAGGACGAACTCGTCGAGACGTTCGTCCGCTCGTCGGGTCCGGGCGGGCAGAACGTCAACAAGGTGGCGACAGCCGTGCAACTGCGATACGACGCGGCCAACGCGCCGGGCCTTCCCGAGCCGGTCCGCGAGCGAATCATCAGGCTCGCCGGCCAGCGCGCGACGAAAGAAGGCGTCATCGTCATCGAGGCGAAGCGCTTCCGCACGCAGGAGCAGAACCGCGCCGACGCGCGCGCCAGACTCCTGGCGCTGATTGCCAAAGCCGCCGAACCGCCTCCACCGCCGCGCAAGAAGACCAGGCCCTCCAAGGGAGCCGTCGAGCGCCGACTGAAGACGAAGGCCGGCCGCTCGACGGTGAAGAAGCTGCGCGGCCGCGTAACGGGAGACTGAACGCAGCCGGTCGTTCCTGCGGCGCCGCGGGATGGAGGGCAGTTCGCGTGCGGCACATTCGCGTCTTTCAATTCGCGATCGCAGATGCGAGACTTGCCGCGACGTTTCGGATGAGGAGCAGGGAACGGTGGGCGTATTCGATTTCATGAAGAGTGTCGGCAAGAAGCTCGGCTTCGGCGGCGAAGACGAGGCGCCGAAGGCCGAGGAACTGAAGTCAGAACTCGAGTCCTACAAGCTCGGCACCGAGAAGGTCGAAGTGAAGGTCGAGGGCGACAAGGCGATCCTGAAAGGCGTCGTCGCCGATCAGTCGATCTTCGAGAAAGCGATCGTCGCGGTCGGCAACACCCTCGGAATTTCGAAAGTCGATGCCGAAGAGCTCAAGATCGTCGCACCCGACAGCGGCCTTTCGCTCGAGGCGACCGACATGACGGCACTCGTCAAGGCGTCGACACCCGCCAAGGCCCCGGTCTTCCACACGGTCAAGAAAGGCGACAATCTGTGGAAGATCGCCGAGGCGTATTACGGCAAGGGCAAGGGCGCCAAGCACACCGCGATCTTCGAGGCCAACAAGCCGATGCTCACCCACCCGGACAAGATCTATCCCGGCCAGGTGCTGCGAATCCCCGATCTCGAGCAGGCGTGACGGCGGTGTCACGGCGCAGTGGCAGATGACGGCGACATCCCGACGTCATCTTGCGACGGCGCACTGATTCGGCCGAACATCCGCGCCTCCGCAAGCGTCAGCACATAGACTGCGAGAAGAACCGGCGCAGCCAGCGGGATTCCGATGCTGCCGAACGGTATCATCAGAACCGGAAGCAGCATCGCGATCGCGAGCAGCGCAGCGCGGGATCTGCCGCCTGAACCGGCGACGGTTTCGCCGGCCGCGAGCAACGCCAGCGCCGGGACCAGCGTTCCCATGTCGTAGCTCAGTGCATAGGGCGTGACGATGATCGAGGCGAGAAGAAACAACGCCGTCCGGTAGTGCGCATCGGCCACCCGAAAGAAGGCGACAGACGTCGCCAGCGCGACCGGCACCGCCACAAAGAGATGCAGCGCGAGAGCCGTATCGGACGCGACGTGCCAGCCGCGCAGCGCACCGAAAACCGACGGCATCATCAGGAGGAACGTACCCTCGAGAGCGCGCATGACCAGCGACTGATAGGGTACGACCTCGTCGAGATAGCCCTTCCATGCGTCGATTCCGAAGATGACGGCAGAGCCGCCGACGAGCGCCAGCGTGGTCGATGCAGCACTCGCGATCATCGACCAGCGCCGCTCGGCGACAAGCAGGAACGGGAAGAGCAGGCCGAGCTGCGGCTTCACCGTCAGAAGGCCGAGCAGGACCCCCGCGAGGACCGGCCGCCGGTCGCGTAGCCCCAACGCGCCGAGCGCGAGCGCGGCGGTCAGATAGCCGTTCTGCGCCGCCCAGAAGTTGTGCGCGACGAATGGGCCCGCCGAGACCCAGGCTATCGGACCCGCTTGGCGGGCGAAGCCGCGCAGGGCGAGCAGGAAGAGCGTGCCGGTTGACAGCAGGAAGAGGAGCATCGCCACCTCGTAGGAGAGGAAGCCCAGGGGCCAGACCAGCAGGAGGTAGTGCGGCGGATAGCTCCAGTTGTGCCACGGGAAGTCGGCGCCGAAGGCATCTGCCAGATGCGAGAAATAGACGGATTGCGGGCCGAACAGGTCCATGAAGCGGCCTTCGTGCACCAGTCGCCCCGCCATCCAGTAGTTGGCGAAGTCCTTGTCGGCGATGGTCGCAGGCGTTTCCGGGTCGATCAGCGCCCAGACCAGCGCGGTCACGTGAACGGCAAGCAGCACGGGCGCCGCAATCGCGACGACGCGGTAGGGAGGGGCGAGTCGGGAGAAAAACCGCATCGATGCCTGCGCAGCTCTTTCGCGCAGCGATCCTGTCAGGACCGGATTAAGGAAGCGAAAACGAGCGGCGCCGAAGGGGGCGTCCCGCGGTCACAGCTTCCGCAACGCCACTTCCTCGACCAGATGGTCGGCGCCCTTCTTGAGGATCAGGTCGGCGCGCGGCCGCGTCGGAAGGATGTTCTCGCGAAGGTTCTTCAGGTTGATGTTGTGCCACAGGCCCTCGGCGATGGCGCGCGCGGCTTCCTCCGACAGCTGCGAATAACGGTGGAAGAAGGATTCCGGGTTGCGGAACGCCGTCTCGCGCAGGCGCATGAAGCGCGTGATGTACCAGCTGTGGATCTGCTCCTCCTCGGCGTCAATGTAGATCGAGAAGTCGAAGAAATCGGAGACGAACGGCACGAACTTGCCGTCCTTCGGCAGTTCGCGCGGCTGCAGCACGTTGAGACCCTCGAAGATCAGGATGTCCGGCCGGTCGATGGTGACGTACTCGCCCGGTACGACGTCGTAGGTCAGATGCGAATAGACCGGCGCGCGCACGTTCGGCTGACCCGATTTTATCGCCGAGAGGAAACGCAGCAACGCGCCGACGTCATAGCTGTCGGGAAACCCCTTGCGCTCCATAAGATTCTCACGGCGCAGGATCTCGTTCGGATAGAGAAACCCGTCAGTCGTCACCAGATCGACCTTGGGGCTCGACGGCCACCGCGCGAGCAGCTCCTTCAGCACGCGCGCGGTCGTCGACTTGCCGACGGCTACCGAGCCGGCCATTCCGATGATGAAGGGTGTCTTGATCGCGTCGTTGGCGTTAAAGAACAGCTTGCGCTGGCTGAACAGCAACTGGCTCGCCTCGACATGGGCCGACAGCAGCCGCGACATCGACAGGTAGATGCGCCGCACCTCGTCGAGATCGATGGGCTCGTAGAGCGAGGAAAGCCGGTGCACCTCGTCGGCCGTCAGGGTCAGCGGCGTGTCGGCCCGGAATGCGGCCCATTCCTGCGCCGAAAAGAAGCGGTAGGGGGAGTACTTTCCGACGTCGGCCAGTTGATCCATCGACACCGCGCCTTTCTCAGGCACCATCGCCGCGCGAGGCCTTCTCGGCGACACCCGACTGCCGCGTCCGCCGCTCGAGCTCCGCAAGCACATCCGACAGCGGAACGCCGGCCACGGCGAGGACGACGAGCCAGTGGTAGAGCATGTCGGCGCTCTCGGACACGAGCGCTCCGCGGTCGCCGCGGATCGCGGCGATCACCGTCTCGACCGCCTCCTCGCCGAGCTTCTTCGCGGCCCTGTCCATGCCGGCGGCAAAAAGCCTCGCCGTCCACGACCCCTGGTCGCCGGACCGCGCGCGCATGGCGATGATCGCTTCGAGATCGGACAGCTTGAAGGCGCTCATCCGGCGGCTTTAGGACGTTCGCGAAACGGTGTCGAGTCGCATCGGCAGTCCGGCGCGGGCCATGTGGTCCTTGGCCTCGCCGATCGAATAGGTGCCGAAATGGAAGATCGATGCGGCAAGCACGGCGGTGGCATGGCCGTCGCGAATACCTTCGACCAGATGGTCGAGCGTGCCGACCCCACCGCTGGCGATGACCGGCGCGCGTACGGCGTCGGCGACCGCCCGCGTCAGGGCGATGTCGTAGCCGGCCTTGGTGCCGTCGCGGTCCATCGAGGTGAGCAGGATCTCGCCGGCACCGAGGTCGACCACCTTCTGCGCGAACTCGACAGCGTCGATGCCGGTCTTCTCGCGGCCGCCATGCGTGAAGATCTCCCAGCGGTCCGCCTCGCCCTGTCCCGAAACCTTCTTGGCGTCGATGGCGACGACGATGCACTGGTTGCCGAACTTGTCTGCCGCTTCGGCGACGAAGGACGGATTCTTCACCGCGGCCGTGTTGATCGACACCTTGTCGGCACCGGCGAGCAGCAGTTTCCTGATGTCCGCCGTGCTGCGTACGCCGCCGCCCACGGTCAGCGGCATGAAGCACTGCTCGGCCGTGCGCGCGACGACGTCGAAAATCGTGTCGCGGTCCTCGTGGCTGGCGGTGATGTCGAGGAAGCACAGTTCGTCGGCACCGGCGGCGTCGTAGGCCTTCGCAGCCTCGACCGGATCGCCGGCGTCGATCAGGTCGACGAAGTTGACGCCCTTGACGACACGGCCGTCCTTGACGTCGAGACAGGGGATGACGCGGGCCTTCAGGGTCACTGCAATTCCTCGAACAAGGCCGGTGCAGGCTTGTAGTCGCCGCGCAGGATGGCCAGGGCTTCCGCCGGGTCGATGCGCCCGTCATAGAGGGCGCGGCCGGCAATCGCGCCCTCGAGCCGTTTCGCGTCGGGCATGGTCATGCGTACGATGTCGGCAAGCGAGGCGAGGCCGCCCGAGGCAATGACGGGGATGGACACCGCTTCGGCCATCTCGATCGTCGCCTCCCAATTGATGCCGGCCAACACGCCGTCGCGGTCTATGTCGGTATAGACGATGGCGGCGACGCCGGCACCCTCGAACTTCCTTGCCAGATCGACGGCCCCGAGCGTAGACGCCTCCGCCCAACCCTCGACCGCGACCTTGCCGCCGCGCGCGTCAATACCGACGGCGATCCTGCCGGGAAACAGACGGCACGCCTCCCTCACGAGGTCGGGATTCTTCACCGCGACCGTGCCGAGGATGACGCGCGCCAGGCCCTTGGCGAGCCACGTCTCGATGTGTGCGAGGCTGCGGATGCCGCCGCCGAGCTGGACAGGGTTCTTCGTCGCCCCGAGGATTGCCTCGACGGCAACGCCGTTGACGCTCCCGCCGGCAAAGGCGCCGTTGAGGTCGACGACATGCAGCCACTCGAATCCCTGGTCCTCGAAGGCTTTCGCCTGCGCCGCGGGATCGTCGTTGTAGACGGTCGCGCTCGACATCTCGCCGAGCTTGAGGCGGACGCACTGACCGTCCTTCAGGTCGATGGCAGGGAACAGGATCACGGCTTCCACCTCAGAAAGTTGGCGATCAGGGCCAGGCCCAGCGCCTGGCTCTTCTCGGGATGGAACTGCGTGCCGGCGACGTTGCCGCGCGCCACCGCGGCCGTTACCGGACCGCCATAGTCCGTCACGGCCACCACATCCTCCGGATTCGTCGCGACCAGATGATAGGAATGGACAAAGTAGGCGTGCAGGCCGCCTTCTCCGGTGGCGATGCCGGCGAACAGCGGATGGTCGCGCCTCAGCTCGATCGTATTCCAGCCGATCTGCGGGATCTTCAATGCCGGGTCCGACGGTTCTATCTCCGTCACGTCGCCGGCGATCCAGCCGAAGCCCCGCGTGACCGTTTTCTCCAGTCCCCTCTCCGACATCAGCTGCATGCCGACGCAGATACCCAGAAAAGGCCGGCCCTTCTGTCTGGCGACTTCGTCGATCGCGTCCCACATGCCCTCGACGGCGTGCAGGCCGGCGGCGCAATCGGCATAGGCGCCGACGCCGGGAAGGACAATGCGGTCGGCCGTGCGTACCCGTCGCGAATCGGCCGTCAGGTCGATCTCTGCGGCGATTCCGGCTTCGCGCGCGGCACGCTCGAAGGCCTTCGTCGCCGAGCGCAGATTGCCCGAACCGTAGTCGATGATGGCGACCCGCATGTCAGCGCGCCCCCGGATAGGCGAGCAGGCCGAGTGCCGGCCCGGCGACTGCGGGCCGGGATGGCGACGCCGCCATCGTCACGATTGCGTCACGTCCGGCGGGGTCCACGCCGGCGTAATAGCGTATTTCGGCCTCGTCGAGCGAGTCCGCCTCCACCACGCCGCGATCGGCGTATCCGCGCCTGCGCAACGCAGCGATTCGCAACGCCGGTCCCTCAAGGCCGACATAGATCGAGAGCAGGATCGAGACCAGCGGCGGCGCCAAGGCGAAGGACCCGCCTGACCCTTCCGCTGCCGCGAGAAGCAGGGCTGCGCCGATCGCCAGCGCGCCCTCGATCCACAGCCGCTGCCACAGCAGCCAGACGACGGGCAGGAGGAATCCGACCATGGTGAAGCCGTCGCGGACGAAGACCGCCTTTTCGTGTCCTTCGTCCGGTCGTTCCATGACGACGTAGGCTGCCATCTCAGCCTCCCAGCGTGCCCTTGGTCGACGGGATCGCGCCCGCCTGCCGCGGATCCGCCTCGATTGCCACGCGCAGGGCGCGCGCGACCGCCTTGAAGCAGGTTTCCGCGATGTGGTGGTTGTTGGCGCCGTATTGGTTGCGGACGTGTAGCGTGATCCCGGCGTTCTGCGCCAGCGCCTGGAAGAACTCGCGAACGAGCTCAGTATCGAAGGTGCCGATTTTCGCAGCCGAGAACGTCACGTTCCAGACGAGGAAGGGCCGGCCGGAGACGTCGACGGCCGCCGAGGTCAGCGTCTCGTCCATGGCGAGATCGATCGAGGCATAGCGGCAGATGCCGCGCCTGTCGCCGAGTGCCCTGGAGATGGCCTGACCGAGCGCAATGCCGGTGTCCTCCACCGTATGGTGGTCGTCGATGTGCAGGTCGCCCTTCGCCCTGGCGACGATGTCGATCAGCGAATGGCGGGACAGTTGTTCGAGCATGTGATCGAAGAAGCCGACGCCCGTGGCGACGTCGTAGCGCCCCGTCCCGTCAAGATCGACGGTGACGGAAATCTCCGTCTCCCTGGTACTGCGGCTCACCGCCGCAACGCGACTGGACGACGCCATGTCCGTTCTCCGATGGGTTGCGCGAGGTCGCCGCCTTCTAACAGCATGGGCGCGGGATTGCCAGTTCGCCGACCGGGGCGGCGGCCGCGGCAATTTGCATTCGGCTGCCGCGTGCATACATAGGATCGCGAACAACTCGTACCGCGCCGATTGCCGTAGGGATCGCGCTGACCGGAGAACTCGATGTCGAACGATATCAACATGCACGGCACGACGATCGTCACCGTGCGCAAGGGCGGCAAGGTCGTGATTGCCGGCGACGGACAGGTCAGTCTCGGCCAGACCATCATGAAGGGCAACGCCCGCAAGGTCCGCCGCATCGGCAAGGGCAACGTGATTGCCGGATTCGCCGGCGCTACCGCCGACGCCTTCACCCTTCTCGAACGCCTGGAAACCAAGCTCGAGCAGTATCCGGACCAGCTGACCCGCGCCTGCGTCGAACTTGCAAAGGACTGGCGCACCGACCGCTACCTGCGCCGACTGGAAGCGATGATGCTGGTCGCCGACCGCAACGTCTCGCTTGCGCTGACAGGCACCGGCGACGTGCTGGAGCCCGAGCTGGGCGTCATGGCGATCGGCTCCGGCGGCAACTATGCGCTGGCCGCGGCGCGTGCCCTGATCGATTCCGACAAGGACGCCGAAGACATCGCCCGGCGCGCCATGCAGATTGCCGCCGATATCTGCGTCTACACCAACCATAACGTCATCGTGGAATCGATCGATGCCGAGTGAGCCGCAGCCGATCGGCTTCGTCCCGGTCGGCACCAACCACTATCCGTTGCTGCGCGCGTGGCTGGACCTGCCGCACATGCGAGAGTGGTGGGGCAACACCGAGGACGAACTCGGTTTCGTCCGTAACATGGTCGAAGGCCGCGACACGACGCGTCCCTTCCTGATCGCGATCGACGGCACGCCGGCGGGCTACATCCAGTGCTGGTTCGTCGGCGATCATCAGAACGAGAGGTGGATCGCCGATCATCCGTGGCTCGCCGGATTGCCGTCCGATGCCGTCGGCGTCGACATCGCGATCGGCGATCCCGAGCGGCTTTCGAAAGGCATCGGATCGGCCGCGCTCGCCGCCTTCGTGCGCCGGCTGCGCGAAGAAGGCCATAAGACCATCATCATCGACCCGCTGATCCGCAATGAAAGGGCCGTGCGCGCCTTTTCCAAGGTAGGCTTCCGCCCAATCCCGAATCTCCTCGGCCGCACCGGCGACATTCTCATCATGCAATTCGATCCAGAGAACGAAGAACAATGACGACCTTTTCCCCCCGCGAGATCGTGTCCGAGCTCGATCGCTACATCATCGGCCAGAAGGACGCCAAGCGCGCCGTCGCCGTCGCCTTGCGTAACCGCTGGCGCCGCCAGCAGCTCGAAGGGCAGATGCGCGAGGAGGTGATGCCGAAGAACATCCTCATGATCGGCCCGACCGGCGTCGGCAAGACGGAAATTTCCCGCCGGCTCGCCAAGCTCGCCGGCGCCCCGTTCATCAAGGTCGAAGCGACGAAGTTCACCGAGGTAGGCTATGTCGGACGCGACGTCGAGCAGATCGTGCGCGATCTCGTCGAGGTCGCCATCGGCCTCGTGCGCGAGAAGATGCGCGAGGACGTCAAGGCGCGCGCCCACATCAACGCCGAAGAGCGGGTCCTCGACGGGCTCGTCGGTAAGACCGCAAGCCCGGCGACGCGGGAATCCTTCCGCCGCAAACTGCGCGACGGCGAACTCGACGACAAGGAGATCGAGATCGAGGTCGCCGATACCGGCACGGGTATGCCGGGTTTCGAGATTCCCGGCATTCCGGGCGGCAACATCGGCGTTCTCAACATCAACGACATGCTGTCGAAGGCAATGGGCGGCAAGCGCACGAAGACCCGAAAGACGACGGTCAGGGAGTCCTATCCGATCCTGATCAACGACGAGTCCGACAAGCTCCTGGACCAGGAGGAAGTGGTCCGCCGCGCGCTCGAGTCGACCGAGAACGACGGCATCGTCTTCCTCGACGAGATCGACAAGATCGCCTCGCGCGAGGGCGGCATCGGCGCCGGCGTGAGCCGTGAGGGGGTGCAACGCGACCTCCTGCCGCTGGTCGAGGGCACCACGGTCGCGACGAAATACGGCCCGGTCAAGACCGATCACATCTTGTTCATCGCGTCGGGCGCGTTTCACGTGGCCAAGCCGTCGGACCTGCTGCCCGAACTGCAGGGTCGTCTTCCGATCCGCGTCGAACTCCGCCCGCTGGAGAAGGAAGACTTTCGACGCATCCTGACGGAGACGGAGGCGAGTCTCATCAAGCAATACATCGCGCTGCTCGACACCGAGGGCATCACGCTGGAATTCACCGACGACGCCATCGATTCGCTGGCCGGAATTGCGGTCGACCTCAACGCGACGGTTGAAAACATCGGCGCGCGGCGTCTGCAGACGGTGATGGAACGCGTGCTCGACGAGATTTCCTTCGAGGCGCCGGACCGCAGCGGAACGACGGTGACGATCGATTCCGACTACGTGCGCCGCCACGTCGGCGATCTCGCCAAGAACACAGATTTGTCGCGATTCATTCTTTAGGAAGGGTCTGTCCCGGGAAACCGGGCCATGGGCGACGTCGGGCGGGGGCTGGCGATGCCGCCAGGTCCTCGACTGCCCGCATCGCGTGCCCTATCCTGCGCGATCGGCCCCTGGCCCCCTAGGTAGTCCCGGATGACGCTTCGTCTGTTCCTAACGCTCCTGCTCCTCACCGTCGCGACTGCGGAAGCCGCGACGCTCGTACCGCCGGGAAACCGCCACGAGGAGCAGCCGGCCATCCCCGGCGCATCGGCGACGCGCACGCAGGCTCTGAAGACCACATACGAGGCGAAATACCGCAAAGTCTACAAGCTCCTAGCCAGCGATCCCGATCTCCGCGCCAAGATCGTTGCGGTGTCTCGGCAATACGGCATCGACCCGATTCACGTCGCCGGTGCGATCGTCGGCGAGCACACCTACAACGTCGACGCCTACGACCGCCTACAGACCTACTACCTCAAGGCGGTGTCCTATCTGTCCAGCGGGTTTTCTTTTGCCTACGACGGCGAAGACATCGACACCTTCATCCGGCGTCCCGAATTCGCCCAGTGCGACGACAA
The DNA here is from genome assembly GCA_012842935.1 of Hyphomicrobiales bacterium. GTDB lineage: Bacteria > Pseudomonadota > Alphaproteobacteria > Rhizobiales > Rhizobiaceae > DUSC01. The sequence goes on along the minus strand of DUSC01000022.1, from coordinate 59,104 downwards.
TTCCGGGAGCTACGCGGCGTGGACCTGTCGCGAGAATGTTTGGAACACAAAGTTCCGCGGCAAGAATGTCGGCGGCACCACGTTCCCCAACAAGCGCTTCAGCCAGACTTTCTTCCAGCCGTTCTATGCCGGGCAGACCTTCGGCATCGGGCAGCTCAACCCACTCACCGCGCTGCAGATGAGCGACCTCGTCAACCAGGTCTCCGGCCTGCCGAAACTCAGCCATCGCAAACCGCAGGAGGTCTATCAGACGATCATGGACCCGGATCTGACGCTGCCCTACGTCGCCGCGACGCTGAAGAAGTCGATCGACGCCTACGACAGCATCGCCGGCTTCGACATCTCCCGGAACCCCGGAATCACCGCTACGCTCTACAATGTCGGCGATCCGGAGGGCCGCGCACGGGCGCTGAAGCGCGAGAACGACGACCGCATCGCAAGGGGCCTCGAACCCCGGCTTCCCGAAGAGAACTATTATGGCTGGCTGGTGAACGATAAAATCGCCGAGCTGCGAAGCCTCTTTTGACCGTCGGCCGATGCGGAGCGACGCCGGCGCGACCTCTAGCGCCGCCTGTCCTCATCGATAATCGCCTCGAGCCGGGCGATGGTGCCCTGGTCCAGTCGGCCGATCTCCGCGGCAATTCGGTTGGCGAAGCGGGTGGCTTCCGGCGACAGGCCCGCCGTGTCGACGACAACTCGCGGATCCGAGGCGGCGGCCAGGCGCTGCAGTTCCTCCGCATCGTCCCAGATGACGTTGAAGTAGCCGATGATCTTCTGCACCAGCGGCCAGGAGGGAACGCCTCTACGGCCGTGCTCCAGGGCCGACAGGTAGGCGGCGCTGACGCCGAGCGCCGCCGCCATCTCCTTCTGCGTCACGCCCTTGTCGCGCCGGAGGCGGCGCAAGCGCGCGCCGAACGGGGTCATCTGCCGGCGTCCCGCCGTCTCAGCCGCACGTAGAAGGCACCGCCGCCGCCGTGATGGCGCGCCGCCTCGTCGATGCCGCTGACGAGGTGGCGGAACGGCTGCGTCTTCAGCCAGGACGGCAACGACCTGCGCAGGACGCCGCCGCTACGCGACGACGACCCCTTGCCGGTGATGACGAGAACGTAGCGGATCCCCCTCTCGTGCGCCCGCCCGAGAAACGACAGGAGCAAGGAGTAAGCTTCCTCCTGAGTCATTCCGTGGAGATCGACGCGACCCTCCAGCGGCAACCGCCCCTTCGAGATCTTGTCGCGCGTCTGGACGTCGAACTTGTGGGCGACATGCTCCTTTCGTGGCGAGGGCTGCGGCAGGAGCGCTGCCGGCTGAGCCGGCGCGGCAGCCTTGGGCGCCGGCGCCGGCTCCGGTACTTCCGGCGGCGCCGGGCGCGCTGGCACCTTGCGCAGCGGCTTTGCGGTCTTCGCCACCAGGTTCCAGAGGACGCGATCTTCCTCGCTCAAGACTCCGGTCATCGGACCCGGCCTTCCGCTTCGGCGAGGCCGCGCGGCACGAGAACATAGAAGTCAGCCGTCGAACGAATGGTGCCCGCGATGTCGCCGGCGGCGCCGCCCGATCCGGCGAAGAGGTCGCCGCGTGCCGGTCCGACGATTGCTGATCCGGTATCCTGGGCAATCATGAGCCTTCGGAAGCCGTCGCCCCCGAACGCGGTCAGCGCGGGTGCCGAAACGAAGAACGGGGTGCCGAACGTGTGAAGCAGCCTATCGACCGCGATCGAACGTCCCGCCGTGAGCGGGACCTTCGCTGCCGCGATCGGTCCCAGAGACGGATCGTCGACCGGTGCCTCGCGGAAGAAGATGTAGGAGCGGTTCTGCCAGAGGATCTCGTCCACCCTCTCGGGGTGCTCGCCGAGCCAGCGCCGGATCGACTGCATCGTAACTTCGGCAGGCGGGATCTCGCCGAGATCGACAAGCACCCGGCCAGCCCCGGTGAAGCGCTGCCCGGACTTCGCGTCGTAGGTGACGCGGCGCGTCGTGCCGTCGGTCATCGAGAGGCGAGCTGCACCCTGGACGTGGACGAAATAGGCGTCGACCTTGTCCTCCAGCCATGCCATCTCCAGGCCGCGTCCTTCCAGCGCGCCCGAATCGATCGCCCGGCGGTCGTAGTACTCGACGATGCCATCATCCGTCGCCCGGCCGAATGCCAGGTACGGATCCATTTCGGAAGGCCGGTTCGCGTCGTCGATCGCGACGAGGTCATCAGGTCGGGAGAGCAGGGGAACGCTGAAACGCTCCGTGCGCACCGGCGAGGCTACGACGACCGGTTCGTAGAATCCCGTAACGAAGCCGCTGCCGCCGTCTTCCAACGCGATGGCCATCGGAACGAAATGGCGTTCGAAGAAAAGCCGTGCATCGCGCACATCGATCGCACCGAGCGCGCGCGCTTCCTCATAGGACGGGGCGAAGGATTCTGCGGCAATGCCGAGCGATCCGGAGCGGTAAGGCCTTTCGGCCGCGCGGATCGCGCAGAGCCTGAAGGCGGCGAATGCGAGATCGAGGCGGTCCGTCCGCCAGCCGGGGACGCCGCCAAAATCGACCGGTCTGAACAGGCAAGAAAGCGGCACGGCGCGCACCTCCCGCCGCCGGGAATCAGTCCTCTTCCTCCGTAGCGACGAGCCGCCAGTTCGGATCGCGCGACCGCGTATCGCGCGCGAAAGTCCACACATCCTTCACTTCGGCTACCGTCTCCGGGTCGCCGTCGATGACCTTGCCGGCGCTGTCGCGCGTCGCCGAGATCAGCTCGCTGACGATGCGCAGCGTGATATGGGCCTCGCTGCCCTTCATCTCCGCGCCAACGATGTCCACCTTGTCTATGCCGACGAACGACGACTGGATCTTCTCGGAGCGCGACTCGCGATCGGCGATGGCGGCGACGAAACCGTCATAGACCTCGCGCGAAAGTAGGTTCTTCAACGTCTTGCGGTCGCCATCGGCAAAGGCCATCACGATCATCTCATAAGCCATCTTGGCACCGTCGAGGAAAACCTTCGGCTCGAAGGACGGATCGTTGTCCTTGATCGCCCGAAGGCCTTTGTTGAGATCGGAGCCAACGGGAGCGAACGCATCGATCGCCTTGTAGGCTTCCTCGGTAACCTCGGCGGAGCCCCGCCGGCGCGGCAGCGCCACGATATTGTCGGGAGCCTTCGCCGGCTCCTTCTGAGTGCCACGCTTGCGCGCCGCGGTATATGGATCGAACGGCGGGCGCTCGTTGCCGGTACGCCGGCCGAGGACGTTGCGCAACTGGAAGAAGATCACGACAGCCGCGATCAGAAAGAACAGGGTGCCGAAATCGAAAAATTCCATGTCTGCCGCCAACCGATGCCCGCTGCGTCGCTCGTTTTCCCGACGCGGCGCCGCCTGCAATCCACGTCCAATACGTTCTTCACCATATAGAACGCCCGCACGCATCATTCAAATGCAGCGGATCCGATACTATGTAGTGCGTCAACGGCCGCCGACCGCGGCCCTACCGATCCGACAGGACAAGGACCGTGCCCCTAGCCGTAACCGCGATTTTCATTGCGCTTCCTCTCGCCGAGATCGCGACTTTCGTGATCGTCGGAAGCAGGATCGGAGTACTGGCCACCGTCGCGCTCACGATCGTCATGAGCGTCGCCGGCGCAGTGCTGATGCGCTGGCAGGGTCTCGGCATCATCGGCCGGCTGCAGCGGGAGATGCAAACGGGCGGGTCGCCGGGTCGCGAACTGGCGCACGGCGCAATGGTCCTCCTGGCAGGCGCCCTGCTGCTCATCCCCGGCTTTCTGACCGGCTTGCTCGGTCTCCTGTTGTTTCTTCCGCCGGTGCGCGAACTCGCATGGCGTTTCCTGCGAACGAGGGCGACAGTCCTGACCGAGTTCAGATTCGCCGAATTCGGCGCCACGCAAAAGCAGAACGGCCGAACCATCGACCTTGGCGAGGATGAATTCTCGCATAGTGCACCGAAGAGCCGCGGCAGCTCGCCGTGGCGTCGTCCGGAACTCGAATGACACGTCTGCCTGAGCGGCAAGCTTGTCACGTCAATCCCGCCGTGATAGCGAACGCGCGGATTTTGCACGGGCTCCGTTCGGCGGCCCTCAGGAGATATGTAGCCCATGGCCACGAACGAGAACAACCAGTCGGCCCGCGCTATGTCCGGTAACGGCGCCCAGCCCACCCTGAACGTGCTCGCGCAGTATGTGAAGGATCTTTCCTTCGAAAGCCCCGGCGCGCCGAATTCGCTGCGCGGGCGGGACCAGGCACCAGGCATCAACATCAACGTCAACGTGAATGCCAATCCGCTTTCGGAGAAGGAATTCGACGTCAACCTTTCGCTGAATGCGCGCGCCGGTTTCGACAAGGACGTGCTGTTCAACGTGGAACTCGTGTATGGCGGCGTCTTCCGTATCGAAGGCTTCCCGCAGGAGCACATGCTCCCGCTCCTGTTCATCGAGTGCCCCCGGCTGCTGTTCCCCTTTGCGCGGCAGATCATTGCCGACGCCACGCGTAACGGCGGCTTTCCGCCGCTGATGCTCGATCCGATCGACTTCGCCCAGATGTTCCAGCAGAAAATCGCCGAGGAACAGGCGAAGGCCAAGGTTCAGATGAACAGCTAGAGATATCCTGTCCGGCAGGTCAGGATCGGGTCGTCTCTTCCCCCACGACCGCCCAGAGCGCGGCTGTACCCAACCGCCGAACCATCTCGGCATGTGCTGCCCTTTCCTCATCGGAAAGGCGCGGGCGAAGCGAACGCTCCCGCCTGGCGATCTCGACGGTGATCCCGGCGTCGCTCGAGCCGATGCGGGACGTCTGCTCCACCACCTCGAGCCCGAGAGCGGCCTGACGCCCGCCGATCATTTCGATGTAGACTTCGGCCAGCAGTTCGGAATCGAGGAGCGCCCCGTGCTTGCTGCGATGGCTGTTGTCGATACCGTAGCGCCGGCACAGGGCATCGAGCGAGTTGGGACCCATCGGATGCTTGCGGCGTGCCAGTGCCAGCGTGTCGACGACCCTTTCCGATCCGATCGGCGCCAGGCCGAGACGCGCGAATTCGGCGTTGATGAAGCCGATATCGAAACTGGCGTTGTGCGCCACCAGCCTGGCGCCATCGATGAATGAGACGAATTCGTCGGCGATCTCCTGGAAGGTGGGCTTGCCCACGAGGGCGGCGCTCGTGATTCCGTGCACGGCCGCCGCATCCGGATGAATCGCACGCCCTTGCGGCTCGACATAGTGATGAAAGACGCGCCCCGTCGGGAAACGGTTCACAAGCTCGACGCCGCCGATCTCGATGATGCGATCGAGCCGCGAATCGAGGCCGGTGGTTTCGGTGTCGAAGACGATTTCGCGCATCGAATCACTCCCCGATCAGATTGGCCTCGGTCGCCCACTCAGCACAAGGGCTCGCCGGTTGCCTGAACCTTCTTCTCCCCGGCCAAGGCCGCAACGATGGCCGCGACCTGCGCTCGCGCATGATCCAACCCGTTGCCGGTATCGATGACGAAGTCCGCCCGGGCCCGTTTTTCGGCGTCTGGAACCTGCTTCAGGAGGATTGCCTCGAGCTTCTCCGGCGTCATGCCAGGTCGCGCCAGAACCCGCTCGCGCTGGACTTCCGCCGGCGCCGTGACCACGACCACCTTGTCCACGCGGTCGCGCCCATTCGTCTCGAAAAGCAACGGGATGTCCAGAACCGCAAGCGGCGCACCGGCCGAGCGGCAACGGTCAAGAAACGCGTCCGCATCGGCGCGGACCAAGGGGTGAATGATTGCCTCCAGATGTCGGATCGCCTCACGATCCCCTAGCACCCTCGTCGCAAGGCGGTTGCGGTCGACGACGCCGTTGATCACCGTGCCGGGAAACGCAGCTTCTACGAGCGGTGCGGCCACGCCGGCATAGAGGCGATGCACGGCCTCGTCGGAATCGTGAACCGGCACGCCCAACTCGCGGAACATCGCCGCTGTCGTCGATTTGCCCATGCCGATCGATCCGGTGAGGCCAAGGACGATCATCGTTGCTGGATGTCCCTGACAATCAAGTCGCGAAGTTCCTTCGTCACGGCCGGGCGCCTGCCGAACCAGCGCTGGAATCCCGGAACAGCCTGATGGAGAAGCATGCCCAAACCGTCGACGGTCTTCAGGCCGCGGCCCCCGGCGGCGGCAAGCAGGGGCGTCTCGAGTGGGACATAGACGATGTCGGTTACGAGCGCCCGATCCGGCAGCCAGGCCGGGTCGGCCGGAATACCGCGGTCGTCCGACATGCCGACGGATGTCGTGTTGACGAGCAAATCGGCATCGGCGCAGAGCTCACGGCAGGCGTCGAACCGATGCGCCGACACCCGCGCCCCGAAGCGGTCGGCGAGTTCCTCTGCGCGGACGACGGTGCGGTTGACGATACGGATCTCGGCGAAGCCGCGTTCCTTCAATGCGTGGACGACGGCTCGCGCGGCGCCTCCGGCTCCCAGTACGACGGCGATTCGTCCGCGGTGCCACCCAGGTGCGTTCTCGTCGAGGTTGGCGGCGAATCCGTAGGAATCGGTGTTCGAGGCATGGACGAGACCGTCAGCCACCCATAGCGTGTTGGCCGCTCCGATCGCATCGGCTGCGGCGTCGTGCCTGTCGGCAAGGAGAAACGCGGCCTCCTTGTTGGGCAAGGTGACATTGCCTCCCGCAAATGCGCCGCTGCGCAGGTCTTCGATGAAGCCGCGAAGTGCCTGGGGCGGCACGTCGATCGCCACATAGGAACCGTCGATGCCGTAGGTCTTAAGCCAGTAGCCGTGAATTTTCGGCGATCGCGAGTGGGCGATCGGGTGACCGCAAACGAAGGCCTTGTTCACAGCCTCAACCATCGATCGCGCCAAGTCTGCGCAGGGCTTCAAGCAAAGGCAGAAGCGGCAACCCGACGATGGTAAAATGATCTCCTTCTATCCGTTCGAAGAGCTGAATGCCTTCACCTTCGATCTGGTAGGCGCCTACGCTGCTCAACGCCTTTTCGCCGACCCTGGCGAGATGGCGCCCGATGAAGGCGGGGCTTAGCGGCCTCATGGTCATTGCCGCCCCGCCGACATGCGACCATACCGTTTGTCCGTTGCGGGCGATCGCGACGGCGCTGTGCAGGAAATGCGTACGCCCCGAGAAAGCGAGGAGCCGACGCCGCGCTGCTTCCATATCGTTGGGCTTGTGCAGGAGTTCGTCCTCGAAGGCGAGCGTCTGGTCCGACCCGATGACAAGGCTTTCCGGATGCCGTCCGCTGACCTCTTCCGCTTTCGCGCGGGCGAGGATCAGGCCGACTTCGTCCGGCGTTACGCCGCTGCCATGCGTCGTCTGCTCAACCGCGCGTTCGTCGATCCGTGGCCGGTCGACCGAGAAGTCAACGCCGGCATTGGCGAGGAGGGCGCGGCGGAACGGACTGGTCGAAGCGAGGATGATCTTGGCGGTCATGGGTCACCGTGTCGGCAAGCGCCTAACGCGTCTTGCCGCGCAACGCAACGATGGCCGCCGCCGTTTCTTCGATCGAGCGCCGTGTGACGTCTATCATCGGCCAGTTGTGGCGGGTGCAGATCTGTCGCGCATAGGCCAGTTCCTGGGCAATCGTGGCACGATCGACGTAATCGGCCGACGAGTATGCCCCGGCGGTCCCGAGCAGCCGGTTCTGGCGTATGTGGGAGATCCTTTCTGCCGTCGCGATCAGGCCGACGATCAAAGGCCGTTTCGCCCTGATCAACTCGTCGGGCATGGGGACACCGAGTACGATCGGGATATTGGCCGTCTTGATGCCGCGATTGGCGAGATAGATGCTGGTCGGCGTCTTGGACGTTCGCGATATGCCGATGATGACGATGTCGGCGTCGTCGATGTCGCCCGGCATCTGTCCGTCGTCGTGTTCCATCGTGAAGTTGAGCGCATCGATGCGCCGGAAGTAATCGGCGTCGAGGACATGCTGGGCGCCGACACGCCGGCCGGCCGGCGTGCCGAGATAGGACTGGAACACCGACAGGACCGGTTCGAGCACGGACACACAGGGCAAGCCCATCGTGCCGGCGCGCTCGTCTATGAGCCGCGCAAGATTCTGGTCGACGATGGTGTAGAGGATGATGCCGGGCTCGCTGTCTATCTCCTCGAAAACCTTCTGAAGCTGCTTTTCGGTCCGTACCAGCGGATAGATATGTTCGATGGCGCGGGCATCCTTGTATTGCGCCGAAGCGGCGCGGCCGGCTGCAAGGAGGGTTTCGCCGGTGGCGTCAGAGATGAGGTGGAGATGGAAGAAGCTCTGGGTCTTGTTCACAGGTTTCGTCGGATGCTGTGCGTCGGTGTGGATAAAGGGCGGTGCTGGCGCGCTGCGGCTCGCCCGAATGTATGCGGGTGTGGGTTTGTCCACAATCACGGCGACTTGCAGACGGGCCTCGGCGATGTTGTGAATAGTGTGCGAGCGAAAGATCGGCCTTTTCGGCTGTCATCGAAGACTGCTCCGGACATTTCTCCAAGCGATTGGAGTTGCGTCCGTTTTCGTCATTGTCCGGATTATTCACAGGGCTTCGTGCATCGACCTCGGCAGCGTCGCTGCGGTTTTCGGCCGAGGCAAAATGTGGGAAACCGCTGGTTCCCGATTCCGACAGAGTCTTAGAATCAGAAGACTCTTATGGATTCGGTTCTATTTCGGAATCTTCCGGAAAGGTGGAGCATGAACGACGAACGGAAGGTCCTGCAGGTTTTCAAGGGGGAGACGCGGTTCCCGCCACCGATCTGGTTGATGCGCCAGGCTGGCCGCTACCTCCCGGAGTATCGGGAGACACGCAAGCGAGCCGGCAGTTTTCTCGATCTCTGCTACAATCCCGAACTCGCGGTCGAGGTGACGCTACAGCCGATCCGGCGGTTCGCATTCGACGCTGCTATCCTGTTCTCCGACATCCTTGTGGTTCCGCATGCGATGGGTCGCGACCTGCGCTTCGAGGAGGGGCGCGGTCCGATCATGTCGCCGATATCCCCGGCTGACGTCGGTCGGCTCGACCGGGAAAGGTTTCACGTGAATCTCTCGCCGGTCTATGAAACGGTGCGGGAACTGCGGCAGAAACTGCCGGCAGAGACGACGCTTATCGGCTTCTGCGGCGCGCCTTGGACAGTTGCGACCTACATGATTGCGGGACACGGCACGACAGACCAGGCGCCGGCGCGGCTGTTCGGATACCGCGATCCGGAGGCGATGAAGGGGCTGCTCGAAACGATTGCCGAATGTTCGGCGGAGTATTTGATCCGGCAGATAGACAGCGGAGCGGATGCGGTACAGATTTTCGATTCGTGGTCGGGGGTGCTCGATGAGGCGTCATTCGATGCCTATTGCGTAGCGCCGGTCGCAGCGATCGTGCGAAAGGTCAAGTCGGTGCATCCCGGAGTCCCGGTTATCGGGTTTCCGAAGGGTGGGGGCAGCCGTTTTGACGACTACCGGGAAAAGACCGGCGTATCGGTGCTGGGACTGGACTGGACCGTGCCGCTTTCGCAGGCGCGACGGCTTCAGGAAGGAGGGCCGGTGCAGGGAAACCTCGATCCGATGCGCCTGGTGGCGGGCGGGTCGGCACTCGATTCGGGCGTCGATTCGATCCTGGAGGCGCTCGGCGAGGGTCCGCTGGTGTTCAATCTCGGTCACGGCATCACGCCGGAGACGCCCGTCGAGAACGTCGAGCGGATGCTGAAGCGCGTCAGGGGAGCGTGGCGATGAACGGGCCGGCCGGACAAACGACGCATGGCGGAACGGGGGCAGCGCGTCGGGCAGCGGTGGCGGTCGTCATCTTCGTCGGGCTTGCGGCGTTGCTGTTCTGGCTAGCTCCGCGCGATCTCTATCTCTGGATCAAGGCGCTCCATGTCATCGCGGTGATCGCGTGGATGGCAGGCATGTTGTATCTGCCGCGGCTCTTCGTCTACCACGCGGAAGTGCCGGTCGGATCGCCGCAGTCAGAGACCTTCAAGGTCATGGAGCGGCGATTGCTGCGGGCGATCATCAATCCCGCGATGGTGGTGAGCTGGGTTCTCGGTCTATGGCTTGCGTGGACGGGATTCGGCCTGACGGGTGGTTGGCTGCACGCTAAGATCCTGTTGGTGCTGCTGCTTTCGGGCGTTCACGGCTATCTCTCTCGGGCTGTGCGGCTGTTTGCCGAAGACAGGAACGCCCGGCTGCCGAGACACTGGCGCATCGTAAACGAGGTGCCGACTCTGTTGATGATCGTCATCGTCATCCTCGTGATCGTAAAGCCGTTCTGAGGTTTGACGGCATCTTGCGCTTTCGGTCTGGGGCGCGTAGAAGGATGGCCTTCCCTCCTCCCGATGCGCCTTGCCTCGAGCACCAATTTCGGCGCATCCGGCCGCGTCGTATCCCGCCGACCGAATTTTTCTCCGTTTTTCAGAGTCCGCCATGCAGGAAATGAAGCTACAGGATTTCAAGAACAAGAAGCCGACCGACCTGATCGCGTTCGCCGAATCGCTCGAGGTCGAGAACGCCAGCGTGATGCGCAAGCAGGAGCTGATGTTTGCGATCCTGAAGAAGCTCGCATCGCAGGACGTCGAGATCATCGGCGACGGTGTCGTCGAGGTTCTTCAGGACGGCTTCGGATTCCTGCGCTCGGCGAACGCCAATTATCTGCCTGGTCCTGACGATATCTACATCTCGCCGTCGCAGATCCGGCGGTTTTCGCTGAAGACGGGCGATACGGTCGAGGGACCGATTCGCAGTCCGAAGGAAGGCGAGCGGTATTTCGCGCTGCTCAAGGTCAACACGATCAACTTCGACGATCCGGAGAAGATCCGTCACAAGATCCATTTCGACAATCTGACGCCGCTGTATCCCAACGAGCGGCTGAAGATGGAGGTGGAGGGGTCGACGTCGAAGGACATCTCGCCGCGCGTAATCGACCTCGTGGCGCCTTTGGGCAAGGGTCAGCGCGGGCTGATCGTGGCGCCGCCGAGAACGGGCAAGACAGTTCTCCTGCAAAACATCGCGCATTCGGTGACGTCGAACCACCCCGAGTGCTATCTCATTGTCCTGCTGATCGACGAACGACCCGAAGAGGTCACGGACATGCAGCGGTCGGTGAAGGGAGAGGTGGTTTCGTCGACGTTCGACGAGCCGGCAGTTCGCCACGTCCAGGTTGCCGAGATGGTCATCGAAAAGGCGAAACGTCTCGTAGAGCACGGTCGCGACGTCGTCATCCTGCTCGACTCGATCACGCGCCTCGGTCGAGCCTACAACACTGTCGTTCCGTCGTCTGGCAAGGTCCTGACCGGCGGTGTCGACGCGAACGCGCTGCAGCGGCCGAAGCGGTTCTTCGGTGCGGCACGCAACATCGAGGAGGGCGGTTCGCTGACGATCATCGCGACGGCGCTGATCGACACGGGCAGCCGCATGGACGAGGTCATTTTCGAAGAGTTCAAGGGGACGGGCAACTCGGAAATCGTGCTCGACCGCAAGGTTGCGGACAAGCGCATTTTCCCGGCCATGGACATTCTCAAATCGGGAACTCGGAAGGAGGACCTTCTGGTGCCGCGCAGCGACCTGCAGAAGGTTTTCGTCCTGCGCCGGATCCTGGCGCCCATGGGGACGACGGACGCAATCGAATTCCTCATCGACAAGCTCAAGCAGACGAAGACGAATTCCGATTTCTTCGATTCGATGAACACCTGATCGGGTGCAAACCGCGGCTATGCGGTTCCGCGACGGAGCGCGCGTTCCAGTTCGCCATGGTCGGCGATGAAAGGCCTGCAAGTATAGGCGGTGCATAGCCAGGCGCCGGGAAGCGTCAGGTTCGGGACGATACCGCCGGGAAGACGGGTAGCGGGCTCGGCCGTGTCCGTCGCAAACGCAATGTCGACGCGCCTGGGATCCGGAATCGTGCAGGCGATTCGGGCGAAGGTTGAATCGCCGGGGCGATCTACGGTGATCAGCTTGGAAGAATCGGCCAGGACGGCGAGTGCGGCGAGGATGCCGGCCTGGCCATAAGGTTGGTCGGCGATCCGGCCGAAAGCGGCATCGGCGGCGCGTTGGGCCCGGACGGCGTCGGCGTCGGCGCCGGAATACGCGGCGAGTTGCGCCAGCGCCAAAATGATCTGCGACGTGGCGGACGGGACGGCGTCGTCGACATCGCCGCGGATGCGCATGGGGACGTCAGGGTGGTCGGAGGCGGTGAGGTAATGGGCGCCGGCACCATCGCCATGCCAGAGATCGAGCTGATCGGCGAGACGACGGGCGTGCAGGAGGTATGTCTGTTCTCCTGTTGCCTGGAGAAGCGAGAGGGAGGCGGCGATCATCGCGGCATAGTCGGATGACAGTGCGGGGAAGAGGCGGCGTCCGGCGTTCGTCGAATGGGCAAGACGGCCCTCGAAATCGGTTGATTCGTAAACGAAACGATAGGCGGTGAAGGCGGCGTCGAGCCAGTCCGAGCGGGAGAACTGTCGGGCGGCGCGCGCGATGGCCGAGATGGCGAGACCGTTCCAGTCCGTCAGCACCTTGTCGTCGCGGGCCGGACGGGTCCGCCGGTCGCGCGCGGCAAGAAGTGACGAACGATAGCGACGAAAGGGTTCGGAGAAGGCTCGACGGTCGGCTGGGCGGTGGGGCTCGAGGGAGAGAATCGGGCTTCCATGCCAGCCCGCGGGTGCGTTGAGGCGATAAAGCGAAAGAAATTCGCCCGCATCGTCTGCGAGGATCGATTCGATCTCGGAACGATCCCAAGTATAGAAACGCCCCTCTTCGCCTTCGCTATCGGCGTCGAGGCTCGAGGCAAAGGCACCGTCGGCTGTTCTCATCTCGCGCAACAGCCAATCGATCGTTTCTTCGATTCGGAATCGGAACAAATTTTCGCCCGTCTCCGAATGGGCCCATCCGGCCAGGTCGATGAGTTGGGCGTTGTCGTAGAGCATCTTCTCGAAATGCGGCACGATCCAGTCCGAGTCGGTCGAGTATCGGCTGACACCGCCGCCGACATGATCGTAGATACCGCCTTTGAGCATTTCGGCGAGGCTGTGCAGGGCCGCGTCCCGATGGACCGGGTTTCGCGCATTAAGCCAAGAGAGGCGCAGAACGTTCATCAGGGGAGCGTTGGGAAATTTCGGTGCGCCGCGAATCCCGCCCTTGTCCATGTCGATCATGCGGCTGATGCGCTCTGCGTAGTCGTCGAATGCGCGGGGGTCGAAGGAGCGCGGTGTTGCGGAAACCGCCAGGCGCGATTCGACATGGCGAGTCAGAAGTGAAGCCGATTCGGACAGTTCGGCATGTTTCGTGGTCCACGCGTGGTGGACGGCCTCGAGTATCTCGATGAATCCCGGCCGGCCGTAGCTGGCATGGCGAGGGAAATATGTGCCGCCGCAGAAAGGCTTGCCTTCGGGCGTCAGGAACATGGTCAGAGGCCATCCGCCCTGTTCGCCGGTGGCGGTGAGCGCAGCCATGAAGATCTGGTCGAGATCGGGTCTTTCCTCGCGATCGATCTTGATGTTGACGAAGAGGCGGTTCATCACAGCGGCGACGTCGGCATCCTCGAAACTCTCGTGCGCCATGACGTGGCACCAGTGGCATGCGGCGTAGCCGACGGAAACGAGAATGGGGCGTCCTGTCTCGCGCGCCTCGGCGATGGCGTCCGGGCTCCATGGCCTCCAATGTACGGGGTTGTCACGATGCTGGAGGAGGTAGGGGCTCGTTTCGGAAGACAGGATGTTCGCGGCGGGCAGCGGCATCGGGGACTCCTCGGCCTAAATTAGGGTTCCGTGGTCTTGGGTCAAATGAAAATGGGCGATACCATCTTCGCAATGTCGAGCGGTCGGCTGCCGGCGGGCGTCGCGGTTGTGCGGATATCGGGTCCGGCTGCGCGACTGGCGATCGAAACGATTGCCGGCAGCGCGCCGGAACCGTACCGGTTGGCGGTGCGAACCCTGCGGAGAGGGTCGGACGGCGAAATCATCGACACCGGACTTGTCGGATATTTCCAGGCGCCGCGAAGCTTTACCGGAGAGGACTGCGCGGAGTTTCATGTCCATGGCGGGCGGGCCGTCGTCTCGGCTTTGTTCGGAGCACTAGGAGAAATAGACGGCGTTCGCGCGGCGGAGGCCGGAGAATTCACGCATCGTGCGTTTCTCAACGGCAAGATGGACCTCGTCCAGGCGGAAGCGCTCGGTGACCTGATCGAGGCCGAAACGGAAACGCAGCGGCGCATGGCGATCCGTACAGCCAACGGGCATATCAGCCGGCTCTACGAAGGATGGCGGGCGCGGATTCTCGCGGTCCAGGCGGCGATCGCGGCCGATATCGACTTCGGCGACGAGGGAGACGTGCCCGATTCGGTAGCGGAACGAGTGGGCGGAGACATCGCTGAAGTTCGTATTGAACTGGAACGCCATCTCGCGGCCCATCGCAAGGCCGAGATGATCCGGGAAGGATATCAGGTGGTTCTCGTTGGGCCGCCGAACTCGGGGAAGTCGAGTCTTCTGAATGCGTTGGCAGGACGCGATGTCGCTATAGTGACGGATGAACCCGGCACGACGAGGGATCTCATCGAGGTTCAGCTCGACCTTGGCGGGCTCAAGGTCGTCGTCACGGACACGGCGGGTCTGCGCGAAGGAGCCGGGCGGGTAGAGCAGATGGGGATCGAAAGGGCAATGGCACGGGCGGAAGCGGCCGATCTCGTCGTTGAACTGCGGCCCGCAGATGCCGAGGATGGCGGGCAACCGCAGCGCTGGCGCGACGCGGTCATCGTCCGGTCGAAGTCCGACCTGAGCTGCAGGGCGGCGGAATGCGGTGATGGACTGGCGGTCTCGACGGTAACCGGCGAGGGCCTCGACCGCCTGGTGGAAATGATCCGTGAGCGGGCGGAGTCCGCCGTGGGGAATGGTTGGGATGTCGGGCCGCAGAGGTTGAGACACAGATTGGCGCTGCAGCGTTGCGCGAAAGCGCTTTCCCGCGCCGAATCGCCCGGTCTGGACCTGGAACTGATAGCGGAGGACCTGCGTAGCGCGGCGACGGAACTCGGTCGCGTAACGGGGAGGATCGAGGTGGAAGATATCCTTGGCGAGGTCTTCAAGGCGTTCTGCATCGGCAAGTGATTCACGTGAAACGTGGCGGCCTGTGGCGCGAATGACGTTTCACGTGAAACATCTTGGCGGGACGGCGTCGTTCGGCTAGGGGGAGCCCATGAAGAAGAAAAGCTTCGACGTCGTGGTGATCGGCGGCGGACATGCCGGGTGCGAAGCCGCCGCGGCCGCGGCTCGCGCCGGCGCGCGGACCGCTTTGATTACCATGCGACGCGACGCGATCGGCGTCATGTCCTGCAATCCGGCCATCGGCGGCCTTGGCAAGGGCCATCTCGTCCGCGAGATCGATGCCCTCGATGGACTTATGGGTCGCGTAGCCGATTTGGCGGGGATTCAGTTCCGCCTCCTGAATCGCCGCAAGGGCCCGGCGGTCCGTGGACCGCGAACCCAGGCCGACAGAAAACTGTACCGGGAAGCGATGCAAGCGGCGATCGATTCGCATCCGAACCTAATCGTGGTGGAAGCGGAAATCGTCGACCTGGAGATTTTCGAAGGGCGGGTCGAGGCGGTCGTGACGAGCGGGGGCGCGCGAATTGCCTGCGGATCCGTCGTACTGACGACCGGGACGTTCCTTCGTGGCGTGATCCATATCGGAGAACGCAGCTTTCCCGCGGGACGATTGTCAGAAAGCGCGTCGGTGCCGCTCGCCGACACCATGGCCCGTGCCGGGTTTGCGGTGAGTCGGTTGAAGACCGGCACGCCGCCCCGGCTGGACCGCCGTAGCATCGACTGGGAATCGCTCGAGCTGCAGCATGCGGACGAGGATCCGGTTCCATTCTCGTTGCTGACGGCAAGGATCGAGACGCCACAGGTGGCTTGCGCGATCACGCGGACAACGCCGGCGACGCACGAGATCATCCGCACCAATCTGCACCGGTCCGCGTTGTACTCCGGACGTATCGAAGGGGTCGGGCCGCGGTATTGTCCATCGGTCGAGGACAAGATCGTGAAATTCGGTGACCGGGAAGGTCACCAGGTATTCCTGGAGCCGGAAGGTCTCGACGACGATACCATCTATCCCAACGGAATCTCGACGTCCTTGCCGGAAGATGCGCAGGAAGCCGTGGTCCGCAGCATCCCGGGCCTCGAGAAGGCGCGAATCCTGCAACCCGGATACGCGATCGAATACGATCATGTCGATCCTCGGGAATTGTTCCAGTCGCTCGAGACGCGGCGGGTCAGGGGGTTGTTCCTCGCCGGACAGATCAACGGAACGACGGGGTATGAAGAGGCCGCGGCGCAAGGGGTCGTCGCAGGGCTCAATGCGGCGCGCCGGGCGTCGGGTGGCGAATGCATCACGCTCAGCCGGGCGGATGCCTATATCGGCGTCATGATCGACGATCTGACGTCGACGGGTGTCAGCGAGCCCTATCGCATGTTTACCTCCCGCGCGGAGTTCCGGCTGTCGCTGCGGGCGGACAACGCGGATGAGCGGCTGACTCCGCTCGCGCTTGCCCAGGGGATTGCGTCGCCTGAGCGGCGGCGTGCCTTTGGAGCGCTGATGGTCCGCCTGGAACGTGCCCGGAGCATGATCGAAGGACGCGTCCTATCCCCGGCTGAAGCGCAGAGACACGGAATAGAGGTCAGCCAGGACGGCGTGCGGCGCAATGCAATGCAGTTGCTTGCCTATCCGGGCATCGATCTTTCGCGGCTTGCGGCGATCTGGCCGGAACTTGGTGAGATAGACGCGGACACGGCGGAACGGATCGAGACGGAGGCTCGGTATGCGGTCTATCTCGACCGCCAGGCTGCGGACATCGAGGCGGTGCGCCGGGAAGAATCACGCACGATTCCGGAGCAGATGCGTTTCGACGATGTGCCCGGCCTGTCGAACGAGGTCCGGCAGAAGATCGCGCGGCGGGCGCCGCGTTCGATCGCGGATCTGCAGAAGATCGACGGCATGACGCCGTCCGCGGTCGCGCTGGTCCTCTCGCATGTCCGCGCCGTGGAAGCGCGGCTGCGCAGGGGGGATCGGTGAGCCCGGTGGATCTCGATCGCTTGCGGGATGTCGTCGGTCCTGTTTCACGTGAAACATACGAACGGCTGCAGGAATTCGTGCTGGCGTTCGTGAAATGGAACGCGCGAATCAATCTCGTTGCCTCTTCGACCATCGACGATCTGTGGTCGCGGCACGTCCTCGACAGCGCGCAGTTGGCGCGTCTGGCGCCGAACGAACTGCGATGGCTCGACCTCGGTTCGGGGGGCGGCTTTCCGGGAGTCGTCCTGGCGATCCTGTTGCGTGAACGTCCCGGGGCGAGGATCGACCTGGTCGAAAGCAACCGGAAGAAGGCGGCGTTCCTGCAGTCCGCGGTCGGCGGAACCGGTGTCGCAAGCGTCCACGCGCGGCGGATCGAAGACCTGCCGGGCGTAATAGCGGCGCCGCAGGTCGTGACGGCGCGTGCCCTCGCGGCGCTACCGAAATTGCTGGACCTGGCGTCGCCATGGCTTACTGCGGGCGCCCGCGGCCTATTTCACAAAGGTCGGGATTACCGAAGCGAGCTCGAAGAAAGCGCTGATCACTGGCGGTTCGATCTGGTAGAACACCGAAGCAGGATCGAGCCGGAAGGGGTGATCCTCGACATTCGAAATCTGGAGCCTTCCCGGCGCGCCGCCGGAGGGTGAGATACGGGCACGGCAACGGGCATGAGCGGCGAGAGAATCATCACTATCGCGAACCAGAAAGGCGGCGTCGGCAAGACGACGACCGCCATCAACCTCGCAACGGCGCTCGCCGCGATTGGCGAGAGGGTATTGATCGTCGACCTCGACCCACAGGGAAATGCGAGTACCGGCCTCGGAATCGACCGTCATGTCCGCACCGTGTCATCATATGACGTGCTCGTCGAGGCGGCGGGTGTCGAGGAGGCGGCCATGGTGACGGCCGTTCCTGGCCTGTCGATCGTTCCGTCGACCCTCGACCTGCTTGGCGTCGAAATGGAGATCGCCGGAGCCCCCGACCGAGCGCTCCGGTTGCGCAAGGCGCTCCGACGATCCGAAGGGATACCGTTCTCCTACGTGCTGATCGATTGTCCCCCCTCGCTCAACCTCCTGACAATCAATGCCATGGCGGCCGCCGATTCCGTCCTCGTCCCGCTGCAATGCGAATTCTTCGCTCTCGAGGGATTGAGCCAGTTGCTGGAGACCGTCGAACAGGTACGTCGCACGATCAACGCCGAGCTGATCATCCAAGGCATCGTCCTGACCATGTTCGACGGCCGCAACAACCTCGCCAACCAGGTCGTCGAGGACGTCCGTGCCTATATGGGGGACAAGGTCTACGACACGATCATTCCACGAAACGTGCGCGTGTCGGAAGCGCCGTCCTACGGCAAGCCGGCAATCCTCTACGATCTGAAATGCAGCGGCAGCCAGGCCTACCTCCAGCTCGCGTCCGAAGTCATCCGCCGGGAGCGGCGCCTTCGCGCGGCATAATTCGATTCGTCAGCGTAACATTCGGACTCTGCTCATGACGGAAGACACTTCGCGCAAACGGCTCGGCCGCGGCCTTGCGGCGCTGATCGGAGAAATCGATCGGGCAGAAACGCCGGCGAAGACGGTCGAGGCGGATGCACGGGCGGCGATCGACCTGATCGCGCCAAATCCGCGCAACCCGCGGCGCTCGTTTCCCGAGGACGAACTCGCCGACCTTGCACAATCGCTCCGCGAGCACGGGTTGGTCCAGCCCGTCGTCGTGAGGCCGGCGCCCGGTCAGCCGGGGCGTTATGAGATCATCGCGGGTGAACGGCGCTGGCGGGCGGCGCAGCGGGCCGGTCTGGCGGAGATCCCGATCATCGTGCGCAACGTCGACGATCGCGTTGCGCTGGAGATCGCGATTGTCGAGAACGTGCAACGTGCCGATCTCAACCCGATCGAAGAAGCGATGGGATATCAACGGCTTATCGACGATCACAACTATACGCAGGCCGACCTCGGGGAGGTGATCGGAAAGAGCCGCAGCCACGTCGCCAATACGTTGCGGTTGCTGAAGCTGCCGGGCGACGTCCGCGACATGCTGGTCGAGGGCTCACTTTCGGCGGGCCACGCGCGGACGCTCGTGACTGCGGAAGACCCGATCGGCCTCGCGCGGAGGATCGTCGAAGAAGGGCTGTCGGTCCGGCAGGCGGAGACCCTCGCCCAAAGCCCGCAGTCTCGGGCGAAGGCGAAAAACGAGGCTCAGGTGAAGGACGCCGATACGCTGGCGCTCGAAAAATTGCTGAGCGACGTCACCGGACTGCGGGTGACGATCAGCCACCGCGAAAAGGGCGGCGAGTTGAAGATCGCCTATCGGACACTCGAACAGCTCGACGATTTGTGCCGTCGCCTTCGCGACTGAGCCGTCTGCCGGGGTGTCTTCGGCGGAGCATGTCTGCCGGAATCACTCGGATCGCCGGCGCGGCAGTCCCCCGTCGAGCGCAATGCCGAGAAGCATCTGCCGCGTTGACGACACTGCGAGGTCCGGCTGCCGGCGCGTCAGCAGGACAGCGGACTGAAGCCGCGCTAGGATGTGGACAAGTGCGTTCGCATCCCATCGCTTCAGTGCCGACTCGACAGATCGACGCCGCGCAAAGAAGACCGGAGGCCTGGCCCCGGCGACCGCCGCTGCCGCGCTCTGGCCGCCTTCGGCCATGCCCGAACGCAGGAGGTGGAGGAGCTGGAACTGGCGGATCATGGCCGACAGGACGGCAAAGACCTGATTGCCTGCCAAGGCGATGCGCGAGTAGATCGAATCCAGATCGTCGGTGCGGCCTTCGAGTACCGCATCGACAAGCTCGTCCACGGACAGGGCAGCCGCGTCGCCAGTTGAGGCGACGACATCTTCCATACCGATCGACGTCTGTCCAAACGCATAGAGCGCGAGCTTCTCGATCTCGCCGCGGGACGCCATGCGGTCGCCGCCGAGACTGCGTTTCAGCAGTTGCCGCGCCTCGAGCGTGATCGTCAGTCCGGCCTTGCGCATCTCCTCGTCGATCAGCGCGTCGAGCGAGCGCGTTTCGTCGGCATAGCAGGGCAGCGCCATGGCGGCCTCGCCACCTTCGACGGAAGCGCGGAGAGCCGCGCCCTTCTTCAAATCGCCGGCCTCGACGAGAACGACGGCGTCGCGCGACGGTTCTGCGATCAGCAGGCGGATTTCGTCGACGAGCCCCTTCTGCGCCCCGGCATTGCGCACCCAGATCAGCCGGCGTTCGGCGAACATCGGCACGGTGCGCGCCTCGTCGACGAGCCTGCCCGGCTGCTGGTCGAGGTCGGACGCGTCGAGCTTGATGACGGAAAAGGGATCGTCGAGCGGCAGGCCGGTCGAACCGGCGAAGGCGCGGGCGCGCTCGGAGACCAGGCCGCGGTCGGGTCCGTAGAAGAGGACGATGCGGACCGCGGGATCCGGCCGCCGCAGCCAGCCGTCGACCTCATGTGCCTTTTTCTGCGCCATGGCCGACAGCTAGCATGCGGCGCGCGGTCGTGCAGCAACTATCCGTGGCGGGCCCGCGAGGGTGCCTGGGGGCGTGGGGGTTGCCCTGGGGCTGCCCGGCCGGCATTCAGGTGAGCTCGGGGCGGCAAGCCCATTTCTTCCCAACCACCGCTTTCCCGCACCTGCGAGGGATGCTGGACGGCAACCACTGCCCTTTTGCCGGAAAGCCCGGATTTCCGCGGGTTTCGGGCATAGTTGGGGGTGTCCGGTCCCAACCACTGCCTTTGCGTCGAAAAAGCCGGGATTTCCATGAGCTTCGGGGATGGACAGGGGCCCTGGGTGCCAAAGACCGGTCTTCCGTCGAACAACGGCGGTCCTCCCGCCGCTGGGGACCGTCGGGACGAGCAGCGGCGATGCCGGGCCACATATCGGCGCGGCTCGACAGCCGCCGCAAAGGCCGACGAGAGGGGAGAATTGACTCTGAGACGGATCGGCGTAAAAGGCGCGGCGGACACGGAGCTCACCATGCGCAGCCGGATGCCGGCGCAACTGAACATCGGCGACTGCCCCGACTGGGTCGGGGGAGCGGACGCGCGTCTCCGTCTGACCAAAACCACGGCCAAAACCACGACCAAAACGGTCTGATTTCCCTTGGCCTGCTCGCCCTCTCCCCGGGTCCGGCCCGAGGGGAGCGGAGCCCGCACAGGCCGGCGGGTTCTTCCGAACACCGGAGCGGAGAGGGACAGGAGACGATCATGGGTTTCAAGGTTGCAGTCGCCGGGGCCACCGGCAATGTCGGGCGCGAGATGCTCAACATCCTCGAGGAGCGCGGCTTTCCCGCCGATGAGGTGGTCGCGCTGGCGTCGCGCCGCTCGGTCGGCACCGAGGTGTCGTACGGAGATCGCACGCTGAAGGTCCGCGCGCTGGACACGTACGACTTTTCCGACACCGACATCTGCCTGATGTCGGCGGGCGGAGCGGTATCGAAGGAATGGTCGCCGAAGATTGGCCGGCAGGGTTGCGTCGTCATCGACAACTCGTCGGCCTGGCGCTACGAAGCGGACATCCCGCTGATCGTCCCCGAGGTCAATCCCGACGCGATCACGCAGTTCTCCAAGCGCAACATCATCGCCAATCCAAACTGCTCGACCGCCCAACTGCTCGTCGCGCTGAAGCCGCTGCACGATGCGGCCACGATCAGGCGGATCGTGGTGGCGACGTACCAGTCGGTTTCCGGCGCCGGCAAGGAAGGCATGGACGAGCTGTTCACCCAGACCCGCGCGGTGTTCGTCGCCGATCCGGTCGAGGCGAAGAAGTTCACCAAGCGGATCGCCTTCAACGTGATCCCGCACATCGACGTGTTCATGGAAGACGGCTCGACCAAGGAAGAGTGGAAGATGGTCGCCGAGACCAAGAAGATGCTCGATCCGAAGATCAAGCTGACCGCGACCTGCGTGCGCGTGCCGGTCTTCATCGGTCATTCCGAAGCGGTCAACATCGAGTTCGAGAAGCCTATCACGGCCGACGAAGCGCGAGAAATCCTGCGCGAGGCGCCGGGTTGCCTGGTCGTCGACAAGCGCGAGAACGGCGGCTACGTCACGCCGATCGAAAGCGCCGGCGAGGACGCAACCTACATCAGCCGCATCCGCGAGGATCCTACGGTCGAGAACGGCCTAAACATGTGGATCGTCTCAGACAACCTGCGCAAGGGCGCGGCTCTCAACGCGGTACAGATCGCCGAACTCCTGATCGAGCGCGGTCTGATCCAGCCGAAGCGGAAGGCGGCCTGATCCCCGCAACCCGCGCCGGCGCAGCCGGCGCCGTCATCCCATCGCAAGGACGCGCGACGATTCGTCCGCCAGCGTCTTGAGCGCTGCGAGCGCTTCGTCCGCCCGACCGGCGGGCACGAAGAGGTGATCGTGATGGAAGGCGGCGACCGGATTGACGCCGATCCCGCGTGCGGCGAGGTGCGCCGTCACCGCAGCGAGGAAGCCGACCGCATCCAGGGACGAGTGGATCTGCAAGGTAATTAGCCGGCAAGGAAACGCGCCGCGAAGCCGGGCCGCGGCCGCCTTTGCCTCGGATACGACGAGGGTCAGACCCTCCGATTCACGGAAAGTCATGACGGGATCGATATCGTCCGGCAGCCGCTCGCCGGCGGCGACCGTGACGAAAACGTATGTCGCCGGTGCCAGGACCGGCCGCATGCCGGCGAGCAGGCGGCCGAGCTCGGTCTCCCCGGCCATCAGGCGTCCCCCCGCAGCGCCGGTTCCGGTGCGCAGGCGATCGTTCGCGATCGTTCCGCATTCCTGATCGAAGTCGAGGAGAGGCGCGAGCGGGGACCGTGGACGAACGTCCAGGCCGGCGCCTTCATGCGCGCCAGCCGCGGTGCGTCCGTCTCGTCCCGCCGGGCGAAGTCGAATGTCTTTGCCATCACGGAAGACAGGAACGACAATGTCGAGCCCGGCCGGTCGACGACGGCGATCGGTACGGTCATGGCGATCTGCCGCCAGCGCTGCCAGCGGTGGAAATCGCGCAGGTTGTCGGCGCCCATGATCCAGACGAAATCGACTCCGGGATTGCGCGCCTTGACCAGCGCCAGCGTGTCGGCCGTGAAACGCACCGAATACCGCGCCTCGAACGCCGTGACACGAACGCGCGGGTCGCCGGAAACCCCTTCAGAGAGCCGCAGCCGTTCGCCGAGCGGCGCGAGTTCTGCCGAGTTCTTCAAAGGATTGCCCGGCGTGACGATCCACCAGAGCTGGTCGAGCCGCAAGCGCCTCAGCGCGATCTCGGCGACGAGCGCGTGGCCGGCATGAGGCGGATTGAACGATCCGCCGAACAATCCGACAGCCATGCCCTTCTCGACATGCGGCATGCGCAGGTAGCGCGGCGATACGTCCTCTAAACCGGGCGAAGGCACCACTGATGACCCCCTCCGGCCAGGCGTCGCGCTCTATATCCGACGGTCGACGGTCACGGCCTGACCTGGCCGTTGCCGCGCACGCGGTACTTGAACGAGGTCAGCTGCTCGACGCCGACGGGACCGCGCGCATGCATCTTGCCGGTGGCGATGCCGATTTCCGCGCCCATGCCGAATTCGCCGCCGTCGGCGAACTGCGTCGAGGCGTTGTGCAGGAGGATTGCCGAATCGACCTCGGCGAAGAAGCGGGCCACCGCCGCCGCGTCCTCGGCGACGATCGCTTCGGTGTGGTGCGAGGAATGGGTCTCGATATGCTCGATCGCCTCGCCGACGCCGTCGACCAGCCTCACCGAGATGATGGCGTCGAGATATTCGGTAGTCCAGTCGGACTCGGCGGCAGGCCTTGCCGCAGGGAAGGCGGCGCGGACCTCGTCTGTCGCGCGGATTTCGCAGCCCGCATCCGCGAGCGCAGCGAGGATCGGCACGAGGTGGGTGCCGGCGGCGGCCCGATCGACGAGGAGCGTTTCCGCCGCACCGCAGATCCCGGTGCGCCGCATCTTGGCGTTGACGACGATGCGAACCGCCATGTCCAGGTCGGCGGAGCGGTCGACATAGACATGGCAGATGCCTTCGAGGTGGGCGAAGACCGGCACGCGCGCCTCCGACTGGACTCGCGCGACGAGGCTCTTGCCGCCGCGCGGCACAATGACATCGAGGTTGCCGTCGAGGCCCTTCAGCATCTCGCCGACGGCCGCGCGATCGGTCGTCGGCACCAGCTGGATCGCATCCCGCGGCAGGCGGGCGGTCTCGAGGCCATGGACAAGACAGGCAAGGATGGCCGACGAGGAGTTGATCGAATCGGAGCCGCCGCGCAGGATCACCGGGTTGCCTGCCTTGAGGCACAGCGCACCGGCGTCGGCCGTCACGTTGGGGCGGCTCTCGTAGATGACGCCGATGACGCCGAGCGGGGTGCGCACGCGCTCGATATGAAGACCGTTCGGCCGGTCCCAGGCGGCGATGACCTCGCCGACCGGGTCCTTCAGCGCGGCGATGGCGCGGATTCCGTCGGCCATGTCGCGGATGCGCGCCGGCGTCAGCTTCAGGCGGTCGAGCGAGGCCCTGGAGAGGCCGGCTTCGGCGCCGTTCGCCATGTCGATCGCGTTGGCCTCGAGGATTGCCACCTCGCGCGCGACGATGGCGTCGGCCATCGCGGCGAGCGCGCCGTTCTTGGCTTCCGTCGAGGCGACCGCCAGCGGCCGCGCCGCGGCACGCGCCCTGCGGCCGATGCCGGCCATCAGGGCGATGGTGTCCTCGCCCGCGCTTCCGTTCCTTTCGAGCATCGTCGTTATCCTTGCGTCCGCATCGCCCCGGTCTCTTCCAGCGCCCGGCTCACGACGAGGTCGTCGCGATGCACCATCGCCGAGCGTCCCTCGTAGCCGAGCACGGCCGGAATCTCCGACGACTTGCGTCCCGCGATCCTTACGGCATCGGCCGCATCGTAGGCAACCAGACCCCGGGCGATCTCGCGGCCGTCGGGGCCGAGGATAGCCACGGTGTCGCCGCGCGAAAAGCTGCCGCTCACCGCCGAAACGCCGGCCGGCAGCAGCGACTTGCCGGACAGAAGCGCGCCGACGGCGCCGGCGTCGATGACCAGGCGGCCGGCGGGCTCGAGCTGGCCGGCGATCCAGCTCTTGTAGCCCTTCACCGGATTGGCGCTCGGCCTGAAGAAGGTGGCGCGCTCGCCGCGTCCGATCGCCGAGAGCGGATTCATACGGCTGCCGAGCGTGATGATCATCGCCGTGCCTGCGGCCGTGGCGATCTTGCCGGCGTCGATCTTCGTGCGCATGCCGCCGCGGGACAGTTCCGACGCCGCCCCCCCGGCCATCGCCTCGATCTCGGACGTGATCGCGTCGACGACCGGGATGAAGCGCGCCGTCGGATCCTGGGCCGGCGGCGCCGTGTAAAGCCCGTCGATGTCGGAAAGCAGCACCAGCAGGTCGGCGCCCATCATCGTCGCCACTCGCGCCGCAAGGCGGTCGTTGTCGCCGTAGCGGATCTCAGACGTGGCAACGGTGTCGTTTTCGTTGATGACGGGAACGGCCTTCATCTTGAGCAGCGTGCCGATGGTGGCGCGGGCGTTGAGATAGCGGCGACGCTCCTCGGTGTCGCCCAGCGTCACCAGGATCTGGCCGGACTTCAGACCGCGCCGCGCCAGCTGCTCCGACCAGGCGCCGGCGAGCGCGATCTGCCCCGCCGCCGCCGCCGCCTGGCTCTCCTCGAGCCGGAGGGCGCGGCGCCCGAGGCCGAGAATGCTTCGCCCGAGCGCGATCGCGCCGGACGAAACGACGAGCATGTCGGCGCCGCCCTCGACGAGACCGGCAATGTCGTCGACCAACGAGGCGAGCCAGTCGCGCTTCAACCCCGTCGTGCGGTCGACGAGCAGCGCCGAGCCGATCTTCACGGTGATGCGCCGGTAGCGGGACAGCGACGGTGTCACGAACGTTCCCTTTCCCAGCGCGGATCGGCAGCCTTCGGCGCATCCGCTTCGCGGGCGCGCGCGATTTCGGCCATCAGGGCGCGCAGCACCGCCTCGACGCCCTCGCCGGTGACGGCGGAAAGAACGAAGGGCGCGCGGCCGGCGGCGCGCTTCAGCGAGGCGACCTTCTTCTTGCGTGTCGCGGCGTCGATCGTGTCGGCCTGCGACAGGGCGACGATCTCGGGCTTTTCCGCGAGTCCGTGCCCGTAGGCTTCGAGCTCGCCGCGCACCACCTTGTAGGCCTTGCCGGGGTATTCCTCCTGCGCCGAGACGAGATGCAGGAGGACGCGCGTCCGCTCGACATGGCCGAGGAAGCGGTCGCCAATGCCCACCCCCTCGTGAGCGCCCTCGATGAGGCCGGGAATGTCGGCGATGACAAACTCGCGGGCGTCGATGCGGGCGACGCCGAGGCCGGGATAAAGCGTTGTGAAGGGATAGTCGGCGATCTTCGGCCGTGCCGCCGTCACGGCCGCCAGGAAGGTCGACTTGCCGGCGTTGGGCAGGCCGACGAGGCCGGCATCGGCGATCAGCTTCAGGCGCAGCCAGATCGTCTTTTCCTCGCCCGGCAGGCCGGGATTGGCGCGGCGCGGAGCCTGGTTTGTCGGCGTCTTGAAGTGCTGGTTGCCGAAGCCGCCATTGCCGCCCCTGGCGATAAGGAAACGCTGGCCCACCTCCGTCAGGTCGCAGATGAGCGTCTCGTTGTCCTCCTCGTAGACCTGCGTTCCCGCCGGCACTTTCAGCACGACGTCGGCGCCCTTGGCGCCGGTGCGGTTGCGGCCCATGCCGTGAACGCCGGTCTGCGCCCTGAAATGCTGCTGGTAGCGATAGTCGATCAGGGTGTTGAGCCCATCGACCGCCTCGACCCAGACGTCGCCGCCACGGCCGCCGTCGCCGCCGTCGGGACCGCCGAACTCGATGAACTTCTCGCGGCGGAACGAGACCGCTCCCGCACCCCCGTCGCCGGAGCGGATATAGACTTTGGCCTGGTCGAGGAACTTCATGGCGGCGACATCAATCCGGTGTAGTCGTGGCGGCCCGACGGCCCGTTGCCGCGCTCGACCGCGCCTGCTCTAACGCATGCGAGGCGTCCGCGCGAGAGCGGATTCGTCGCCTGTGCCTATCGAGGGAGACCGAAACGCCATGAAATGCGTCACCTACAACGTCCAGTACGGTATCGGTCTCGACGGCCGCTACGACATCGCACGCATTGCCGATGCCGTTCGCGGGGCGGACGTGATCGCGCTGCAGGAGGTCTCGCGCAACAATCCGAACAATGGCGGCCGCGACATGGTCGCCGAGCTCCGGGAGCAGCTTCCCGAGTACTTCTGCGCCTACGGCGCGCCCTGCAGCGTCGAGATGGGTTCGTCGGTCGAGGCCGGCCGGGCCGTCACCCGCCACTTCGAATTCGGCAACATGGTCCTGTCGAAGACGCCTATCCTCGCCTCGCGCAACCTGCTCCTGCCGCGCATGCGCACCTTCGACCGGCTGAACCTGCAGCGCGGCGCCCTGGAGGCGATGATCGGCACGCCGTTCGGCCCGGTGCGCTTCTATTCGGTGCATCTCGACCATACGAGCCCGAGCGAGCGCATCGCCCAGATCCGCTGGCTGGTCGACAAGGTGCTCGCCTATGCGGTCGAGGGCGGCGCCATCAGCGGAACCACGCAGATGGGTTTTCCCGAGCCGCCGCATCCCGAGGAATTCGTGCTGATGGGCGACTTCAACCTGCAGCCGGGCTCGCCCGAATACGTCGCCATGACCGGCCTGCGCGATGTCGAGTTCGGCATTGCCCGCCGCGCTTCGTTTCCGGTCGATGCGTCGCAGGCCGCCGAGGCCGAGCGGATCACCTGGATCGACCCGAAGCGGCCCGACGATCCGAGGCGCCGGCGCTGCCTCGACTACTGCTTCGTCCATGCCGGGCTTGCCCCGCGGGTGAAGTCGTGCACGGTCGACACCGGCGCCGTCGGTTCCGACCACCGCCCGGTTTGGACGACCTTCGGCTGACATCCGACGGCGCCGCCGTTTCACGAACGGCCCCAGCTCCTGAGGCTGATCCACGTCTTGCGGTCGAGACGGTAGCGCTCGACCGGCACCTGGCCGGCGACGATCGAGTTGAGCATGCCCTGGCCGGCGTACTGGAAGCCGCACTTGTGGATCACCCGCCGCGACGCCGTATTGACGACCCGGCATGACACGTGGAGCGCCTCGATGCCCGTGACGCGGAAGGCGAGGTCGACCAGCGCATGCGCGGCCTCGGTGGCGTAGCCCTTCTTCCAGTGGGGTTCGCCGATCCAGTAGCCCATCTCCAGGCCTCGGTCCGTGGCGTTCAGCCCGGCGCAGCCGAGGAAGGATCCCGTCTCCGCGAGCGTCACCGCGTAGGTGGCGCCGGGACGGCCCTTCTGCCGCGCCATGGCGACGAAGGCGCGGGCCTCGGCCTCGCCGTAGGGATGCGGCATGCGCGCCAGCATCTCGGCGATGCGCCTGTTGTTGGCGAGCCTGACGAGGTCGGCCACGTCGTCCTCGTGGGGTGGACGCATGACCAGACGCTCGGTGATCAGCACCGGGCAGTCGATCGACGGACTTTCGTCTTCGAGGTCTTCCTTCTCGGCAACCATTTCGCTGTCCTCCAGATGTCCCGCCGGTCAGGCCGCCGCCTTGCCGCGCCGCTCCAGTTCCGCCGCGGCGAAGGCTTCCGCGGCAAGCTCCGTCGTCCATGTGGGGACGGTCTCTCCGCGCGAGCGGCACCAGGTTTCGCCACGTCCTGTCACGGCGAAGCCGAGCTTCGTCTGCACGCGGAGGGATGCCGGATTGTCGGCGAAGACCGACGAGCGGACGAACGGCAGACCGTGGTCGGCAAAGGCATGGACGAGCAGCCGCCTTACGGCTTCCGTCATGAAGCCGCGGCCGTGCCAGGGCGCGGCGAGCCAGTAGCCGAGTCGCGGTGCTTCGCCGACGCCTTCGATCGAGACGACGCCGATCAGCCTTTCCCGGTGGATGGTGTGGACGAGATCCCGCGGCCGGTTCCGAACCTGGTCGATCCACTGCCGGGCATCGGCCGTCGCATAGGGGTGCGGGACCGGACCGAGCATGCGTGCCACGGCCGGATCGGACAGCCAGAGCGCGATATCCTCCGCGTCCGGATAAGCCGGCGGGCGTAGCGTGAGGCGGGTCGTGACGAGGACGTGCATGATTTCCTCCGGACAAAGAAAAAGGGGAGATGGCGACCCATCTCCCCTGATCCCTTTTCCGGATTCCTCCGGACACCGGTCCCCGAGATGGGCGCCGGTGTCGTGGTGCGGAACCGGCTACTCCGCGGCTTCTGCGGTCGGGTTTACCGACACGTAGGTTCGGCCATTGGCTTTCTTGGCGAATGCGACGGCACCGGCCTCGAGCGCGAACAGGGTATGGTCCTTGCCCATGCCGACGTTCGAGCCGGCGTGCCACCTGGTGCCGCGCTGACGAATGATGATGTTGCCGGCCACGACCTGCTCGCCGCCGAACTTCTTCACGCCAAGGCGCTTGGACTCGGAATCGCGACCGTTGCGCGACGAACCGCCAGCTTTCTTGTGTGCCATCTTTGTGCTCCTTTGCGCCTCGCGGGCGCTTCAATCCCTTATGAGGGCGTTCGGCCCCCGATTCAAGCCCGTCGTTACTTCGACAGTTCCTTCGCCTGCTCGCGCCAGTCCCGGATCTGATCGGAGCTGAACGGCATGTTGGCGTCGATCTTCTCGATGTCGGCGTCGGAAAGCGCCGCCAGCTGGGCGAAGGTGGTGATGCCCTGCTCCTTCAGCTGACCCGCTGCGACCGGGCCGATACCCTTGATGACGACGAGGTCGTCGCCCTCGCCCGCCGGCGCGGTGAACAGCGGCGCTGCAGCCGCGGCGGGCGCCTCGGCCTTCGCTTCCTTCTTCGCGGCGGCCTTCCCGGCCGGCTTGGCGCCACCCGTCAGGATCTCGGCGATGCGCACGGTCGTGAGCAGCTGACGGTGGCCGCGGGTGCGGCGCGAGTTCTGCCGGCGGCGCTTCTTGAAGGCGATGACGGTCTTCGCCTTCCCCTGCTCGACCACTTCCGCAGTGACCACTGCACCGGCGACGAACGGGCTGCCGATCTCGGCATTGTCGCCCTCGCCAACGGCGAGAACCTGCGCAAATTCGATGATGTCGCCGGCGTTTCCGGCGAGCTTCTCGACCTTCAGGAGGTCGTTGGCGGCAACGCGATACTGCTTGCCACCGGTCTTGATGACTGCGAACATTTCTTGCCTTTCGCTGTTCGGTCGGCCTTACTGGATCGTCCGAAACGGTCCGGCCGTCTTTTTGTCAGTCTTTTCCGGGTCCAAAGAACAACCGGCGCAGGGAGGCCCCACGCCGGATTGCCGGCGGCTCCATACTCCACGCATGCCGGAGTGTCAAGGAAACAGCCGAAACCGCGTCAGGGCAGGGTTTCGCCGTCGAGCACGCGCCGGTAAAGCTCGAGGTAGCGCTCAGCCGTCCGGGCGATCGGGAAACGGTCGGCGGCGTAGTCGCGGCAGCGGGCAGGGGGTATTTCCCCGACCGCGCCGAGCGCGGCGGCGAATTCGGCGTCACTCTCGAACAGGCGGCCGCCGTCTCCCTGAACCACTTCGGGCATGGCACCGCGCGGCGTCGCCAGGACGGGCGTGCCGCAAAGCATGGCTTCCACCGGCGCCATGCCGAACGGTTCCTCCCAGCGGACCGGATTGAGAAAGGCCCGCGCCTGGCCCAGCAGGGACAGCTTCTCCTCGCCATCGACTATGCCGTGGAAGGTGAATCGCGAAGACAGCGTGCGTAGGAACAGGAGTTCGCGCCGGGCACGGCTGCGGCCGAGAAGCTTCCAGCGCGATCCGCCGGCGATGTCGAGGCGGAAATCGAACTTCCGGGCAAGCCGCACGGCGTCGTGGAGGCCCTTGCCGGGCCGCGCGATGCCGGCGAGAAACAGCAGACTCGGTGTCTTTCGGGCGGCGAGACGATAGGAGTCGACGGGAAACCCGTTGTAGACGAACGTCCGGCGGCCGTGGATTTCGGCGTGCCGCGCGCTGACGAAGCTGCAGTTCCCAGTGATAACCTCACCCTCCTTGAGGTTCCCGTGGAAGGTCTTCACGGACGGCCGCGACGGATCTGCGTCGTGCCAGCCATGGCTGTGAACGACATCGGCGTCGGCCGGCAAGGCGCGCGCGACGTCTGTCAGGCTCGTGGCATGGCGGACGTCGCAGCAAGCGTGGGCCGAGCCCGGTCTGGCAATCAGGGTGACGCGGTGACGCCGCCGGACGAGCTCCGTGATCAGCCAGTCGACCTGCCGCTCGGTTCCGCCATAGCCAACGCAGGGCACCTTCTGGTCGAGGACAACGGCGATATGCATTGATGTCCTTCGGAAACGGGGATGGGGGACCAAGGTCGGCCGAGTTCCGGCCGCAGGGCCAACTACAAGGAATGGTCGGGCGACAGGGCAGAAATCACCTGCCGCGCGACCGCCTCGCCGGATAGCCGCGCCCCGGCGCAGGTCTGGATGAGCGGCCCGGCAAGGTGTTCCCCAGCGAAGAAGATACGATTCGCCACCGGTTCGGAGAGGACGGCCCGCGCTCCCGCCTGGCCGGGTCGCGCCGCGGCGTAGGCACCGCGTACCCAGCGTTCGCCGGCCCAGTTCGTCATCGTCGCCCGGCCGATCCGTTTGCGGAGATCATTGCCGAAGATGTCGCAAAGGCGATCGGAAACGAAGTCGATACCGGCCTCGACACCCGCCGCCGACATCTCCCAAGCGAAATCGCCTCCGACGAAACCCACCATCAGGTCGAGGTCGAAGGGGAAGCAAAGGAAGTAGATGTCGTGCTGGGCGCGCCGTTCGACGAGCAGGTCGTCGAACGGTTCCAGGCCGAGGCGCGTGCCGCGGACCTCGACGGGCAGCTTGGTCAGCATGCCCATCGGCAGATCAAAGAATGCCTTGACGTGGGAGTCGGGGAGGTCCGGCGTGAAATCGATCTCCTCGAAAGCCAGCACCGCCGGCGATGCGGTGACGATCACCGCTCTGGCGCGAACCGAGCCGCGATCGGTCTCGCAGGCGACGCCGGGCGCATCCCAGCGGATTCGTCGCACCGGTGTCGACAATTCGACCGGCACGTCGGCGCCGAAACGGGCGACGAGTGCGCCGAAACCCTCCTTCGTGATGTAGTTGGGGTCGAGATCGGCAGCGGACTTGAAATCGGCGACGGAAATCTCGTCATAGTCCTTGCCGAAATCCATGGGGCCGGCGAAGGTCGCCGCTGCCCGTGCCAGGTGCCCGCTGGCGAGCAGCGACGAAACCCTGTCGTCGGTGCCGGTATGCCTTTCGACGAGGTCGGACAGATGCAAGTCCGCGATCCTCATCGCAGCCTCCTCGTCTTCCGTCGCCTGCCGCTTGCCGAAATAGAGGTGATCCACGTTCATGTCGTGGTGATAGAGCGTCCAACCGGCCGCCCTGGCATCGTCGAAATAGGGGTTGCGGTCCGCGGCATGCAGCCAGGCGCAGCCGATGTCGAACGGCACGCCGAAATGCTCGGTCGTGGTCCACGCCCGGCCGCCGATGCGATTCATGGCTTCGAGGACGACGAACGAAAGCCCCGCAGCTCGAAGCGTCTTGGCGGCTGCAAGTCCGGCCGATCCTGCGCCGACGACCACAACATCGACGTCGTTCATTCCGAACCTCCGGTGAAGCGGGACCAACATATTGATCCTAGTGCAGTATTGCCGTTCACACCAGTGTGACTTCGTTCTGCCGCAAACCTGTTCTTAACCGTGTCATGGGCAGCTAATCTCGATGGTGGCGGTGTCAGGGACCGCTCGGGCAACAAGGAGATCGGAATGGGGCTAATTGCCAAGGTGAAGATGCTGGCGGCGGCCGCAATGGCGATCGCGATTTCGGCCGGTGCGGCGCAAGCGGCGAGTTGCGGCAAGGACGCCAGCGGCTTCGAGGCCTGGAAGCAGGAATTCGCGCAGGTGGCCAAGGCCGCCGGCGTCAAGAACAAGGGGCTTCAGGCGCTCGCCGGCGCGCAATACGCCACTGCCACCATCAAGGTCGACCGGGCGGTGAAGAAGGCCTTCAGCGGCGATGTCGAGTCCTTCATGAAGCGGCGCGGCGGCGCGGCCATCATCTCGAAAGGCCGGACCCTCAAGAAGACGAACGCGGAACTGTTTGCGGACATCGAGCGCCGCTACGGCGTGCCCGCCGGTCCGCTGATCGCCATCTGGGGTATGGAGACCGGTTTCGGCGCGGCCATGGGCAACCAGAACACGATTTCGGCGATCGTCACGCTCGCCTATGACTGCCGTCGTCCGGAATTCTTCACGCCACACGCCATTGCCGCCCTCAAGCTCGTCGACCGCGGGGTGCTGAGCCCCAGCACGGTTGGCGCGGCGCATGGGGAATTCGGCCATACCCAGTTCCTGCCGGGCAACATCCTCGCCTACGGCGTCGGCAACATGAACCTGAAAGACAAGGCGACCGCGCTCGCGTCGACGGCCAACTTCCTGCGCGCGCATGGATATCGCGGCGGCCGGGCGAGCGCCAACCTCGAAGCGATCGCCGGCTGGAACTCGGCCTCGGTCTACCAGCAGGCCATCGCCATCATGGCGGACGCCATCGACGGGGAGTGAGTCCGATCCCCACGGCGACGGGAGGTGGGGGCATGGACGGGCGGAATCAGGGGCGGCCTGCACACGGCTGCGCCGCCCCTCGTCCGATCCACAAGGGAATCGCCCGACGCAACAGGAAACAAGTCCGTGTCAGCGCCGGCGGTTGCGCGCCGCCAGCGTCCGCAGCCTGAGGCCATTCAGGCGGATGAAGCCTTCGGCGTCCTTCTGGTCGTAGGCGCCGCGATCATCCTCGAAGGTGACGAGGTCGTTGCGGTAGAGCGACTTGGGCGAGCGGCGGCCGGAGACGATGACATTGCCCTTGTAGAGCTTCAGCCGGACCTCGCCCTCGACGTCTTCCTGGCTCTTGTCGATCAACGCCTGCAGCATCTCGCGCTCCGGCGAGAACCAGAAGCCGTTGTAGATCAGCTCCGCATAGCGCGGCATGATGTCGTCCTTCAGATGCGCGGCTCCGCGGTCGAGCGTGATCGACTCGATGGCGCGATGTGCCGCGAGAAGGATCGTGCCCCCGGGCGTCTCGTAGACGCCGCGCGACTTCATGCCGACGAAGCGGTTCTCGACGAGGTCGAGCCGGCCGATGCCGTTGTCGCGGCCGAGGTCGTTGAGGGCGGAGAGCAGGGCAGCCGGCGACATCTCCTTGCCGTCGATCGATACCGGGTCGCCCCTCTCGAAGCCGATGACGATCTCGGTCACGCGATCGGGCGCCTCCATCGGCGAGATCGTGCGCTGGTGCACATATTCCGGCGGCTCCTGCCACGGATCCTCCAGCACCTTGCCTTCGGAAGAGGAGTGCAGGAGGTTGGCGTCGACCGAGAAGGGCGCTTCGCCCCGCTTGTCCTTGGCGATGGGGATCTGGTGCTTCTCGGCAAAGTCGATCAGGTCGGTGCGCGACTTGAACGACCAGTCGCGCCACGGCGCGATCACTTTGATGTCGGGATTGAGGGCGTAGGCGGAAAGCTCGAAGCGAACCTGATCATTGCCCTTGCCCGTGGCGCCGTGAGCGACGGCGTCTGCACCGGTCTGACGCGCGATGTCGACGAGGTGCTTGGAAATCAGCGGCCGGGCGATCGAGGTGCCGAGAAGATAGGTTCCTTCATAGACCGCGTTGGCGCGGAACATCGGGAAGACGAAATCGCGGACGAACTCCTCGCGCACATCCTCGATGAAGATCTCCCTGACCCCCATCATCTCGGCCTTGCGGCGGGCCGGCTCGAGGTCGCTGTCGCCCTGGCCGAGGTCGGCGGTGAAGGTGACGACTTCGGCGCCGAGTTCGATTTGCAGCCACTTGAGGATGATGGATGTGTCGAGACCTCCCGAATAGGCGAGCACGACCTTCCTGACACCTTTCCACTTCGACATCTTGCGCTTCCGTCCGGAGATGGTTTTGCGCCAGCTATCACGGCCCTTCGCGGACAGGCAAGCCCGTCCGCCGCGGCAGAATGGGCTTGCCGCCGCACCGGGCGCCGATAGACTCCCCTGATTCGTGCAGATCGAGCCGCGACCCGGAGGGACGACCGCTTGAAACCGTTCGGACCAATCGTAGCAGCGTGCCTCGCAGGCCTTTCGTCCGCCGGCGCCGCCGCCGCGGCACCGGCGGCCGACCGGTGGCAGGAGGCCGGTTCGGGCGCCGTCGCGCTGCTGCCCCAGCCGCAATCGTCCAGGGGAATCGCCGGAGCCACCCTTTACTGCATCGAACAGCGCTGGAGCTTCCTGTTCAGGCTGGATGGCACATCGGCCGAAGCGCCGGAGCGGGCGGCAGGCGTCCTGACCGTCGGCGGCGAGCCATTCGCCGTCGAGGCGGTGCGGCTCGACGGGGCGCTGGATGTCGAGGTGCCGTTCGGGATCCTGCAGCCGCTGCGCGAGGCGGCGCGCATGGGCGTCGTCGTCGGCGAAGGCGGCAACAGGCACGAAGCGACCTTCTCGCTGAGAGGTTCGCGCGACACGATCGACGCGATCGCCCCGCGCTGCAGCCAGGTCGACATGTCGGCCTTCGAGCGCCTCACGCTGAGTCCGGCCGATCCCTCCGTACCGGTTGCCTCTGCCCTGCTTGCCGAAGAGGCGGACCTGTTCCGCGCCTGGTCGGGCACCAGCCCGGAACTGGCGGCCGCGAGCGTCGACCTTGGCGAAGGCAAGGCGCTGCTCTTCGCGTCGCTGTGCGGCTCGACGAGCTATTACGGGCTTTCGGGCTGTACCGTCGCGGGCTTCGCGCGAACCGGTGCCGGCACGGAATGGAAGCTCGTCTACAACACCGAGGGATCCCTCATCCATCTCGACCGCGGCGTGACGAACGGCGGTTTCCCGAACGTCGTCTCCCTGCCGATGGTCGGCAGTACCACGCCGAGTCATTGGGTGTGGACCGGCGAGGCCTACGAGCTTCGCGAAGAGGTCATGGCCGAGCAGGACATGGCGCCCGAGGAAGAGGGCGACACATCACAATAGGGCGACGGGGGTTCGCCCGGCATTGGCGATGACGGCCCAATCGGATAATCGACCGCGCGGGCCTTCAAGCGGAGCAGGTGCGCCATTGCCGGAAGACGTGCTGACCAGAAGAGCGAACCGGATGCTGCGGATCGAACCGCGGTTCCTCACGCTGCTGGCGGTCCTGGGCGCCGTGCTCGCCATCCGCCTCGTCGGTCTTGCCCTATCGAACGCCGAACTCTACTTCGACGAGGCACAGTACTGGGTCTGGTCCCGGGAGCCGGCCTTCGGCTACTTCACGAAGCCGCCGCTGATAGCCTGGCTCATTGCGGCCGGCACGTCGGTCTGCGGCGATCAGCCCTTCTGCGTGCGCTATCCGGCGCCGATCCTCCATTTCGCTACGTCGCTGCTGGTCTACGCCGTGGCGTTGCGCTTGTTCGACCGGCGCATCGCCTTCTGGTCGGCGATCATCTACGGCACCATGCCGGGCGTGTCGGTGTCGGCGACGCTGATGTCGACGGACGTGCCCCTGCTCTTCTTCTGGACACTCGGCCTCCTCGCCATCGTGCGCCACGTCGAGCGGCCGTCCCTGGCCGATGGACTGCTGCTCGGCCTCGCCGTGGGCCTCGGCCTCAATGCCAAGTATGCGATGATCTACCTGCCGCTGTGCTTCGTGCTCTACGGGATCGCCGATAGGGAGGCGCGCCGTGCGTTGCTCAGTCCGGGAACGGTCGCCGGTCTTGCGCTCGCGGCTGCGCTGATCGCGCCGAACATAGTGTGGAACGCGGATCATGCCTTCGCCACCTTCGCGCACACACGGGACAATGCGGCGGGGGTGTCGCGATTCCCGAATTTCCTCGGCCTGCTCGAATTCGTTGCCACACAGGCGGTGATCCTTGGTCCGGTGGCGTTCGCGGCCTACGGATTGGCGCTCGCGGTGAAGGCCGGCGGCGTCGACGAACGAGCGCGACGGCTGCTGACATATCATTCGCTGCCCGTCTTCGCGCTGATCTCGTTGCAGGCATTCGTTGCACGGGCCAATGGCAACTGGGCGGCCACGGCCTTTCCCGCCGCGGCAATCCTGGGAACCGCCGCGATGTTTGCGCTCGACTGGAGGCGGGGTATCCGCGCGACCATCGACATCGCCGCGGTCGTGCTCGTCGGCGCAGCCTTTTCGGGCATGCTGGCCGGCGTCGTGACCTGGGGACCGCTCGGCAGCGAACTCGGCAAGATGCGCGGCTGGGGCGACCTCGCAGCGAAGGTGCGGCGGATCGCGGACGAGCAGGACATCGACACGGTCGTTTTCACCCAGCGGGGCCTGACCGCCTCGATGGTCTACGAGCTGCGCGACAGCGGGCTGACCGTGAAGGCCTGGCGACCCGATCCCCAGCACCCGCGCGACCATTTCGAACTGACGCGCCCCTGGATGGCGAACGACCCGGGACCCGTTCTGCTGGTCGAGATCGGCGACGGCCCGCCACCGGACGAGGTCCTGCTACGGTCGGTGCGCGTCGCGCTCGTCCCGACCTCGGTGCACATGGCCAAGCGTCTGGGATGGGTGGTCTCGGTCTACCGGGCCGATTGAGGAAGTCACATGGATTTCATCCCCGATACCGCAACCGTCCTGCAATTCGCCGTCGCCACACTGGTGCTCGCGATCACGCCGGGACCAGACATGACGCTGTTCGTCAGCCGGGCACTGAGCCAGGGTCGGGCGGCCGGCTTCGCCTCGATGCTCGGCTCGTTCTGCGGCATCGTCGTGCACACGCTGCTGGTCGTCGTCGGGATCTCGGCGCTGATCGTCGCCTCGCCGGGCGCCTTCCTGGTCCTGAAGCTGTTCGGCGCCGGCTATCTCGTCTTCCTGGCCTGGCAGGCCATCCGCTACGGCTCGACCTTCACGCCGGCGACGGTGCGGGGCGTCGAGCGCTCGCTGCTGCGCAACTGGGCGACGGGATTCGGCGTCAATCTCGCCAACCCGAAGGTCATCCTTTTCTACATGACCTTCCTGCCGCAGTTCGTCTCGGCAGGCGACCCGCACGCGCCGGGCAAGCTGGTGTTCCTCGGCCTGATGTTCATCGTCGTGTCGATCCCGGTGACGGCGCCGATGGTGCTGGCTGCCGACAGCTTCGCCGCATTGATGAAGCGCAATCCGCGCATCACGCGCGTCGTCGACTGGCTGTTCGCCGGCGTGTTCTCGGCCTTCGCCCTCAGGATCCTGACGGCCCAGGCCAAGTAGGCGGCTCGATGCTTTCCATCCAGTCGCCCGCCAGTCGCCCGGCGACCAGCCAGTAAGCGGCACCGGCGACGATGCCGGCGCCGACGATGGTTGCCGCGGGCCCGGCGAAAACCGCGGAACCGTTCCGGCCGGGGTCGGCGCCGAACAGGATGACGATCATGATCAGAGACACCGCCGCGCCGGCAAGCGTGTAATAGAGCCAGTCGCGGCGACCGAGCACTTCCGCGGCGATAATGACGGCGATCGAGGGGAAGAAGGCGAAGTAGGCGACGAAGACGGCGAGGACCGGGATGGTGTAGACGACAGGGCCGGCCAGCACGCCGGCCGAATCGTCCCGCGCCAGCCCGATCGATCCGTGGAGCAGGACGGTGAGGAAGGCGCCGGCGGTGAAGGAGGCGACGGCGTAGCCGGCGATGATCAGCGCGAAGCGGCCGAGATAGACGAGGACGCGGCTCAAGCTTCGCCGTGCCCGGCGATCATCATCGCCTCAAGCGCCAGCCGGTCGACCTTGCGCATTCGCTCCGATTCCGACTTCAGCTGGCCGCAGGCGGCGAGGATGTCGCGGCCGCGCGGCGTGCGGATCGGCGAGGCGTAACCGGCCTCGTTGATGAAGTCGGCGAAACGCTCGATCGTCTCCCAGTCGGAACACTGGTAGTTGGTGCCCGGCCAGGGATTGAACGGAATCAGGTTGATCTTGGCCGGGATGCCCTTCAGGAGCTGCACGAGAAGCCTGGCGTCTTCCAGGCTGTCGTTGACGTCCTTCAGCATGACGTACTCGAAGGTGATGCGTTTCGCGTTGGAGAGACCGGGATAGGCCCTGCAAGCCGCCATCAGCTCCTTCAGCGGGTATTTCCTGTTGATCGGCACCAGCATATCGCGCAGGTCGTCGCGCACGGCGTGCAGCGAAATCGCCAGCATCACGCCGATCTCGGCGCCGGTGCGCGCGATCTCGGGCACCACGCCGGACGTCGACAGGGTGATACGGCGCTTCGACAGAGACAGGCCGTCGCCGTCGGAGGCGATCAGCAGCGCTTTCTTGACTTCCTCGAAGTTATAGAGCGGCTCTCCCATTCCCATCATGACGATGTTGGTGATCTTGCGCCCTTCGGCGGGCACGATGGCGCCGTCGGGCGTGTCGCGGTCGGGGAAATCGCCGAGGCGGTCGCGCGCCGTCATCAACTGGGCCAAGATTTCCTCGGCGGTGAGATTGCGCACCAGCTTCTGCGTGCCGGTGTGGCAGAACGAGCAGGTCAGGGTGCAGCCGACCTGGCTGGAGATACAGAGCGTGCCGCGACCCTCCTCGGGAATGTAGACCGTCTCGATCTCTACGGGTCGACCGGCGCCGCGCGGCGGGAAGCGGAACAGCCACTTGCGCGTTCCGTCGTTCGACACCTGCTCCTCGACGATCTCCGGGCGGGCGATGGTGAAGCGGCGGTCGAGCTCGGCGCGAAGGTCCTTCGAGATGTTGAACATGTGGGCGAAGTCGGAGACCCCGCGCACATAGAGCCAGTGCCAGAGTTGCTGAACGCGCATCTTCACCTGACGCTCGGGAACGATGCCCGCGCCAACAAGCGCCTCGGCCATCTCGGAACGCGAAAGGCCGATCAGCGGTTGCTTCTGCGCGACGGCAGACCGCGTGACGAGTGCATCACGAGCGGCCGGCGTGGTCAGGTCCAGGGAGATCGTCATAACGTGGCAATATGGGTGTCGTCTCAAGCTTTGTCGAACGGCGCGCCATACCACGCGACGCGGCCGCCGTCACCGCCGCCGAAGACGTATTGCGGCGCCCGTGGGACCGGATTCGCGACTGCGTCGAAAGAAGCGCCCGACCGCGGCTTCCGCAAGGCCGTTCGGGCGCCCGCTCAGCGGGTCACTTGCAGCTCGAGATCGAGTTCAGGGCGGCCGTAATGCCTTTCAGCGAGAACACGTAGCTGGTGGCGTTGCCGCGTCCGGACTTCGCCGCCACCTTCATCTCGGCACCGCCCTTCATGGCGGCG
This sequence comes from Hyphomicrobiales bacterium, assembly GCA_012842935.1. GTDB lineage: Bacteria > Pseudomonadota > Alphaproteobacteria > Rhizobiales > Rhizobiaceae > DUSC01. The sequence continues at coordinate 18,928 of DUSC01000022.1, read as the reverse complement.
ATCAGGGTCGGTTCCTCGGCGGCGTTCTCCATCCACGCGGACTTGCCGCGTGTGAACATGGTGAAGCTCTTGTCACCGACCGTGACGATGACCTTGGAATTTTCCTGGAGATTGTAAGAAGCGATGAACTGCGGTTCGAAGGAGACGTTCTGCCCCGGTTTCTGGCTGACGAAGAAGAAGATGTCACCGTGATCGAGCGACGCCGGCTGCTTGTCGGTGGGAACGGTCAGGACGTAGCAGACCTTGCCGTTGTTGGCCTGGTAGGAATAGGTGCCCCATGCATTGTGCTGCCCGATCTTCGTGGCCGACTGGGCGGCTGCCGGCAGGGTCGCAGCGACGACTGCCAGTCCGGCGAATAGGAGTTTCAGTCCGCGCATTGTTCTTCTGTATTTCCCTGTCTGTCGCGTAAAGCAGGAATGGACCGGCCGAATCGGGCGGGCCCGGTAGGCTTCATTTTGATTTAATCTGCCTTACCAAACGGTGAACGCGCGAGCAAAAGCCCGTCATTTCGACCGTTTCTGTCGACGATAGGATCACCGTCCACCCTGCCGCGCCCGGTTGCGTGCGTCCCTTGGCGCATTTGAAACCAACGAAAGCGGCGAGAGTTTGACTGACTCGAAGCGGGGAAAGGCGCGATGGCGGCCTTCAGTCCCGCTCGAGCGCTTCCCGCGCAGCGAGCCTGTGCCCCGGCCTAAGGTGGGTACGTACGGCAGCGATCGCCGCCGTCAGCACCGTCAGGTCGTCGGTGAAGCCCAGCCCCGCGAGGACGTCGGGAATGGCATCGGCCGGCAGCACGAAATAGCCGAGCGCGGCGAGCAGGATACCCTTGGCGCGCAACGGCGTGCTCTTGTCGAAGGCACAGAAATAGGCGGCGACCACGTCCTCCATGAACGGGATCTGCCGCGCCGCACGCCGCGCCGTCCGCCAGAATTCGGCGCGCACGCGGCCCGCGTCGGCGCCGTCGCCCGTTCCGTGCCGTTCCATGACCGACCGTCTCCTTCTGCCGGTTTTCCTGCCCACCGCATGAAATGGTGAGTGCCGCCTTCGCCTGCAAGCCGAACCTCAGGCCTGGCCGGCGATACGGTCGATCTTGCGTGCGAGCCTGAGGTCGAGTTCGGTCAGCCCGTCGGCGTCGTGCGTGTTCAGGCGCATATCAACCCTGTTGTAGACGTTCGACCAGTCGGGATGATGATCCAACTTCTCGGCCGCCAGTGCTACCCGAGTCATGAAGCCGAACGCCTCGCCGAAATCGCGGAAGCGGAACGTGCGGCTGATCGACCTCCCGTCGTCGGCCAGCGTCCAGCCAGGAAGGCCGGTCATGGCGTCGCGGACGGCATTCGGATCGAGCGGCTCTCTTGTCATGGCTAACCTCCGTGATAATGCGGGTTGGTCAATCATAGCGACGGCCGGATGACCGCACAGCCCGCCCTTTCGATCCTTTTCGTCTGCCACGGCAACATCTGTCGTTCGCCGCTTGCCGAAGGCATCTTCCGCGCCGCGGCTGCTGCACGCGGGCTTTCCGACCAGTTCAGGCTGGACTCCGCGGGAACCGGCGGCTGGCACATCGGCTCGGCGCCCGACCCGCGTTCCGTCGCAATCGCTGCCAGGCACGGCGTCGACATCACGGGCCAGTGCGCGCGCAAGGTGACCCCCGAGGATTTCCAGACTTTCGACCTGGTGCTCGGGATGGACCGCACGAACGTCGAGGACCTTCGGCGTATGGCGCCTCCGGAAGCACGCCGCCGCGTGCATCTTTTCCTCGACTATGCGGGACTGGGCCCGCGCGACGTTCCCGATCCCTATTTCGGCGGTCCCGACGGCTTCACCGACGTCTACCGCATGATCCGCGAAGCAAGCGAATCGCTGCTCGATCGCATAGGGGAACGGAGGTCGGCGCCGGCAAGCGGCCAGGCCTCCTCGACGATGTAGGGTCCGCCCCCGACCGAGTCGCGAGACGACATCAATACGAAGCGACCAACCCGGAACGGCAGGGACGAGAAGTTGCCGCGCGCCGAGAGATAGTGTGCAACGTCGCTCGGCGCGGAGTTGCGCAGCCGGGCCAGCGTGACGTGCGGAACGAACTTCCGCGGGTCGGCAGGCGCGCCGAGGCGCTGGCAGATGCGGTCGATCTCGGCCTGGAGGGCGAACAGCTCCGGCGAAGGGGCGACCCCGGCCCAGACGGAATGCGGCTTCTTCTGGCCGAAGGCGCCGACGCCCGAGAGAGTCAGGTGGAAGGCGGGTCGGTGAACCCTGTCGAGTGCATTGGCGATCTCGTCGGCGACGTGGCCTTCGACATCGCCGATGAAGCGTAGCGTCAGGTGGTAGTTCTCGACGTCGATCCAGCGCGCGCCAGGCAGACCGCCGCGCAGGAGGGACAGCGACAAGGCCGCTTCGCGAGGAATTTCGAGGGCGGTGAAAAGTCGCGGCATGGCCTGGCTCCCTTCCTCGATTCGTACTCGCAATCGCACCGAATCATCGTTTGCCGCGGCCGGCAAGCGCTTTGTGCGCTGCGGCCGAACTGCGGCGCTCACCCGACGCAACGCCGTCAGGACGCCTTTCCGGCTTCGCCGAGCAGCCTTTCGACGTAAGGCAAGGCTCTCGAGACCATCACGTCGACGCCCGCGGCGTTGGGGTGCATGCCGTCGGCGAGCAGGTATTTCGGGTCCGCGGCGACGCCGTCGAGGAAAAACGGCATCAGCACCACCCCGTGCGTTCCGGCGATCCGCTCGTAGATCGGATCGAACTGCGTGGCGAATTCCGGCCCCAGATTGGGCGCGGCGCGCATGCCGACCAGCAGGACGGCGATACCGCGTCCTTTCAGCCGGGCCACCATCGCATCGAGGTTCTTCTCCGTGATCGCCGGCTCGATGCCGCGCAACATGTCGTTGGCGCCGAGCTCGAGGATGACCGCAGCCGTGCCGTCGGGGACCGACCAGTCGAGCCGTGACAGGCCGCCGCTCGAGGTATCGCCGGAGACACCGGCATTCTCGATCACGACATCGTGACCCCTGTCGCGAAGCGCCGCCTGCAATCTGTCGGGAAATGCTTCGCCCGGGCCGAGGCCGTAGCCGGCCATCAGGCTGTCGCCGAGTCCGACGATACGTACCGGGTCGGCGCTTGCCGGCGTCGCCACCGCAAGGAGAGCGACCGCCACGGCCGCCGCCTGCAGGAACCGTTTGAAAGCCATGTACGCGCACCCATATGACGAAGGCACCCACCGCCTTCGCCTCCCATATAGGATCGTTTCGACGTGACAGAAGCCGTCATCGAGCTGCAGAACGTGTCGCTGACGCTGGGCCAGGGGCCTTCGTCGGTCAACGTCCTGAAGAATGTAAGCCTCTCGGTGAACCGGGGCGAGGCAACGGGTATCGTCGGACCGTCGGGATCGGGCAAGTCGACGCTGCTCATGGTGATCGCGGGGCTGGAAAGGGTGGATGCGGGCGTCGTGCGCATCGCCGGCGAAACGCTCAACGGCAAGACCGAGGACCAGGTTGCGGCGTTCCGCGGCCGCAACATCGGCATCGTCTTCCAGTCGTTCCACCTGATCCCGAACATGACGGCGCTGGAGAACGTCGCCGTGCCGCTCGAACTGGCCGGCCATCGCGACCCGTTCGCCGTCGCATCGCGCGAACTCGCAGCCGTGGGTCTGAGCGATCGCGTCACACACTATCCGGGCGAGCTGTCCGGCGGCGAGCAGCAACGCGTCGCCATCGCCCGTGCGTTGGCGCCCGATCCGCGAATCCTGATCGCCGACGAGCCGACGGGAAATCTCGACCAGGCGACCGGCCGGCAGATCGCCGATCTCCTGTTCGCCAAGGCATCGGAGCGTGGCATGACGCTCGTTCTGGTCACACACGATCCGGCGCTGGCGGCGCGCTGCGGGCGGCAGATCGCCATGCGCTCGGGACGGATCGAGCCGGCGCTCGAACCGGTGGCCTCCGCCGGCAGCCGCTAGGACCGGACCGGAATGTCCGCTCTCCGCACGCTCAGGCTCGCCGTCCGCTTCTCGCTGCGCGAGATGCGCGGGGGGCTTTCCGGGTTTTCCATTTTCCTGGTCTGCATCGCGCTCGGCGTCGCCGCCATCGGCGGCGTGACCTCCGTGGCACGGGCGATAAACGCGGGCGTATCCAGCCAGGGACAGTCTCTGCTCGGCGGCGACATCCGATTCGAGTTGAACCAGCGCGAGGCGAACGCCGCCGAACGCGCCTTCCTCGAGGGGCTCGGACCCGTGGCGGTAAGCGCGTCCATGCGCTCGATGGCGCGGCTGGAGAACGGCGCAGACCAGGCCCTAGTCGAGGTGAAGGCCGTCGATGGGGCCTATCCGCTCTTCGGCTCGCTGGACGTCGCGCCTTCCATGCCGCTCGACGATCTCCTCGGCGAGCGCAACGGCGCCTTCGGCGCCGCCGCGCCCGCCCTCCTCTTCGAGCGGCTCGGGCTGTCGCTCGGCGACCGCATCAGGCTCGGCGGGGCGTCCTACGAATTGCGTGGGAAGATCGTCAGCGAACCCGATGCGGCCTCCGACGGTTTCGGTTTCGCGCCGCGCCTGCTCGTCTCTCTTGACGGATTGCGGGCGTCCGGGCTGGTGCAGCCGGGCAGCCTCGTCGAATTCGCCTACAAGGTGCGGCTACCGGCGGGGACGGGCGACGAGGCGGTTGCGGAGATTCGCGACCGGGCCAACGCCAGCTTCCCGGAAGCGGGCTGGAGCGTGCGCACCCGCTCCAACGCCGCACCAGCGCTCTCCTCCAACATCGAGCGCTTCTCGCAGTTCCTCCTGCTCGTCGGCCTGACGTCGCTGGTCGTCGGCGGCGTCGGCGTGGCCAATGCAGTCAGGGCCTATCTCGACGGCAAGCGCGGCGTCATCGCCACGTTCAAGAGCCTCGGGGCGTCGGGCGGCTTCGTCTTCGCTGTCTATCTCGTGCAGATCCTCATCATCGCGGCGATCGGCATCGTGGCCGGGCTTGCCGTCGGGGCGCTGATGCCCTTTGCCGCAAGTTCGGTACTGTCGTCCTTGCTGCCGATCCCGGCCGAGGCCGGGCTCTTCCCCGGCGCGCTGGCGATGGCCGCCCTGTTCGGCGTCATGGTCACGCTCGCCTTCGCGCTGGTACCGCTCGGGCGCAGCCGCGACGTACCGGCGACGGCGCTCTTCCGCGAGTTGGGTTTCGACGGCAAGGGCCTTCCGCGCGTTCGCTACATGGCGGCAGCGACCGGAATTGCCGCAGCGCTCGCCGCTATCGCGATCCTGACGGCGAGCGACCAGCGCATCGCGACGATCTTCATCGGCGCCATGGCGTTCGCCTTCGCCGTCCTGCGCGGCGTCGCCTCCCTCGTCCAGATGATCGCGCGGCGCAGCCCGCGCGTGCGTTCGACCGCCCTGCGGCTCGCGATCGGAAACATTCACCGGCCGGGAGCGCTGACGCCATCGGTCGTTCTGTCGCTGGGGCTCGGGCTGACGCTTCTGGTCACGCTGGCCCTGATCGACGGAAACCTGAGGCGTCAGATTTCGGGAAGCCTGCCGGAGCGTGCCCCCGACTTCTTTTTCGTCGACATCCAGAGTTCCGATGTGGAGGCCTTCGTCCGCCTTCTCGAGGACGAGGCGCCCGGAAGCAAGCTGGTGCGCGTCCCGATGCTGCGCGGACGGGTCATGGCCATAAACGGCGTCGACGTACAGACGCTCGACGTGCCGCCGGAGGGTGCCTGGGTGCTGCGCGGGGACCGCGGTCTGACCTACGAGACGGCGCCGCCGGAGAACGCCACCTTGACCGAGGGACGCTGGTGGCCGGCGGACTATTCCGGCGAGCCGCTGGTTTCGTTTTCGGCGGAAGAGGCGGCTGCGATCGGGCTGAAGCTCGGCGACACGGTCACCGTCAATGTCCTCGGCCGCAACATCACCGCGCGCATCGCCTCCTTCCGCCAGGTCGAATGGGAATCGATGGGCATCAACTTCGTCATGATCTTCTCGCCCAACACCTTTGCCGGGGCACCGCATTCGTGGATGGCGACCCTGACCTCGGAGGATGACGACCAGGCTCGGGATTCGCGCGTCCTCAACGTCGTGACACGTACCTTCCCGGCGGTAACGACGGTGCGGGTGAAGGACGCGCTCGATGTCGTCAACCGGCTGGTCGAGCAGCTGGCCACGGCGATACGCGTCGCCGCGGGCGTGGCCCTGCTCTCGTCGATCCTGGTTCTTGCGGGCGCACTCGCCGCCGGGAACCGGGCGCGGATCCATGACGCGGTCGTGCTGAAGACGCTCGGCGCGACGCGGCGCACGCTGATCACGGCGTTCTCGCTCGAATACGCCCTGATCGGCCTGGCAACGGCACTTTTTGCGCTCGCCGCAGGGGGACTGGCGGCATGGTTCGTCGTGGCGCGGATCATGACGCTGCCGTCCACCTTCCTGCCGGGCGTCGCGGCGGCGACCATTGTGCTCGCCCTCGCGTTGACCATCGGCATCGGCCTCCTCGGCACTTGGCGTGTCCTCGGCCAGAAGGCGGCGCCTGTCCTGCGCACCGAATAGCGGCGAGCGCTCACGGTTTCCTGCCTCGTGCCGAAATACGCCCGGACAGGGACGATGTATGCGGTTGACATACAAGTGTACGCTGCGACCTCGTCGGGGCCTTGTCGATCGCCTCGCGAGACATCATATTCTGCCGCAGGCATGCTGGGGTTCCCGCCAGCGGCGCCTGGCCGGACAGAACGGCCGACACCCGACGGGACAAAAGCAACAGAGGATTTCCATGGCTGACCTTCGCAACTACCAGGCTCGCGCCGCGGCTGCCGGAAGCCGCGCCGATGCCGCCATCGACGAGGGCCTTCGCGCCTACATGCTCAAGGTTTACAACCTCATGGCGCTGGGGCTCGCCATCACCGGCTTTGCCGCCCTCGGCACGGTGATGCTCGCCACGACCAATGACCCGGCGGCCGCCGTCGCCACGCTCGGCAACGGCAAGATGCTCACCTCGCTCGGGGCTGCCCTCTACGGCTCACCGCTGCGTTGGGTTGTCATGCTCGCGCCGCTCGGCGCCGTCTTCTTCCTGTCCTTCAGGATCCATACGCTGAGCGTTTCCGCCGCGCAGACGGCATTCTGGGTCTATGCCGGCCTCGTCGGCCTGTCGCTGTCGTCGATCTTCCTGGTCTACACGGCACAGAGCATCACGCAGACCTTCTTCGTCACCGCGGCCGCGTTCGGCGCCCTGTCGCTCTACGGCTACACGACGCGCCGCGATCTTTCGGCGATGGGGTCGTTCCTGATCATGGGCGTATTCGGCCTGATCATCGCCATGCTGGTGAATCTCTTCCTGCAGTCGTCCGCGCTCGAGTTCGCCATCTCGGCGATCGGCGTGCTGGTCTTCGCCGGACTCACCGCCTACGACACGCAGCAGATCAAGGAGATGTACTGGGAAGGCGACGAGACGCTTGTCGCCGGCCGAAAGGCGATCATGGGCGCGCTCAGGCTCTACCTCGATTTCCTGAACCTGTTCATGTTCCTGCTCCAGTTCCTCGGCAACCGCGAGTAGCCGGGAACCGACGGTCCAAGACGGAAAGGGCGGCTCGCGCGGCCGCCCTTTTCTTTTGCTCCGCCTTCGGCGAGAAGGATCGCATGAGCCGACCCGCCATCTCGCTACGCCCTGCGATCGCCGCCGACCTCGGATCGATCACGGCCATCTATTCCCACGCCGTCCGCCACGGGACGGCGAGCTACGAACTCGAGCCGCCCTCGCGCGACGACATGGCGGTCCGCTTCGCCGCCCTGAGCGACGCCGGCTTTCCCTACATCGTCGCCGAGGAGGCCGGCGGCCGGGTCGCCGGCTACGCCTATGCCGGGCCGTTCCGGCCGCGGCCGGCCTACCGCTTCATCGTCGAGGATTCCATCTACGTCGCGCCGGACCGGCAGGGCCGCGGGCTCGGCCGGCTCCTGCTCGCCGCGCTCATCGCGGCCTGCAAGGATCTCGGCTTCCGCCAGATCCTCGCCGTCATCGGCGACGGGTCGCCCGAAAGCGCTTCGGTCAGGCTGCATGCGGCGCTGGGCTTCCGCCACGCCGGAACGCTGGAAGGCTCCGGCTACAAGCACGGCCGCTGGCTGGACACGGTGATCATGCAACTGCCGATCAACGGCGGCAATACCACGCCGCCGGACGGGTCCTCGCTGCCGGAGAGGAAATTCGTGGCGCGGTAATCCTCAGGTCTGGACGAGTCGCAGCTTGCTGTCGAATACGCCCAGCACGCGCGCCAGTTCGTGTCCGCGCTTGAGGATGGTGCCCTGCGCGGCGACGACCGCGTAGGCGCCCTGCCGGCGGGTGAGTCTGGGGTCCTTGACGATCTGAAAGAGCGGTGTCTCGCTGCTCCGCCGAAAGACCGAAAATACCGCACGGTCCTGCAGGTAATCGATCGCGTAGTCCCGCCATTCGTTGGCTGCGACCATCCGGCCGTAGACGCGCAGGATGGCGTCGAGTTCCCTCCGGTCGAACGTCACCGGAAACGCGGCTCGTTGCGACCGTGCGGTTTGGAGCGGGATGAGTATTGCGGATTCGTCCCCATCCTCCGATCCTGCTCCGTATTTTTCCATGCAACGTGCCTCGTCATGACAGTTGTGTGACGAAGGTGGCCGTTTCCTTCGCCTTTTTCAAGCCCGGACAACGATCCGGAACATCGGCCGTCCGAATTCCGCGAGGGTCACGAAGGACTCCCGGATGTTAGAATTGGTGATGGCATGCCGCAAATCCGCCGTATTTTATCCCAGCTCACGCCCCAAAGTCCGGCGACGATCCGATCGTTGCCTGAGACGGTTCGGTCCGGCACTGGCTCGTAACCCCAAGCCCCCCGCCCACGGGTCCGCGTCGGATCGAACCAACCTCGGTTTTAGCAAGGAACCGGGGGCGACGATCCCAAAGCCAAGAGACCGGCGCCAGTGCCCGCTGGCGTCGGTTTCGTTTTGTGGTTTCGCATGACGCGCGGAATACCGGTCGGCAGCGGCGGTTCGCGGCGCCGTGTGCCCTATTGCTTGCGGACGATGGCGGCACCGAGTATCGGGCCCGGTCGACCGTCCGCCGAGACCGACTGGAGGAGCACCGCACAGCCGCCCGCGCCCTTGCGCTCGACCTCGGTGGCCGGCATTTCGATCCTTGCGAAGGCGCCGCGCCACATTCCGACGGTCTGGACCCTGAGCACGGCATTCCAGTAGGTGATGTTCTTGCCCTTGTTCTCACCCTTGCGGATGGCGATCGGGGTCGGCGGCGCGAAGGAAACCAGGACGATCGCCGCGCGGGCGTCGGGGCTGCCTTCGCCCGCCTCGATCACGACGGTATCCCCGGCGCGGCGGACCGAGATGGGCACGTTCAGTCCCTTCCCGCCTGCCTTCAGGTCGAGGAGAGTCCTTTCGATCTCGCCCGGGTTGGCCGCACGCGCATCGGCCCGCCCGTTGATTATCGCTTGCGGCGTGTACACCGAGCGGTTGTCGAAAGCTTGCATATAGCCGTACTGCCGCGCGGAGTTTTCCTCGCTGGCGAGCGTGTCGTGCCATCCGAGATAATCCCAGTAGTCGACGTGATAGGCGAGCGCGACGATATCGCCGCGCGCGGCCAACTCTCCGAACAGCTTGTCCGCCGGCGGACAGGAACTGCAGCCCTGGCTGGTGAAAAGCTCGACCACTCCGAGCGGGGAGGTTCCCTCTCCCGCAAAGGACGTGCCGGAAAACATCAAAAGGGCCAGCGCTGCCGCCGCCAGCCCGGTGCGAAAACCGCTCTCCATTGTCTTTCCAGTCGGCGGCCACGGATGGGCCGGAATCTTATCGGTTGGAGCGGAAAATGGCAGAAGCGGCCATCAAGGGGAAGTCACGTTAGATTGAATCCTCCGGCAAAGAGCCGGGGCCTTCCGGCGACGGAAAGCCTCGCCGCCCGGAGGCGGCGAGGCGATGCCGTCGACCCTCCCTCAGGCGGCCAGATCGCGCAGCACGTACTGCAGGATGCCACCGTTCCTGAAGTAGTCGAGTTCGTCCAGCGTATCGATCCGGCAGAGGATCGGGACCTCCTTCACCGATCCGTCCGCAGAGGTGATGCGGGCGGTCATCCGCTGCCGCGGCTTAATCGAGTCCAGTCCTTCGATGGTGACAGTTTCGTCACCCTTGAGGCCGAGGGATGCCCACGACGTGCCCTCGTCGAAGACGAAGGGAATGACGCCCATGCCCACCAGGTTCGAGCGATGGATGCGCTCGAAGGACTGGGCGATGACGGCGCGGACACCGAGGAGGTTGGTACCCTTCGCTGCCCAGTCGCGGGATGAGCCGTTGCCGTATTCGACGCCGGCGAAGATGACCAACGGGACGCCTTCGCCGCGATACTTCATCGCCGCGTCGTAGATCGGCATTTCCTCCTTAGACGGATAATGGATCGTGTAGCCGCCCTCGCGACCGTTCTCGCCCAGCATGTGGTTGCGGATGCGGATGTTGGCGAAAGTGCCGCGCATCATCACCTCGTGGTTGCCGCGCCGCGTGCCGTACTGGTTGAAGTCGGCGACGCCGACGCCACGGTCCATGAGATACTTGCCCGCCGGCGACGCGGCCTTGATCGAGCCGGCCGGAGAGATGTGGTCGGTCGTGATCTTGTCGCCGAACAGGCCGAGGATGCGCGCGCCCTTTATGTCGCCGACTGCGGCGGGCTTGCGGCCCATGCCGACGAAGTAGGGCGGGTTCTGCACGTAGGTCGACTTGTCGTCCCAGGCGTAGGTCTGGCCGGCCGGTGCCTTGACCTTCTGCCAGTTCGCGTCGCCCTTGAACACGTCGGCATACTTGCGGGCGAAAAGTTCGCGGGTGACATTCTCGGCGATGAACTGCTCGATCTCGTGGTTGGTCGGCCAGATGTCGCGCAGGTAGACAGGCTTGCCGTCCCGGTCCTCGCCGATCGGTTCCGCCGTTAGATCCCTGGTCACCGTGCCGGCCAGCGCATAGGCGACGACCAGCGGCGGCGAGGCGAGGTAGTTTGCCTGCACGTCGGGCGAGACGCGACCCTCGAAGTTGCGGTTGCCGGAGAGCACGGCGGCGGCGATCAGGCCCTTGTCGTTGATGGTCCTGGAGATCGGCGCCGGCAGCGGGCCGGAGTTGCCGATACAGGTCGTGCAGCCGAAGCCGACGAGATTGAAGCCGATCCGGTCGAGCTCCTTCTGCAGCCCGGACTTTTCCAGATATTCGGCAACCACCTGGCTGCCGGGGGCGAGCGAGGTCTTCACCCAGGGCTTCTGCTTCAGGCCCAGCCGGTTGGCGTTGCGTGCGAGCAGCCCGGCGCCGATCAAGACCGACGGGTTGGACGTGTTGGTGCACGACGTGATCGCCGCGATCACCACGTCGCCGTGGCCGAGGTCGTGGTCGGCTCCCTCGACGGCATAACGCTTCGAAATCTCGGCGGCTTTCTTGTACTCGGTTTCCATCGCCCGGGCGAAGCCTGCGGCGATGCCTTCCAGGGGTACGCGACCCTCGGGGCGCTTCGGTCCGGCCATCGAGGGGACGACCGAGCCGAGGTCGAGCTCGAGCGTATCGGTGAACACCGGATCGGCGGACGAGGCGTCCCGCCACATGCCCTGCGCCTTGCTGTAGGCTTCGACCAGCGCGATGCGGCTCTCGGAGCGCCCCGACATGGTCAGATAGCGGATGGTCTCGGCATCCACCGGGAAGAATCCGCAGGTCGCGCCGTATTCCGGCGCCATGTTGCCGATCGTGGCACGGTCGGCGAGCGTCATGTTGGACAGGCCCGGACCGAAGAACTCGACGAACTTGCCGACGACGCCCTTCTTGCGCAGCATCTGGGTGACGGTGAGCACGAGGTCGGTCGCGGTGACGCCTTCCTTGAGCTGGCCGGTGAGCCGGAAGCCGATCACCTCGGGCAGGAGCATCGACACCGGCTGGCCGAGCATCGCGGCCTCCGCCTCGATGCCGCCGACGCCCCAGCCGAGCACGCCGAGTCCGTTGATCATCGTGGTATGGGAGTCGGTACCGACGCAGGTGTCCGGGTAGGCCACCGTCTCGCCGTCTTCGTCGTTGGTCCATACGACCTGGCCGAGATACTCGAGGTTGACCTGGTGGCAGATGCCGGTGCCGGGCGGAACCACGCGGAAGTTGCGGAACGCCTGCTGGCCCCACTTCAGGAACTTGTAGCGTTCCTCGTTGCGCTCGTATTCGAGCTCGACATTGCGGGCGAAGGCCATTGGCGAGCCGAACTCGTCGACGATGACCGAGTGGTCGATCACGAGGTCGACCGGGACCAGCGGGTTGATCTTCTCCGGATCGCCGCCCAAGGCCTTGATGCCGTCGCGCATGGCGGCGAGGTCGACCACGGCGGGGACCCCGGTGAAGTCCTGCATCAGCACGCGGGCCGGCCGATAGGCGATCTCGCAGCCGGCGGTGCCCTTGTCGGTGAGCCATTCGGCGACCGCTGTGATCGATTCCCTGGTAACCGAGCGGCCGTCCTCGTTGCGCAGCAGATTCTCGAGCAGGACCTTCATCGAGTAGGGGAGGCGCGAGATGCCGTCGAGGCCGTTCTTCTCGGCTTCCTTCAGGTCGAAGTAGACGTATTCGGCATCGCCGACCCTGAGCGTCCGGCGTGCATTGAAGCTGTCGATTGATTTTGACACGAGCGATCCCATCCTGGTCTGTTCAGCCTGAGCGGGAACGGACTCCTGTGGCATGCTCGAATCACGCGCAAAGGTGCGGGTACGGCCATTTCCGCTTTCCGCTCCCGAGCGGCACCACCATCTGGCGAAGGGGTGCGCTGGTCCGGCGCAAGTTCGTTCCCGTACCGACCGCTGGCACGGTTGTGTGGCATATAGAGAAATTCCTAGAATAGTTCTAGCCGGTGAATTGGCATAAATGCTGCGCTGCGAAGAGGCGGCGATCAGACTTTCGATGTGGGGCGCAATGCAACTGGCCGTAGTCGATCTGGCGGGCGAACGGGGAGGCGAGCCGGTCTTTTCCGGCATCTCGTTCCTGCTCGTCCCGCACGGCAGCCTCGTCATCACCGGCCCCAACGGTGCGGGAAAGTCGACGTTGCTGCGCGTGCTGGCCGGCTTGCTGCCGTCTGCGGGCGGCAGAATCGCCTGGGAAGGCGGCGGCGAGGACTGGCCGACGCTCGCCGGCTCGGCGCACTATCTCGGCCATTTGAATGCGATGAAGCCGGCGTTGACGGTTGCGGAGAACCTCGCTTTCTGGCGCGCCTTCCACGGATCCCATCGTGCGTCGGTCATCGAGGCCCTGGACAGAGTCGGGCTTTCCGGAACAGGACACCTGCCGTTCGGCTATCTTTCCACCGGCCAGAAACGGCGGGTTTCGATCGCGAGGCTGCTCGTCAGCCGGCGCCCGCTCTGGCTGCTCGACGAGCCGACGGCGGGCCTCGACCGCGCCTCGGAAGCGCAATTCGCCGAAATGATGGATGAGCACCTTGCCTCGGGCGGCATGATCGTTGCCGCCACGCATCTGCCGCTCGGACTTTCCGGGGCGAAGACGCTGGAAATGGGCGGCCGCCGTACGCATGGCGGACACGCTGAAGTTCTCGACGGCGCCGCGACGGCCCCCGGAGGGCTCTGATGCTCGCCCTGCTTGTCCGCGAGATCCGCCTCGGCATCCGCGCTGGCGGGGGGGCCTTGACGGGCGTCCTGTTCTTCCTCGCCGTGGTATCGGCGATACCGTTCGCGGTCGGTCCAGACATCAGCCTGCTCGCCCGGCTCGGGCCGGCCGTGTTGTGGATCGGTGCGCTGCTCGCCGGTCTGCTCGGTCTCGACAGGCTGTTCCAGGCCGACCGCGAGGACGGTTCCCTCGACCTGATGATCGTCGCGCGCGATACGCACCTGCTGGTGGCGACAGTGTTCGTCAAGTGCGTCGCCCACTGGCTCGTCGCGTTGCTGCCGCTGGTCGTGGCAGCGCCGGTGTTCGGTCTCCTCATGAACATGGATGCAGTCGCCATCGGCGCGGCGACGCTGACGCTGCTCGTCGGTACGCCGGCGCTCGCCTTCGTCGGCGCGGCCGGCGCTTCGGTAACCGTGGCACTGCCGCGCGGCGGACTGCTCGTGTCGGTGCTCGTCCTGCCGATCGCCATTCCGGTGCTCATCTTCGGCGTATCGGCGAGTTATGCCGCGGTCAACGAGCCGGACCCGTTCCTGCCGCCCTTCCTCATTCTCGCCGCGCTGACGTTGTTCATGGCGGTGATCGGACCGCTCGCGGCGGCGGTCGCGCTGCGCTATGCGGCCGACTGAACGTTCACGCCGGTTTGATCGGCATCAATTGCGGACGGCAGGCCGCCGGACTATGGAAGAGCGATGAGCGACGCAACCCTTCAGCCGGGGCGATGGACCGATATCGCCAATCCGACCCGCTTCCTCGCGCTGGCGGGCCGGGTGCTGCCGTGGCTCTACGGTACGGCGATCATCGTGCTCGCCACCGGCCTCTACCTTTCATTTGCCGCGCCCGAGGACTACCAGCAGGGCATCACGGTGCGGATCATGTACATCCATGTGCCGTTCGCCTGGCTGTCGATGATGTGCTATACGCTGATGGCCGTCTCGGCGCTCGGCACGCTGGTCTGGCGCCACCCCCTGGCCGATGTGTCGGTGAAGGCGGCCGCGCCGATCGGCGCCACCTTCACCGCGCTTGCGCTGCTTACCGGCTCCATCTGGGGCAAGCCGATGTGGGGCACCTGGTGGGTCTGGGACGGTCGGCTGACCTCGGTTTTCGTGCTCTTCCTTCTCTATCTCGGCATCATCGCGCTGACGCGGGCACTCGACGATCCGGCGCGCTCGGCCCGCGCCGCGGCGGTGATCGTGCTGATCGGCTTTCTCAACATTCCGGTGATCAAGTTTTCGGTCGACTGGTGGGCAACCCTGCACCAACCCGCCTCGGTCTTCCGGCTCGACGGCCCGACGATCCATCCGAGCCTCCTGTGGCCCCTGCTGGTCATGGCGCTCGGCTTCACGATCCTGTTCTTCGCGCTGCATCTCGACGCGATGCGAACGGAGATCTGGCGCCGCCGAGTCGCGGCGATGCGACGCGTCGCCGCACGGCGGGTCGAAGGAGGTGTCCGGTGAGCGAGCACGCCTTCTTTGTCGCGGCAGCCTACCTCGTCACCGTTGCGGTTATCGGCGCCCTGGTCGCCTGGATCCTCATCGACCAGGCGGCGCGCAAACGCGAGCTGGCGGAGCTGGAAGCGGAGGGTATCCGCCGTCGTTCAGACCAGCGCGCCGGTACGGCGGCATGAGCGAAAATACCGAAACGGCGCGGCGGACTCGGCGGCTGGCCGGTCTGCTGCCCCTCGCCGTGTTTGCCTTTCTGGCGGGCGTTTTCCTGCTGCAGTTGCTGTCCGGGCGCGACGGATCGGTGGTTCCGTCGGCCCTGATCGGCCAGCCGGCGCCCAAGACCGCTCTCGACGCCCTCGCCGGGCTGGGGGTGCCAGGTCTCGATTCGTCCGCATTCGCAGGCAAGGTCACCGTGCTCAATATTTTCGCGTCCTGGTGCGCGCCGTGCCGGGAGGAACACCCCGTCCTGCTGGCGCTCGCCAAGGACAAACGGTTCGCGTTGTCCGGCCTGAACTACAAGGACGAACCCGACGATGCCCGGCGGTTCCTCGGTGAGCTCGGCAATCCGTTCGGTGCGGTCGGCGTCGATCCGGCGGGCCGCACGGCGATCGAATGGGGCGTCTACGGCGTGCCAGAGACCTTCGTCATCGGCAAGGACGGCACGATCCGGTTCAAGCATGTCGGGCCCCTGACCGAAGGATCGGTGCGCACCCTGTTGATGCCGGAAGTGGAACGAGCGCTCGCCGCGGACACAGCGGATTAGACCAGGGCTCCAATTCATACTGATCCAGAACATCGTCATTCCGAAGGCGCTTCGTAAACGTCGCACCATCGGCTAAATTCTGGGGGCGGGACCTGTTCGGTTGAGGGGCGTTTTCGGGATGCAGTCGAGCGCGGTATTCAGCATCCTGTTGCCAATGGCGCTCGTCGTCATCATGCTGGGTCTTGGGCTGTCCCTGACCGTCGGCGATTTCCGCAGGGTCGTTTCGCGACCGAAACCGATTGTCGTCGCGCTGGTCTGCCAGGCCCTGATCCTTCCCGTCATCTGCTTCGGGATCGTCTACGTGTCGGCCCTGCCGGCGGCGATCGCCGTGGGAATGATGCTGCTGGCGGCAAGCCCGGGCGGATCCTCGGCCAATCTCTACAGCCATCTCGCCGGGGGCGATGTCGCGCTCAATATAACGCTGACCACCATCAATACGGTGCTGGCCCTCGCGACGCTGCCGATAATCGTCAACCTCTCGCTGCTGTTCTTCTACGGCGAGGGCAAGGTCATCCCGCTGCAGATCGACAAGGTACTCCAGGTCTTCGCTCTCGTGCTGATCCCCGTGACGATCGGCATGATCGTACGCAACAGCTATGCGGCGCTGGCGATCACGCTCGACCGACCGGTCAAGATCATGTCCTCGCTGTTCCTCGCCGGCATCGTCGTCGCCGCACTGATCCAGGAATGGAACACGTTGTTGACCTGGGGGCCGGTGATCGGAGTCGCGGCGCTCGCGTTCAACCTGATCAGCCTGGCGATCGGTTACGGCGTTCCACGTCTGATGCGGCTCGATCGGCGGCAAGCCATCGCGATCTGCATGGAAGTCGGCATCCACAACTCGACGCTGGTCATCGCCATCGCCATGAGCCCGACGTTGCTCAACAATCCCGAAATGGCGATTCCGCCCGCGATCTATGGGCTTGTCGCCTATGTGACGGCGGCGGCGGTCGTGTACGTGATCAAGCGTGGCGGTTCGCCGTCCGCTCCTGTCGCCGCCTGAACTCGACTCGTGCACCGATCCGACGGCAGAGGGCGCCCGCGTTCCCTCGCGGCGGATCATGCCCGTCTCGCGCGTATCTCGATCCGGAAAGCATCCGGTCGCGCGACGGAGACAGCCGCGGGCGCCGGCCCGGCGAAGCCCGCGGGTACGCGGCCGACGATCGAGGAACCGGGCCTGCGATCCTCGGGGCGTCTGTTGCTCCGTTCACGAGGATCGCCGGTCGGACACTGAATCGGGCACATCATGCCGCGACGCCGTACGGCTCCCGGCGCATGGGGCGCCGACGGTTGCGAGGCTGCCGGATGACGCGTCGCCGGCATGCCGAAACGGTCCGGCGCTTCATCGCGGGGCAAGCCGTCGTTTCGGTCTGCCGCGGGGCCTCATGCGCGTTCGCCCGGTCGCGACGGCAGGCGCGCCTACTTCTGCCGGTTGTCCTCCAGCGAGTGCCGCATGATCAGCGGCATCTGGCTGACGGTGAAGACGAGGGTTATCGGCATGATCCCCCACACCTTGAAGGCGACCCAGGTATCGGTGGAAAAATTGCGCCACACCAGTTCGTTGAGCACGGCGAGGAACAGGAAGAAAAGGCCCCAGCGCAATGTCAGCGCGCGCCATCCTCGCGGATCGAGGTGGAAGGCGCTGTCGAAGACATAGCCGAGCAACGCCTTTCCGAAGGCCAGGCCGACGAGCAGGACCGCTCCGAACAGCGTGTTGACGATGGTCGGCTTCATCTTGATGAACACGTCGTCATGAAGATAGAGCGTCAGCGCACCGAAGACGAAGACGACGATGCCGGACACCAGCGGCATGATCGGCAGCGTTCGGGTGAGAATCCAGGATACCGCCAGTGCGAAGGCCGTCGCCAGCATGAAGAGCGCAGTGGCGACGAAGATCGGCCCGCCGAACATGCCGAGTGCGGGCAGCGTCTCGACCAGCCACTCGCCGCGCGCATTGGCGAAGAAGAAGACCAGCAGAGGCCCGAGTTCGAGGGCGAGCTTGAGCAAGGGGTTGATGTCCTTGCGCTTCGGATCGGACGGGTCGCGTTCGAAGATCGGTTCGCCCATCTTTCAGGCCACTCCAGCAATCGCCCGGGCGAAGTCGCGCGCCGAGAACGGTTCGAGGTCGTCGATCTGCTCGCCGACGCCGATGAAAAAGACCGGAAGCCGGTGCTTGGCGGCGATGGCGACGAGGATGCCACCGCGTGCCGTGCCGTCGAGCTTGGTCATGACAAGCCCGTTGACACCGGCGACATTGCGGAAGATCTCGACCTGGTTCAGCGCGTTCTGCCCCGTCGTGGCATCGACGGTCTGCAGGACGGTGTGCGGCGCCTCGGGATCGAGCTTGGCGAGCACGCGGACGATCTTCTCCAGTTCCGCCATGAGTTCGGTCTTGTTCTGCAGTCGCCCGGCGGTATCGATGATCAGCACGTCGGATCCCGCGGCGCGCGCCGTCGTGTAGGCGTCGTGCGCGAGGCCGGCCGCATCGGCCCCGAGCTTCGAAGCGACGACCGGCGAGCCGGTGCGTTCGCCCCAGATTTTCAGCTGCTCGATGGCCGCGGCGCGGAACGTGTCGCCGGCGGCGAGCGTCACCTTCAGCCCCCCGGCGACGAGCTTGGCGGCGAGCTTGCCGATCGTCGTCGTCTTGCCGGTGCCGTTCACGCCGACGACGAGGATGACGTGAGGCTTGTGCGAGAGATCGAGTTCGAGCGGTCCGGCGACGGGCGCCAATACCTTCTCGATCTCCTGCGCCATGATCGTCCGGACTTCCTCGTCGGAGACGTTGCGGCCGTGACGTCCCTGCGCCAGCGCCTGGGTGATGCGGATCGCCGTCTCCATGCCGAGATCGGCGCGGAGAAGCACATCCTCGAGTTCCTCGAGGGTTTCCTCGTCGAGTTTCCGCTTCGTGAAGACTCCGGCGATCGAGCCGGTCAGCTCGCGTGACGACCGCGCCAGCCCGCCGCGGAGGCGCTGCAGCCACGATCGGCGTGGCTCCGCCGCCGGCGCAGCGTCCGCGGCCTTCGCCTCGACGGCCCTGCCCACCGTCACGCGCCCGGTGGGGGGGATCGCCGGCGCGGCCGGTGCAACGGATCGGCGGGGCGTCGGCTCGGGTACGAG
>DUSC01000021.1 GCA_012842935.1 Hyphomicrobiales bacterium | reverse complement strand
GGCCTTGCCGACCGAGCGCCGCTCCCGGCTGCCGCAACGCAGCCGCCGGCGCTTCTGATCGTGCGTCTTCCCGCACGATTCGGCCCGTCCCGGCCGCCCTGACGCGTCGCGGCCTGCGACCGAAGAAGCGAAAGATCCGGAATCCGCCAGGCCCTCGAGGGCGCGATCCCGTTTGTGCGTGAAGAAGGCGCGCCCGCCACCCGTCAGGCGATCCTGGCGAGCAGCCGCGTCAGGGTCGCGCGACCGATCGCAGCGTGTCGAGGAACTCCTTCTGTGCCGCCGTCGGCACCCAGCCGCTGCGCAGGGTAAGGCCGATCGGCCGCGCGGTATCGTCCATCGGGAAGGGCAGGACGGTCATCGCGCCCAGCGCCAGTTCCGCCTCGACCTGCAGGCGCGAGATGCAGCCGAGATGGTCGGAGACGCGCAGCAGCTCGCGCATCAGGATCATCGAGCCCGTCTCGATCAGGCTTTCGGGCCGGCGGCCGGCGCGCTCGAAGAGACGGTCGAAGGCGCGGCGGGCGGGTGTGCCCTCCGGGGAAACGACGAAGGGAAACCGTGTCAGGTCGGCGATGCTCAGGCCGGATTCGCGGACAAGCGGATGATCGGGCCGCGCCACCATGACCAGCACGTCGTCGAACAGCCGCTCCTGCTCGACGTCACCGATCGGCGCCGGTTCGCGCAGGGCGCCGACGAGGAAGTCGACCTCGCCGCGGCGCAGGCCCGCCATCAGATCCTCGTACGGTCCGTCCATCGCCTTGACGGGAAGTGTCGGACGCCGCGCACGGAAGAGGGCGATCGTCCGCGGCAGGAGATAGGAGCGCGACAGCGGCATCGCGCCGACGACGATCCTGCCGACCTCGCGGCCGAGCATCTCGGCGAGGTCGGCTTCCGCCTGCTCGAGCTCGGAGAAGGCCAGCCGCGCCGCCTGGGCGAGGGCTTGCGCCGGCCGCGTCGCGATCGTGCCGTAGGACGTGCGCTCGAAGAGCGGCCGCCCGGCATCCTCGGCCAGCCGGGCGACGGCGCGGTGCACCGTCGGCTGGGCCAGGCCCAGCCGACGCGCCGCGAGCGTGAAGTTCTCCGCCTCGCGCACGGCGATCAGCGCCTCGAGCTGCGCGGCCGTGGCAGTGAGGCGAAGGCGCGGGTTGATCTCGTCCAGGGCGCGGTCGAGGCGCACGAGCGCCCGTCTCACGCGGACCGCGAACGCCTCGCCGGCCGCCGTGGCGAACATGCCGCGCGGCCGCCTGAGGAACAGCGGCTGCCCGGCAAGGCGTTCCAGCTTGCCGACCACCTGGGTCAGGGCCGGCTGCGAGGCGTTGCAGAGTTCGGCGGCGCGGCTGATCGAGGCCGTGTCGCAGACGGCGAGGAAGATGCGCAGGTGGCGCAGGTTCGATTTCATTCGAGCCGCGACAGGATGCGCCGGGCTCGGTCGGCGAGGTCGTTCTTGCCGCCGGGCAGACCCAGCGTGGCGATCTCGTCCTGCCAGGCAGCGGTGGCCGCCGCCATGCGGTCGGGCAGTCCGAGCTCGCGCAGCGTGGCGGCGGCCTCGCGCATCTCGGCGGCGCGACGGGCGCCATGAACCAGCATCCGCTCCAGATTGTAGGCGCCGCGCCTTTTCCAGTCCCAGCCCGGATCGGAGGCCTGCAGCGAGGCGAGCACGGCCTCCTCGACCCCGGCGCGGTGGGCGGCGAGCAGGCATTCCGCCGTCAGTGCCTCGAAGCCCTTGATCATGACCGAGCGCAGCATCTTGATCGAGGAGGCATCGCCGACCCCGGGACCGGCGACCCGCACGTTCATGTCGAGCCCGGCGAGGACCGGCTGCGCTGCCTCCGCGTGCGGGCCGGAAAGGAGCGACGCGGTGCGGTGCAGCGCCGGGTGGACCGGCGCCATGATCGCCATGTCGACGTAGCGCCCGCCGGCGCCGTCGATCAGCGCTGCGGCGGAACGCTTGCTCCCGGGCGAACACGAATTGCCGTCGAGCCAGAACGCCCCTTTTCGCAGGTGCGGGGCGGCCGCCTCGGCCGCAGCCACGGCCTGATCCGCCGTGACCAGGCAGAACACGATCGCGGCGTCGCGGACCGCGTCCGCCGGTGTCGCGCAGCAGGCGACGCCCGACGCCGCCGCGGCTTCCTCCAGCGCCGGCCGCCGAGCGTCATCGAGGCATTTTATGTCGTACGCCGCAAGGCGACCGGCCATCGGGCTGCGCCATCCGGCGGCGAAGGCGCGGGCCGCTTCGCCAAAACCGATCATGGCGATGTCGTGACCATCGGCGCGATCCATCACGGTCCTCCTCCGACTGCGTGCCCGCCGTCGCGATCCTCGCCCGGGCGTCGCCGGATTTCCAGTTCGTATAGCCACATCTTATGGCACCGGCGGGACTTTCGAACGGGATTCGTGCGATTCAGCCGGCGATCTCGCCCCGGACGACGCCGGCGCGGCCTGCATTCCGGACGGGAAGGCCGTCGATTCCGGGCGTGCCGGCGTTCGACGCGACCGGAACCCGCGACATGCGGCCGGACGCGCCTCACACCTTGCCGATACGCGGTTGATGCGGCGGCGCGGTTCGGATATGAAGCCTCCTGCCGGTCCGCTCGACGCGTTCCGGCCGACGGAAGCGGCCCGCCGCTACCGAGAAGCACCCGTAGCTCAGCTGGATAGAGTGCTGCCCTCCGAAGGCAGAGGTCACAGGTTCGAATCCTGTCGGGTGCGCCAGCAATTTGACAGACTCGGGCGGGCGGCCGCGTCGGCACATCACCTCGTCACGGGGATCATCCCCGCAACAGCCGTGGCGGCGAGAAGGCCCGAAGCTCCGGCGCGTCCCACCGAGGTGCAGCGTGACGCCGCAGGGACCATCGGCGCGCCGGGCAAGAGCGAATCGTCCATGCAGTACCGCCCAGTCCCGACAGGGAGGCGGCGAAAGGCAGCGGTGCGCGACCGCGGCGTCGATCCCGCGCAGTGCGCGACGTGGCATGCGTCACAAGACGAGCCGGAGCGAGGAACGAAGACCGTCAACGCGAAATCGCCCCATATTGCAGTACCTGGACCTTCTCCAGGGTGACCAGCCCGCTGGTCATGATGGTTTCGAGCACCGGCAGGAAGGCGTTGATCTTGTCCTCGCTATCGACGATCTCGATCACCAGGGGCAAGTCCTCGGAAAGGCGCAGAATCTTGGTGGTATGCAAGCGGCTCGAATGACCGAAGCCCATCCCGCCGCGCAGCACCGTGGCCCCCGCGAGGTGCATTTCACGGGCCTTGAGCACAATGGACTCGTAGAGGGGGTGGCCGTCGTCGCGATCGTCCTCTCCTATAAAGATGCGCAGGAGCAGCGCGTTTTTCGGCATCTGCACGTCAGTTTCCTCCAATGCGGTTGATGCGGGATGCGATGGCATGGCCGAGCCAGACGGCGGCAAGCCAGGCCACGATCGAGATTCCGATGTTCATGCCCGCGGCCGGGAGCCTGCCCGATTCGATCAGGCGGAACGTCTCCAGGCTGAAGACGGAGAAGGTGGTGAAGCCGCCGCAAATGCCGGTCATCACGAACTGCCGCTGGCGGGCGCTCACAAAGGCACGGCCATCCGGGCCGGTCAGCGTGGCGTAGAACCCGATGACGAAGGAGCCAACGACATTGACGAAAAGCGTACCGAGAGGAAAGCCCGGACCGGCAAGGGCATGGACGGCGGCGGAAGCGCTGGCTCTCAGCACGCCGCCGAGCACCGATCCCGCCGCCACTGCGAGGTAAAGCGACAGCGGGTCGCGGAGCCTTCGCCAGCGTGCGCGCAGCGCCGCCCGGCCGCGCGGCAGCCTGGATGGCTCGCCGCGTGGCAGGCTCTCGTGGCCGGCGCGGTCTCTCGTTGCGGCGGTGGTTTCCTGATCCCTCACGACACGGCGCTCCCGAGCAGCGCCGAGCCTGCCGCAAAGCCGAGCGCGACGACTGTCAGGCATAGGCCAAGCGAAGCGGCAACGTTGCCGATCGCGCGGAGGAACTCGCCGTCTCGCGCCAGCGTCAGGGTCTGCAGGCTGAAGGAAGAGACCGTGGTGTAGCTGCCGAGAAAGCCGGTGATCGCCAACGGCCACACCGCGCCTGACGAGAACGTGGCATGTGCGCTTGCCAGCGCGGCAAACAGGCCGATCACAAAGGCGCCGGTGACATTGACCGTCAGCGTGCCCCAGGGAAAGGTTTCACCGACGTGCCGGCCCACGACGCCGGAAACGAAATATCTGGCGGTTCCGCCCAAGGCACTGCCGAGCGCGACCCAGATCAGATCGAGGAGAAGGTCCTGCATCGGAGTCGCTATGGTCGGCGGGATGGACGGCTGCCGGCTGTCCCGGGCGATTGACGACCGATGCCGCTCACGACCCTGTGCCTCCGCGCGACCCCGGATCCGACCGCCCGCCGAACAATGGCGGCGAGGACGATTGCCGCGAGCAGGGCAAAAACCCCTGTCCGCTCCGGCACTCCAAGACCGGGCTGTTCGACCAGAACTCGGAAGCAGCCGCAAAGCAGCAGGATCAGCGAGACCGGCATACATCCGTCCGCCCGCTTCTCACGGAGCCGGAGGATGCCGATCGTGTCCGGTTCTCTGGTCATGGCTGCCTCCCTCTGATGGGTCCTGCGAAGTTCCGTCAATGTATCGGACCTCGAATATCCTGTCGTAAAGGTCCTTGCCGAAGCTTGTCCGCAAGGGTTCGCCCTCTTTCAACCTGAAGGTCCGCGTGCCGTCCGCCCCGCGTGCAGCCCGCAGAAACAGGGCCTGCGGCATCCTGCGGTCGAAGAGGCTGCGGGCGAATTCGTAGAGATGCGTGACGAAAAAGACCGTGTAGCCTTCCTCAACCAGCGCGTCGACCATCTGGGTGGCGATCTCGGAACCTTCCCTTTCGTTGGTCGCGGCGAAGGACTCGTTGAAGAGCACGATCGCCTTCGGCTCGAGGCGATCGGCGATCTCGCTCATCCGGCGCAACTCCTCGTCGAGTTTGCCGCTCCTCATCGTGACGTCCTCCTCGCGCTTGAAGTGTGTCACGACCTGACTGAAGACATTGGCGCGGAATGCTGCCGCCGGTACGAACATACCGGCCTGCATCATCAGCTGCGCCAGCCCGATGCTGCGCAGGAAGGTGGACTTGCCGCCCTGATTGGCGCCCGTGATGACGACGAGACTCCTGCCGTCAGCGTCGGTATCGTTCCCGACGACCTTTCGGCCCATGTTGAGCGCGAGCCCGATGTCGTAGAGTCCGGAGAACGAATGCCGCCGCGGCGCACCCGACGGTTCGGGGACGGGAAAACAGAGCGGTTCCTGCATCTCGGCCAGGCGCTCGCGCAGGCTCAGGCACGCGATATATGGGCCGAGTTCCGCACGCAGCTGGCGGAAGAAACTCAGGATATGGTCGTTCGACTGCGCGAGCGCGTTGGCAACGAGGTTGATGCCGCGGTCATGCAACTCGGAAAGTGCCCTTGCCCCGGCTTCGTCGCGAGGATGGAGGGTGTAGCTGAAGGTCGTTGGCCGCTCGGCGAAGAGGCGCCGCCACCACCTGCGTTCGGTCTCCATCGGCTTGCGCAGGACCAGATCGGCGCTTTTGTTGCCCGAGCCCAGCCTCGCGCTGATCAGCACGCCGTCTCGCAGCTTCAACTCGTCGAGATGATCCCGGATTTCCGCGAAGTAGCCGTCGCTCAATTCCTCGCGCAGCATGCGGAAGAAGCGCCTGAATCCTTCCGACACGAAACGCGCGGATCGCGTGTCGGCCAGCATCCGAAGCCGTCGGAGCCCGCCGACGAAGAATTCGAGGACCTGAACGGATCGGCTCAGGATCGATCCGGGGTATCGCAGGAAAAAGCCCCCGACCTTCCTCTCGCCTCCGAGAACTTCCACGGCGAGATCATAGACTTCGCGGACGACGCTGGGGTTCTCGAGGCAGTCCTTCAGGATGGCCTGGCGGTAGAGGATCGTTTCCGGCTCGGTGAGGGAGCACAAAATCGCCCGCCGGGTCACCTCGCGCAGGAAATCGTCCTCGCCCGCCATCGCCGCGAAGACGGCTTCGAGCCCGAGATCCTGGACCAGCGCCTCGGCGTTCCACGGCAGCTCTTCCTCCGGATCGAAATCCCGGTCGGAATACATCAGCAGCGGCTTCATGGCTTCAGCCGCTTCTTGAGGTCGGCATAGGCCAGGCCGTGCAGCCTGGCGATCGCCATGGCGTGCGAGCGGCCGTCGGCGGGGCGCCTGATGATCTTGAAGGTGCGCCGGGCGGGGTTGTCCGGATCGACCATGCTCGTCAGGCTCACCGTCTTCTCGCCCAGCGACGCAAGCTCGTCCACGAATGTGACGCAGACGGCGATGAGATCGAGCCTGATGATGCTCTCCATCACCTTGCGACCAAGGAACAGGGCGTCGTGCAGCGTCGTCGAGGTGAATATCTCGTTCATAATGACGATGCTTCGCGGACTTGCCTCCTGAAGCACCCGGTGGACGCGGATGAGGTCGTCCTCCAGCTTGCCGCGCAGGTTGGCGACGTCCTCCTCTTTCTCGAAATGCGTGAACAGGCGGTCGAACAGGAAGAGCGTCGCCGCCCTTCCGGGTATCGGGCAGCCGAGACCCGCCAGGTAGTGGAGCTGGCCGAACATGCGGGCAAAGGTGGTTTTGCCGCCCTGGTTCGGTCCCGTCACCACGAATATGCGCTCCGGCCCCTCAAGGTGGAAATCGTTGCGCACGACCGGCGCCTTGTCCGTCAGAAGCCTGCCGGCCAGCGCCAGATCGAAGCCCTCGACGCAGCGGATCGCCTTTTCGTATGGCGAAACCTCGGGATAGCAGAAGGCGAGCCCCGCACGCCTGAACCGATCGGTGTATGCGAGCCAGGCGAGGTAGAACTGCACCTCGCGGTCGAAGCCCGTGACTTTGGGATCGGCAAACTCCTGATGGTTTTCGAAGAAGGCATCGAGCGCGCCGAACGTCTCCGGATAGAGCCTGGCCACCATCTCCAACACTGCGGCCTCGATGTGGTTCATCTCCAGATAGTCCGGAATGTCGCAGAGATGGCTTTCGACCGCACCGCGCCGGAACTTCTCGAAGGTCTTTTCCACCTCGGCGGTGTAGTCAATCTCCGTCGCTGCCTTGCGCACGCTGATCCGGCCACCCTTGATGTGCATGCAATAGCGGACGGCGGAGAGGTCCGCGGAAAGGCTTGCGATCTCCTCGCGCAGGGCGACGAAGGTCCGCGATCGGACAAGTCCTTCCAGGAAGCGGCGGAGAGCCTTGAAACCGCGCGAACGGAGCTTCGTGTCGGAGAGGTCACCGAGCAGGCTTCCGGCCGCCTCGCAATAGGTCGAGGCTGCGTCGAGGAACAGCCGCTCCTTCTGGTATCTGTAGCGGAGCTTTCCGGCCGTCCGAAGCTGCTCGCGCATCGTCCGCATCCGTTCCGCGAAAGCGACGACGTGCCGGAGGACACCTTCGTCCTCGAGATCCCGGAACACCTCTTGACGGAAGCGGACCGCATCCGTGTCGTGTAGCGAGACGTGGAAGAAGGGCCTCAGGTCGTATTCGTCGCGTCCCGCCGTCACGGACTGCACGATCTGGTCGAGGTTGAGATCGACGAAGAACTCGGGCGCGTCGACGCGGGCGTCGGGCACGCCACCGAGGATGCTCGTGAATTCCTCCGCTTCGGGTTCGCGCACCGGGACGGGTCGCCGGACCGGTGCGGCTTCCGTCGGGCGAGTTCCCGCCGGCTGATCGAAAACGGCAGGGCGCCGGCTGCCGCGATCATGCCGTTCGGCGTTGACAGACCGTCCCTCCACGTCTCCGCTCACTTGACCACCAGTACATGGCATGGGGCGAACTCCACCAGGCGGTCCGTGTTGCTGCCGATCAGCCGGTTGTAGAGCGCCGAATGGCCCATGTAGCCGACCACGAGCAGGTCGAATCCCCGGCGCTCGACGAAATCGATGATGCTCGGCACCGCATGACCGGCGACGACATGCGTCCCGAGCTTCACGTGGGCGCTCCTGGCCCGGAACTGCGCCTGGGCGATCACCTGCTCAAAACGGTGGTTCTCCTCCAGCTTGTCCTCCACGACCTCGTCGATGGTCGCGGGCATGCGCGGCACTTCCTCGACGCAGATCATGTGCAGTTCGGCTTTCAGGCGGTGCGCCAGCCCGAGCGCGCAGGTCAGCGCGCGGAAGCCGCCTTCCGAGCCGTCATTGGCGATCAGGAACTTCTCGTACATCTCAGGCCTCCTTCCGAGACGGATTGCCCGGCGCGAAATTTTCCTCGACCGGCTTGAAAGCCGGCTGGAACCAACGCTGCGCGATCAGCGTCGGCACGACCGCGCTGCCGATGACGGCCGTGACCAGGATCGTGTACTGCTGCTGGTCGACGATGCCGTTCGTCAGTCCGAAAAGCGCGGAGATGGTGCCAAAGGTCAGCCCCGTTGACATCAGGAGCGTCGTGTACATTCCCTCGCGCGCCTCGAAGCGGAAAGCCTTGGTCAGCGGCAGGATGCCGACGAACTTGGTGGCCATCTTGATGGCGAGGAAGACAATGATGAGCCCGGCTGCGGACAGAACCGCCTGAAAATCGACCAGCGAGCCGGCCTTCAGGAAGTAGAACGGCGTCAGTATGGTGAAGGCGACGATGCGCATCCGGTGCGGCAGTTCCGGATCGGCGAGGAAGGCGGGAGCCATCGCCATTCCGACCAGATAGGCGGGAAGCACGGCCTCGCTGCCGGCGATCGTGGCGAGACCGCCAAGGCCGAGCAGTACCAGCGAGATGAACTTGGTCTCCGGTTCGCTGACCCGGTGGCCGACCCTGATGAAGAACCACGGCGCGAAACGCGGCAGCATCCACAGCGCCGCCGCGGTGGCGGCGCCGAACAGGCCCAGCCACCAGTCGAAATGGGCAAACACGACGCCCAGCGCCAGCACCGTGCCGAGATCATTGATGAAGCAGGCCGCGAGGATGACCTTGCCGATCTCGGTCTTGTTGAACCCGGTTTCGACCATCACCGCGTAGACGACCGCAACCGATGTGGTTGAAAGCGAAATGCCGGCGATCTGCGCCTGCGGCCAGCTCCAGCCGATTCCGTAGCGGGCGTAGAGCAGCACGCCGAGATAGGGGGCCAGAAAACCAACCACACCGATCGACATGCTCGACCAGAAATGCTTGCGGATGACGCGGCTGTCGATCTCGGTGCCGGCCAGGAAGGTGAGCAGGATCGCGCCGAACCCGGCGAGGAAATTCACCCATTCGGTGAGCTGCAGTCCGATCGTATTGCCGGCGAGCGCCCCGACCATGATCTCGACGAGCGCCACCGACATGGCGACCCGGATCGAGACGACCGAGGCAAGCAGCGCAAGCCCCAGCCAGACCGCCGAGACCAGCCAGACGTTTTCCATCGCATACCTCCGTTCCGGCCGGCGCCGGCGTTCAAACGGTCATGCGCATGGAAACGGTGCGGCAAAGAACCCGCCATTCCGGCAGTTCACTTCCCAAAGCGATTCCCACCACATGTCTCCACGCGGCAGGAGTCATCAGCCGATCGGCGGTTTTGGGGGACTCCATCCCCTTTGACATCATGATAGGTATCGGACGGCAACTCGACAAGGGTCGTTGTGGAATCGATACGGGCTGCCTGGAATCACGATTTCTTCGGGCTCGTAGAGAGGCCTTCTTGGCGGGGCCGGATCAGTTCCGCTTGGTCGCCTCGTCTCGAAGCTGACGGTTCCGCCGTTCGGGTTCGCCGAGGATCGGACTGAGGGCCTGCACCTGTTGCGCCGCGCTCTCGCCGACGGTTCGATGAGTCCTGCCAGGCAATGAAATGCGTTCGGCGATCCTCGGGATTTCATATTTGTGAAACTTCCCTTCGCACTCGCGAAGTCGTTGACTTGGTTCGGCGACGGTTCGATGCTCCCTTCGAAGGGCCGCCGCAACGGCTGACCCTCGGGAGGCCAGTTTCGCACCAGACATTCGGTCCAGCCGTGCCGGCATCGCAGGCACGGCGCGGAGGTGCTTTTCTGCGAAGCGGCCATCGGTGGAATCGAAGCCGCCGGCGTCCGCCCCCGGGGCGGCATCGGCGGGCGGCGGACAGATGGAGGATCCCAGCCATGACAATGGCCAAGCAGATCGCGGCAACGGGTGTTCCCGTCCGGCGAGCCGACGTGCTGGTGGTAGGAGCCGGCTTCGCCGGCATGTATGCAGTCTTCAAGTTCCGCGAGATGGGCAAGAAGGTCCTTGCCGTCGAAGCGGGCAGCGACGTCGGCGGCGTCTGGTACTGGAACCGCTATCCCGGAGCGCGCTGCGACCTCATGGCGGTCGACTACAGCTACGGATTCTCCCCCGAAATCGAGCAGGAATGGACGTGGAGCGAACAATTCGCGGCGCAGCCGGAAATCCTCGCCTACGCCAACTTCGTCGCCGACAGGCTCGACCTGCGCCGCCACTACCTGTTCAACACGCGGGTGACGAGCGCCACCTGGCACGAATCGGCGAAGGTCTGGCGCGCCACGCTCGACAGCGGCGAGACGCTGGAGGCGCCATACTGCGTCATGGCGACGGGTCCCCTGTCGATCCCGAAGGATCCCGACATCCCGGGCATCGAGCGCTTCAAGGGCACGCTGCTGCGGGCGCAGAAGTGGCCGCACGAGCCGATCGACCTCGCCGGCAAGCGCGTCGGAGTGATCGGCACGGGATCGACGGGAATCCAGATCATCCAGACGCTCGGCAAGGAGCCGCTCGAACTCTTCGTCTTCCAGCGCACGCCGAGTTTCACGTTGCCGATGCGCAACCACGTGCTCGAACCCAACTACATCGCCGAAATGAAGCGGCATTATCGCGCCATGCGCGAGGCAATGCGCAACAATCCGACCGGCGGCACCCGTCCTGCCACCTCCCGGCCCTTCTTCAGCCTGCCGCCTTCGCAACGCCGCGAGGCGATGGAACAGGCCTGGATCAACGGCGGCCACACCTTCCTCGGCACCTTCGCCGACCTGCTCACCAACCAGGAAGCCAACGACCAGGTCGCCGATTTCGTCCGCGAGAAGATCGGCCAGATCGTCAAGGACCCGCAGACGGCCGAGGCGCTGAAGCCGCGCGGCTACCCGATCTTCGCCCGCAGGCCCTGCCTCGATACCGAGTACTACGAAACCTACAACCGGCCGAACGTCCATCTGGTGGACGTCAAGAAAGACCCGATCGTCGAGATTACCGAGAAGGGCATTCGCACCGAAAGCGGCGAGACGGAACTCGACGTCCTGATCTTCGCGACAGGCTACGACGCGCTGACCGGCGCGCTGCTGGCTTTCGACGTGGTTGGCCGCAACGGCCGTACGCTGAAGGACAAGTGGAAGGGCGGTCCGCGCTCCTATCTCGGCTTCATGGCCGAAGGCTTCCCCAATCTCTTCGCACCGTGCGGGCCGAACGGCCCGGCTGCGCTCGCCAATCTCATCACCATCGCCGAACACGACATCGACTGGATCGCCGACACGATCTCTTACATGGAAGCGAACGGTTTCACGGCGGTAGAGGCCAGGGCAGAGGCCGAGGACGACTGGATGAAGCTGGTCCTGACGCTCGCGGAAAAGTCGCTCATCCGCAAGGCCAACACCTGGTGGGTCGGCGCCAACGTCAAAGGCAAACCGCAGGGCCTGACCATGTTCATCGGCGGCTTCCACAAGTACCGGGAGCTGTGCGAGGCCGCGGCCAAGAACCGCAGCGCGAACCTCAGGTTCGACCGCGCGATGGAGAGCGTGCCGGCTTGATCGCCGCACCTCGCAAGCTCGGGGCAGCGGCATGAAAATCGCGATCATCGGCAGCGGTTTCATCGGACGCGCCTGGGCGATCAGCTTCGCCCGGGCGGGGCATGACGTGGCGCTGTGGGACCGGGATGCCGCGGCAACCGGCCACGCCCGCGCCTGGATCTGTGGCGTCCTGGACGACCTGGCACGAACCGAGCTCCTGCGCGGGCAGGCCCCGACCGCGGTGCTGGACCGCATCTCGCCGACCGCGGAGCTCGCCGACGCGCTCGACGGTGCCGGCCATGTCCAGGAGAACGCGCCGGAGAAGCCGGACGTCAAGCGCGAGGTCTTCGCCCTGCTGGACCGGCTGGCCGACGCGGATGCCATCATAGCCAGTTCCAGTTCGGCTCTGCTTCCCTCCACATTCACCGAACTTCTGGAGGGCAGGCACCGGTGCCTCGTCGCGCATCCGCTCAACCCGCCTTACCTGATCCCGGCCGTGGAAGTGGTTCCGGCTCCCTGGACCTCACAGCGAATCGTCGACCGGACGCGCGACCTTCTGGCCGAGGCCGGCCACGCGCCGCTAGTCATGAAGCGCGAACTCGACGGCTTCATCATGAATCGCCTGCAGGGCGCGCTTCTCGAGGAGGCGTTCCGGCTTGTCGCCGACGGCTACGCCGGCATCGAGGACGTCGACATCGGCATCCGCGACGGGCTGGCGTTGCGCTGGTCGTTCATGGGTCCATTCGAGACGATCGACCTCAACACGCCCGGCGGCGTGCGCGACTATGTCGAGCGCTATCAGGGGATCTACGCGAACCTGTTCACGCAGATGCAGCGCCGCGTGGACTGGGCGGGACCCGTATTGGAGACGGTGGAGGCGGCCCGCCGCGAGAGACTGCCCGAGGATCGGCTCGGCGAACGCCGGCTCTGGCGGGACCGGCGGCTGATGGCGCTCGCTGCCCACAAGAAGCGCGCCGAAGGCGAGTACGGCGCCTGAGGCGCCGATGAGCCGCGAATCAGGATCCCGATCGGCGCACGCTCCTGCTGCGGAAGGCTTCAACGGCCGCACGATAATCGGGATGCGCTCCCGCCAGGCGTTGCAAGGAGGCCTCGAGGGAGAGCTGCTCTTTCAAGGAGTTTCCGGCGGATGCCAGAAGCGCGCGCTTGGCGAGCGCCAGGGCCTCACCCGGCACGGTCGCGAGCGTTTCGCAGATCGTCGCTGCCTCCGTTTCGAGGGCATCGTCATCGACAGCTTTCCAGATCATGCCCCAGTCGGCGGCGAGTTCGGCGTCCACCGGCTGCGCCAGCATCACCAGCGCCCGTGCCCTCGCGTCGCCGATGAGCCGCGGAAGCGTCCATGTGCCGCCGGCATCCGGGATCAGCCCGATGCGCGAGAAGGACTGCACGAACTTCGCCGAGCGGGCGGCCACGACGATATCGCAGGCAAGAGCCACACTCGCGCCCGCACCGGCAGCGACGCCGTTCACGGCGGCAACGATCGCCAGTCGCGTCGACCGTATGCAGGACACCAGCGGATTGTAGCGTTCGACGAGGTTCTCCGAGAGGTCAGGCGTTACGCCGTCGACGAAGGTGCGTTCGGTCAGGTCCTGGCCGGCGCAAAAGGCGCGACCCGAGCCGGTGAGCAACACGGCTCGACACGCCGGATCCCGCTCCGCCTCGCGCAGTGCGGCGATAAGCTCCGCGTGGAGTTCGCGGTCGAATGCGTTGAGCCGTTCCGGCCGGTTGAGGGCAAGCCGGCGATAGCCGTCCCGACGCTCGACAAGGACGTTCGGGGCATCGCTCATCGGGCACGTTCCTTTGTCGTCCCGTACGGCGCCGACGCGACGGCCGGCCGATCCCATGACGAGACGCTCCTCGGGCGGTCGAGCTGCAGCGTCGAATGCGGCGGAGAGGCCAGCGGATGAACCTGCGCGTAGCCCAGCCAGTTGTTCGGCCGCGCCCGCAGATACGCGGGCGGGTAGGCGACGTCCACGCCGAGTTCCGCGGCTGCGTGAAGGCCCCAGCGCGGATTGTCGAGCATCGGCCGGGCCAAAGCGACGAAATCGGCCGCCCCTGAGGCGATCACCTCATCGGCCTGGGAAGGATGAAGGATCATCCCGACGGCCATTGCCACGAGGCCGGTCCGCTCCTTCATGGCGCGCGCGAACGGTACCTGATGGCAAGGGGTAGCCGGCGGCACGGCGATCCCGGGCCGGATATTGCCCGAGGACATCACCGCATAGTCGAGCCCCTCGGCCTCCAGCCGCCGGGCCAGATCCAACGCGTCGTCCAAGGCCAGCCCCTCCGGCGTCCAGTCGGTCGAGTTGAAGCGGAACCCGAGCGCCAGCTCGCGCGGCCAGACCGCCCGCACCGCGCGGACGATCTCCACCGCGAAGCGGGCCCGGTTCTCCGGCGAACCGCCCCAACGGTCCGTGCGCCGGTTGGTGATGGGCGAGAGGAAGTTGTGGATCAGATAGCCGTGGGCTCCGTGGATCTCGACGAGGTCGAACCCGGCCCGCAGCGCCCGGCGTGCGCTGTCGGCGAAACCGGCGATGATGCGTCGGATGCCGTTCTCATCCAGGGCGTCGGGAACCGCCCATCCCTCGTCATAGGCGATTGCGGACGGTGCCACCGGGGTCCAGCCGCCTTCCTCGGCGGGGAGGGGTTCGCCGCGCCAGCGCTCGGGAATCGTCCGCGTCGACGCCTTGCGTCCGCCATGGCCGAGCTGGATGCCGATCCTTGCCGACGACAGGCACCGCAGCTCGCCGACCAGACCCTTGAGCGCCGCTTCCTGGGCGTCGTTCCATAGTCCGAGGTCGCCCAGCGTGCCGCGACCGATCTCCTCTACCGCCGTCGCCTCGACGATGACCAGGCCCGCGCCGGACATCATCATCGACCCGAGATGGACGAGATGCCAGGTATGTGCGACGCCGTCGACGGCTGCGTACTGGCACATCGGCGAAACGACGATGCGGTTGGCGAGCGTCAGGCCACCGATGCGACCCTCGCCGAAGAGTGCGCTCATGGGTTCTCCTCCCCGGTTCCGCGCATCTCGACGCATATTTCCGGCTAAGGCAAACCACTCCCGCGCGATGCGTCCAGTTTCACATGCGTGAAAGATCCCTTCGCATCCTCGTGTCGAATTGACTCGGGCAATCGCGCCGCCGATTTTTGCGCCAGCACGGTGGAAACCCGTGCCTGACAGGGGGGATGGAATTGCTGGGCCTGATGCAGGACAGTCCTTTGCTGATCTCGTCACTGATCGGACATGCGGCGCGCTACCATCCGCATGTCGAAATCGTCAGCCGAACCTGCGAAGGTCCGGTCGTGCGCACCAGTTGGGGAGACCTGGCGAAGCGCGTGGCAAAGCTCGCCAACGCGCTGAGGCAGATGGGGATCAAGCCCGGCGACCGCGTGGCCTCTCTCGCCTGGAACACCCATCGACACGTCGAGCTCTACTTCGCCGTCTCGGGCATCGGCGCCGTGCTCAACACGGTCAATCCGCGGCTGTTCCCGGAACAGATCGACTATATCGTCAACCATGCGGAGAACCGCGCCCTCTTCTTCGACATCACCTTCGCCGGTCTCGTGGCCGGCCTTCGCGGCAAACTCACGACCGTGGAGCGTTTCGTCGCGCTGACGGACGCCGAACACTTGCCCGCCGACGTCGTCGCCGAGGCCTACGAAGACCTGCTTTTGCCGGAAGCCGATCAGATCGACTGGCCCGTCTTCGACGAACGCACGGCCTCGTCGCTCTGCTACACATCGGGCACGACCGGTAATCCGAAGGGCGTGCTCTACACGCACCGCTCGACCATCCTGCATTCCTTCATGGTCTGCACCGTCGACGGCTTCCGGCTCTCGAGTGCCGACAGCGTGTTGCTGGTCGTTCCCCTGTTCCATGTGAACGCTTGGGGCATTCCGTACGCCGCGGCCATGTGCGGGGCAAAGCTGGTGCTGCCGGGTCCAAAGCTCGACGGCAAGAGCCTGTTCGAACTGGCCGTCGCCGAAGGATGCACGTTTTCTCTCGGCGTACCGACCGTTTGGCTGGGCTTCTTCCAGCATATCGACGACACGCCCGGACTCGATGTTTCGGGCCTCAGGCTGGAGCGAGTCGTCATCGGCGGGTCCGCCGCTCCGCGGGCGATCATCGAGCGGTTCCGACGCGATCTCGGCGTCTTCGTGATCCATGCCTGGGGCATGAGCGAGACGAGCCCCGTGGCGACGGTCGGCAACCTGCTGCCGAAACACCGCGGCTTACCGGAGAAGGAGCAGGTCGACGTGCAGGTTCGGCAGGGCCGCGTCGTCTATGGCGTCGAGCTGAGGATCGTGGACGAGAACCGCAAGCCCCTGCCGCAGGACGGCTCGGTTGCAGGCGATCTCCATGTCCGTGGCCCCTGGGTGACTTCGGGTTACTTCAAGAGCGTCGGCGGCGACACGCTGGATCCGGACGGCTGGTTCCCGACGGGCGACGTCGCCAAGATCGACAGCGACGGCTACGTCGTGCTGACCGACCGCTCCAAGGACGTGATCAAGTCCGGCGGCGAGTGGATTTCCTCGATCGACCTCGAGAACGCCGCCGTTGCCCATCCGGCGGTACAGGAGGCGGCGGTCATCGGCCTGCCGCATCCCAAGTGGCAGGAGCGGCCGCTCCTCATCATCGTGCCGAAGCCGGGGATGACGCCCACTCGCGACGAGATCCTCGATTTCCTCTCGGCGCGCGTCGCCAGGTGGTGGTTGCCGGACGACGTCGCATTCGTTTCCGAGCTGCTGCATACCGCGACCGGAAAGCTGCAGAAGACCAAGCTGCGCGAGCAGTTTCGCGAATATGTGCTGCCGTCGGGATGAACTTCACATCCGTGAAACTAACCTGCACAAGCCTGGATTGATTGCCTCTGCGGCGCGCTGGGCCTAAGGCTTTCGGAAAGCTACCGGCCGCACTCTGGGAGGAATGATGCCGCGCGCCATTTTCGACGATCCCGACGGTACACTGGCGATGCTCCGCGACAGCGTCGAAGCGCTTTCGGCGCGTTCTCCGGGGCCGGCCTCCCTTCGCGCCAAGCGTTCGCGCAAGGGCGACAGCGATCCCGCCCTGTGGTCGGCCATGGCCGAAGCCGGCTGGGTCGGCCTGCTGCTTCCCGAAAATCTCGGCGGTGCGGGTCTCGGCCTCACCGAGCAGGCCGTCCTCAGCGAAGCGCTCGGGCGGGCACTGATCGCCGAGCCGATCGCGGCCTCGTCGGTATTCGCCTCGGTGCTCCTGCGCGACGCCCCCTCCTCGACCGAGCGTGATCGCCTGGCGGCGGGACTGGCCGCCGGTTCGCTTCGCGTCTCCCCCGCGTGGCGCCGGCCATCCAGACACTCGGCCGCCCGCATGCTGGCGGCGTCGGAAGATCAGGCAGGTATCGCTCTGGACGGTGAATTGCAGTTCGTCGACGCAGCCACCTCAGCGACGGACTTCCTGGTCGTCGCGCCCACCCGCGCGGGTGGGGTGTTGCTGTCGGTTCCCGCGGCGTCGCCTGGGCTCACACTGGAGGAGCGGGCGGGGGTCGACGGCGCCATGATCGGTTCGCTCCGCTTCGAGCGGGTACGGGCTCCGCGGGAGCGAGTCCTCGCGCAGGCCGAGAGCGTCGATGCGCTCGTCGACAATGCCGTCCTCCACGCTCGGGTCGCCCTCGCGGCAGAGCTCGCCGGCATCGCCAGCAAAGCGGTGGAAATGACGATCTCGTATACCAAGGACCGCGTGCAATTCGGCCGGCCGATCGCAAGCTTCCAGGCGGTTCAGCATCGCCTCGTCGACATGTGGAGCGATGCCGAGTTCGCCTGCGCCGCGGTCGTCAATGCGGTCGTGCGGCAGTCGGGCAGCGACCGGCGCGCGGCGCGGATGGCGGTGCTCGCCGCCAAGGCGCGCGCCGGGGATGCCGCAACGTCGGTCTGCCGGCGCGCCGTCCACCTGCACGGCGCGATGGGCTTCACGGACGAGCACGACATCGGACTCTATCTCAAGCGGGCGGTCGCCCTCAGCGCGACGCTCGGCCAGCCGGAGGCGCTGCGCCTCGAATTCGTCGAACTGGAACGCGCGGCCTGACGGCTGCCGGGAGGATCTCTTGCGAAACAACCTCATCAAGGTCGAAGTGGCCGACAAGATCGCCGTCGTCACGCTGGATAACCCGCCGGTCAACGCCTATTCGAAGGACTTCGCCGAGGAACTGATCGAGGTCTTCGACGAACTCAACGACACGCCGGAGGTGCGCTGCATCGTCGTTACCGGCCGCGGCAAGATCTTTTCGGCCGGCGCGGACATCAAGAACCGCCAGGCGATCGGCGACATCAAGGGCGAGACCTACCGCCACCTGCGGCGCACGCGCGAGGTGTCGAACTGCATCATGGAGTGCAACAAGGCCGTCATCACCGCCGTCAACGGACCGGCGCTCGGCGCCGGCCTTGGCCCAGTGATCGCGGCCGATATCGTGCTCGCATCCGAGAACGCCGTGTTCGGATTGCCGGAGATCGACATCGGCCTCATGGGCGGAGCGCGCCATGCGATGTCCTTCTTCCCCAAATCGCTGGCGCGGCGCATGATCCTGACCGGCTACCGCGCTCCCGCCGCTGAAATCTATCGCCGCGGCCTCATCGAAGCCTGCGTGCCGCTCGAACAGCTGATGGAGGAAGCGATGACGATGGCCCGCACCATCGCCTCCAAGAGCCCCAAGGCGCTGTCCCTCGCCAAGCGGGCGATCAATACCGTCGAGCACATGCCGCTGCGCGACGGCTACCGGTTCGAGCAGAACCTGACCGTCGAGATGACCCGGCACGAGGATTCGAAGGAGGCCATGCGTGCCTTCATCGAGAAGCGGCCGGCCGTCTTCAAGGACGTACTATGATGGCGACGGACTGGAACGCACTGTCCGACGAGGACTTCCGCGCCGCCTTTCGCGACCTGGTGAAGCGACGGCTGCCAACGGAACTGCGTTTCATGCGCAAGCAGCGTCCGCTCTTCGACGAAGTCGCCGTGTGGTACCATGCCCTGGCGGAGGAAGGCTGGCTGTCGCCGGTCTGGCCGGTGAAGTACGGCGGCATGGGACTGAATCCTGCCAAGCACATGATCTATGTCGAGGAATGGGGGCGGCTCGGATGCCCGCGGATTCCCGACCACGGCATCGGCCTGATCGGACCCCTGCTGATCGAACACGGCACGGAGGAGCAGAAAGCCACCTACCTGCCCAAGATCCTCTCGGGCGAACACGTCTGGTGCCAGGGCTATTCGGAGCCGAATTCGGGTTCGGATCTCGCCAGCCTGCGCACCGCGGCCGTACGTGACGGCGATCATTTCGTCGTCAGCGGCCAGAAGATCTGGACCACGCTCGCCCACTGCGCCAACTGGATCTTCGCGCTGGTGCGCACGAGTCGCGACGACAAGGTGCGCCAGAAGGGCATCACGGTCCTGCTCATCGACATGACGACGCCCGGCGTGAAGGTCAGGCCGATCGCCAACCTTCGCGGCGAGACGGACTTCTGCGAGGTCTTCTTCGACAATGTCCGCGTGCCGGTCGAGAATATCGTGGGCGAGATCGACCAGGGCTGGAACGTGGCGAAATCGGTGCTCGGACACGAACGTATCTTCCTCGGCGCGCCCACCCGGCCGGAGATCGCGATCGAAAGGCTGGAGAAACTTGCACGCGCCCGTGGCGCGTTCGAAGACCCGGCGTTCCTGTCGCGCTATGCGAAGCATCGCCTCGACCTGTACGATCTCGGCTCCGCCTTCGAACGTTTCGCAAAGGTTCTGCGCGACGGTGGCGAGCTGGGTGCGGACGTGTCGATCCTCAAGATCTTCACCACCGAGCTCTACCAGCGCATCACCGAGGAGACGATTGCGCTGGCCGGCGAAGATGCCCGCTACTTCGACGACATCGAAGCGGGCAACGACCGGGTCGACGCCATGAACCTGTTCCTCGATTCGCGCGCGCCGGCGATTTTCGGCGGTTCGAACGAAATTCAGAAGAACATACTGTCCAAGGCCGTTCTCGGCCTGCCGGGCTGATAAAGCCGCCGGTCATCGACACCGGCGCTGGGGAGGAGAAATGAACGCTTCCGCTGCGATCCTGCCGCGGGACGAAGTTGTCGCAGAGGCGGACAATGTCCTGGAGGCGCGGGGCCTCACCAAGGTTTTCGGCGGATTCGCCGCCGTCAAGGGCGTGAACCTCGCCGTGCGGCGAGGCTCTATCCACGCGCTGATCGGACCGAACGGCGCCGGCAAGACCACGTGCTTCAACCTGCTGACCAAGACGCTGGTCCCGACCGAAGGCCGCATCCTGTTCGACGGCGAGGACATCTCGTCGCTGCGAACCTCCGAAGTGGCGCGCCGCGGACTCGTGCGGTCGTTCCAGATCTCGGCGACCTTCCCGAATCTCACGGCACGGGAGAACGTGCGCGTGGCGCTGCAGTCTTCCTTCGGGACCGCCTACCACTTCTGGCGATCGCTGCGGGCGGTGGCACCGCTGAACGCCAGAGCCGACGAACTCCTGGAGCAGGTCGGCCTCGCGGCAAGCCGCGACACGCCTGCAGCCGAACTCTCCTACGGCAAGAAGCGGGCGCTCGAGATCGCCACGACGCTGGCGCTCGAACCGCGCGTCATGCTGCTCGACGAGCCGACCGCGGGCATGGGACACGAGGACGTCGAACCGATCACCGACCTGATCCGGCGCGCCGCCGCCGGCCGCACGGTGCTGCTCGTCGAACACAACCTCTCCGTCGTCTCGACGCTCTGCGACAAGATCACCGTCCTGCAGTACGGCCAGGTGCTGGCCGAAGGCAGTTATGCCGAGGTTTCGAACGATCCCGCTGTCGTGACCGCCTACATGGGAGGCGTCGATGAGTAGCCTCGCGATGACGAAGCCGGTACTCGCGCAGGCGATGCTCGACGTCCAGGATCTGAATGCCTGGTACGCCGAATCGAAAGTGCTCCACGGCATGAGCTTCGACGTGCGCGAAGGCGAGCTGCTGACGTTGATCGGACGCAACGGTGCCGGCAAGACCACGACGCTGCGCTCGATCATGGGCATCGTGCGCAAGCGCACAGGCTCGGTCGTCTTTTCCGGCCAGGATCTCGTCGGCAAGCGGACCTACCAGATCGCACGGCTCGGCATAGGCTATTGCCCGGAGGAACGGGCGATCTTTTCCTCGCTCTCGGTACGCGAGAACCTCTTTCTGCCGCCGGTCCTGCGCGAGGGCGGGCTTTCAGACGAGGCGCTCTACGCGATCTTTCCCAATCTGAGGGCGCGCGGTGCCAGCCAGGGCACGAAGCTTTCAGGCGGCGAGCAGCAGATGCTGGCAATAGCGCGCATCCTTCGGACGGGCTCGCGCCTGCTCCTCCTCGACGAGCCGAGCGAGGGCCTCGCGCCGGTCGTCGTCAAGGAGATCGGCGAGATCATCAAACGGCTGAAGGCCCAGGGCTTTACCATCGTGCTGGTCGAGCAGAACCTGCGCTTCGCCCGACAGGTCGCCGACCGGCACGTCGTGGTCGAGAACGGCAGGGTCGTCGATATCCTCACCAATGATGAACTGACGGCCGACATGGGCCGCGTCAAGACGTATCTCGGGGTGTGACTGCGATGTTCGAAGGAATCACCTCCCAACTCCTCTTCGGTCAGGTGCTGCTCGGCCTCATCAACGGCTCGTTCTACGCGATGCTGTCCATGGGGCTGGCGATCATCTTCGGCCTGATGAACGTGGTGAACTTCACCCATGGCGCGCAGTACATGCTCGGCGCCTTTGTCGCCTGGCTGCTCCTCAACCTCCTCGGCCTCGGCTATTGGCCGTCGCTCGTCGTCGCGCCGGTGGCGGTTGCCCTGTTCGGCATGGCGATGGAGCGGTTCCTCCTCCGTCCCCTGCAGAA
Organism: Hyphomicrobiales bacterium; assembly: GCA_012842935.1. Taxonomy (GTDB): domain Bacteria; phylum Pseudomonadota; class Alphaproteobacteria; order Rhizobiales; family Rhizobiaceae; genus DUSC01. Next base: position 7,043 of record DUSC01000021.1, on the reverse strand, counting down.
CCTCGATCATCTCTACGGGCTCCTGGCGACCTATGCCGTCGCCCTGATTGTCGAGGGTCTGGTCCGCTACCGGTACGGTTCGACCGGCCTGCCCTACGAGAATCCCATCCCCGGGGGCGTCAATCTCGGCTTCATGTTCCTGCCCTACTACCGGCTCTGGGTCGTCGTCTTCTCGATCGTCACCTGCGTCGGCACCTGGATGCTCATCGAACACACCAAGCTCGGCGCCTATCTGCGGGCCGCAAACGAGAAGCCGCAGATCGTCGAGGCGTTCGGCATAAACGTCCCGAAGATGATGACACTGACCTACGGTTTCGGCGTCGGGCTCGCCGCACTTTCCGGCGTGCTCGCCGCCCCGATCTACCAGGTCTCCCCGTCGATGGGATCGAGCCTGATGATCGTCGTCTTCGCGGTCGTGGTCATCGGTGGCATGGGATCGATCGTCGGCGCAGCAGTGACCGGATACATGCTGGGCGTCATCGAGGGTCTGACCAAGGTCTTCTATCCGGAGGCGGCCAGCGTCGTCATCTTCTTGTTCATGATCGTCTCGCTCTACCTGCGCCCGGCGGGTCTCTTCGCCGGCAAGGAGTCCGTCTGATGCAGCGCATGCTTGTCCTGGCGGTCATTGCCGCAGCTGCCGTCGCGGCCCCCCTCTACTTCTATTCCGTGACGCTGATGACGATCATGTGCTTCATCGTCTTCGCCTGCTCGTTCAACCTGCTGCTCGGCTATACCGGCCTGCTCTGTTTCGGCCATGCCATGTTCTTCGGCGGCGCGGCCTACGTAACCGGCTACATCTTGAAGACGACATCGCTTTCGACAGAACTGGCGATCCTCGCGGGCGGCATTGCAGCGGGCCTGCTCGGCACGCTTATCGGTTTCCTGACCATGAAGCGCCAGGGCATCCAGTTCGCCATGATCACGCTTGCCTTCTCGCAGTTCATCTACTTCCTGTTCCTTCAAGCGCCGTTCACCGGCGGCGAGGACGGGATGCAGGCGATCCCGCGCAACGCCCTGTTCGGTGTCGTCGACATCACGTCGAACCTGACCTTCTATTACGTCGTCCTCGCGATCACGGCATTGTGCGTCTTCGTCTACTATCGCGCCGTCCACTCCCCCTACGGCGAGGTCCTAAAAGCGGTTCGGGACAACCAGCCGCGCGTCGAATCCCTCGGCATCGACCCCGAGAAGATCAAGCTCGTCGCCTTCATCATCTCGGCGGCGATGGCGGGCATAGCGGGCGGCATGAAGGCAACCGTCTACCAGTTCGCCACGCTGACCGACGCGTCCTGGCCGGTCTCGGGCGAAGTCATCCTGATGACGCTGCTCGGCGGCCTCGGGACCCTCACCGGGCCGGTTTTCGGCGCGGCGATCATCATTCTGCTCAACGATTATCTCGCGGGATTCGGCGAGTGGGCGCTCATCTCCCAGGGCTTGATCTTCCTGGTGGTCATCGTCTTCTTCCGCCGCGGCTTCGTCGGCGAACTGGCGGCGTTCAGGCGATACCTCACGCTCCGTTCCGCGAAGCGAGGCGGCTCGGCCGCGCCATCGGCCAAGGCCGCGGAAGCGCGCGGCTAGACCGTTTCAGAACTCGATGTCGATGGGCTGGTCGAAGGGATCGACCTGCCTCACCGACCTCACCGCCCGCTGCAGCACGGCAAGATAGCGGTCCCGGTTCTCGCGTATCCTGTCCCGGGCGCCGCCCATGCCCAATACGGCCGGCTGGTTCTGGATCTTGATCGGCAGCAGCATGCAGATCGTGCCTCCGCCGAGAAAGGGAACATCCTCCGCGTAGCCGTAACCCCGCGCGCGTATCTCGCGAATCCTGTCCATCATGGCGTCGATCGTCACGCGGTCGGCCTTGCCGCTGGCGATGTTGGCCCGGCGGACGAGGTTGTCGATCTTGTCGTCCGAGAGCGTCGACATGAGGGTCCAGCCGACGACGGAGAGGGTTACCGGCCGCAACGTACCCTCGTCGACGTGGAAGCGCAGCGGATGGACGGACTGGATGATCTTCACATACTGGATGTAGATGTCGTTCTTGGTGTTGATCGATACGGTCTCGCCCGTCGCCGCATGCACATCGCGCATGGCATCGAGGACACGACTCGATCCGAACAGCGCGCGCGGCACCCAGTCGCCCAGGGCTGTGACCTTCGGCGTCGGAAAGTAGACCCGCTCCCGCCGGTCGAAGTTGAGGTAGCCGAGCGTCACCAGTGTCTTCAGCAGCACCGTTGTGCTCGATTGCGGGTATCCTAGCGACAGGGCGATCTCCGACATCGCACGGGGCTGCCTAACCTCCATGAAATACTCGAGAATTTCGATCGCACGCGTCGCTGACTTGACCTGCGCCGACTGCATTGCCGATCCCTTCCGTAGTCCCGCGAATTTCAGGGATGTGAAACTGCGCCACACGTATAGATGTTTCTGGTCCCGCCTGACTGCGCATGACAAGGTATCTCCCGTCAAGACCGGCAGGGAGGATTTGCCGGCGCTTGCCCCCGAATAGCGGCGAACGCGGACCGGCAGAGGCCGGCGGGGAGGGAGGAAAGGATGAAGCTCGGCCTGTTCTACGAACACCAGTTGCCTCAGCCCTGGAGCGAGGGCAGCGAGCAGAAGCTCTTCAACGACGCACTCGACCAGATCGAACTCGCCGATCGAGTCGGCTTCGACCATATCTGGGAAGTCGAGCATCACTTCCTGGAGGAGTACTCCCACTCCTCGGCTCCCGAGGTTTTCCTCGGCGCGGTGTCGCAGCGGACGAAGAACGTACGCATCGGCCACGGCATCTGCCTCTCTTCTCCGCGTTACAACCATCCGGCGCGCGTCGCGGAACGTCTGGCGACGCTGGACCTGATCTCTAACGGCCGCGTCGAATGGGGTACGGGCGAGTCCGGCTCGCTGATCGAGATGCACGGCTTCGGCATAGAGCCGGAGCAGAAGACCGCAATGTGGCGGGAAGGCGTCGAGCAGACCGCCAACATGATGGCGATGCGCCCCTATCCCGGGTTCGAGGGACAGTTCTTCTCCATGCCGGCGCGCAACGTCGTGCCGAAGCCCCTGCAGAAGCCGCACCCGCCGATCTGGATGGCGTGTTCGCGCCGGGAGAGCATCCTGCGGGCCGCGCGCCATGGGGTCGGCGCCCTCGTCTTCGGCTTCGTGGATGCATCGCAGGCCAAGGTCTGGCGTGACGAGTATTACACTCTCATAAAATCCGAGGAGTGCGTTCCGATCGGCCATACGGTCAACGCCAACTTCGCAACCCTCAACGGCATGATGGTCCACGAGAACCGAGAGGAAGCGATCCGGCGCGGACTCGATGGCTTCCGTTTCTTCTGCTACTCGATCGCCCACTACGCGGTCTATGGGGAGCACAAGCCGGGCGTCACCAATCTCTGGCGGCGCTTTCTGACCATCAAGGACGACATGAAGGAAACGCCGGGCGCAGGGTCGATCGGCGATCCGAGGAGCGTGCGCGAGCACCTCAAGTCCTATGCCGACGTCGGCATCGACCAGATGATCTTCATCCAGCAGTCGGGGACAAACCGCCACGAGCACATCTGCGAGGCGATCGAACTGTTCGCCCGCGAGGTCATGCCGGATCTCAAGGTCGGCGAGGAAGAACGCGTCGCGCGCAAGAACGAAGAGCTTGCGCCCTTCATCGAGAAGGCGCTGGCGCGCAAGCCGCGACTGGCCGAAATCGCACCGCAGGATGTGCCCAACGTCGAATCGATCGGCGTCGTCCTCGAGCGGCGCTCCGGCAGGGATTACGGCTCGGCCGGCGGTACCTACGCCGATCCCACGCGCGGCGGGGCGATCCCCATGGCATCGCGGGAGATGTTCGCGAAGGCGGCCAGAGCAGGATGAAAGCTCGCATGGAAATGGGGGTGGAACGCGTGACGGCAATGCGCAGGCTGGAGGGACGCGTGGCTCTTGTCACCGGCGGCGGTCGCGGCATCGGCCGCGCGATCGGCGAGGCATTTGCCCGCGAAGGCGCCGCCGTGGGCGTGCTCGACCTGAAGCCGGAGATCTCCGCCGAGGCGGCGGATGCTATCAACGCCGCCGGCGGGCGTGCCATCCCGATCGTCGGAAACGTCGCCAGGCGCGAGGACCTGTTTGCGGCGACCGCGCGGCTCAGGGATGCATTCGGCCCCGTCACGGTCCTGGTCAACAACGCCATGTGGAACCGCTACGGTTCCCTGCTCGAACAGGACGAGACGACGATCGGCCGCATGATCGACGTCGGCTTCAAGGGCGTCATCTGGGGCTATCAGGCCGTCGTGCCGCAGATGCAGGAAGCGGGCGGCGGCGCGATCGTCAACATCGCCTCGCCGGCAGCGCTGATCGCGATGAGGAACGGCATCATGTACAGCGCCGTCAAGGCCGCCGTTCAAGCCGCGACACGCTCGGCCGCGGCCGAGTTCGGTCCGATGAACATCCGGGTCAACGCGATCGCCCCCGGCTCGACCCGGACCGATGGAGCAAACCTCGTCGTCGACGAGGCCGGTTGGGAGCGCCGGCGCCAGAAGGTCCCCCTCGGCCGCCTGGGCGAGCCCGAAGATATCGCGAAGGCCGCGGTGTTCCTCGCCAGCGACGAATCCAGTTGGGTCAGCGGGGACATGATGCTGGTCGACGGCGCCATGACGTTCGCATTCTCGTGAGATCAGCCGGCGGGGGTCGCCGGATGTGCAGCAGCTTTGCGGGCTTTCAAGGACAACCCCGCAGGCAAAGAGCGGAGGAGATGAAATGAAGACTTCCAAGCGCGGCGTCGTGCTCGGCGCGATCCTGGTTAGCTCGACGATCCTGTCGGCGTCCGCGGTGTTCGCCGAAGGAATTTCGGGAGATGTGGTCAAGATCGGCGTGATGAACGACCAGTCGGGACCCTATGCCGACAACGGCGGACCGGGCACGGTCGAGGCAGCCCGGATGGCCATCGAGGATTTCGGCGGCGAGGTGAACGGCAAGAAGATCGAACTGGTCATCGCCGACGACCAGAACAAGCCCGATATCGGTGCCGCGATCGCCCAGAAGTGGGTAGACGAGGAAGGCGTCGACGCGATCGTCGGCGGCTCGGCGTCCTCGATCGCCATCGCCATCCAGAAGATGATGGCCGAAAAGAAGAAGCCTTACATGCTCGCCGGCACCGCGTCGTCGGCGCTGACCAACGACGCCTGCTCGCCGATGGGGATGCAGTGGGTACTCGATACCTACTCGCTCGCCAAGGGCGTCATCAAGTCGATGCTGGCCGAGGGCAACGATACCTACTACTTCATCACGGTCGACTACGCCTTCGGCAAGACCTGGCAGGCCGACGCGACCAGGTTCATCGAGGACGGCGGCGGCAAGGTGCTCGGTTCGGTCCTGCACCCGCTCAACAACAACGACTTCTCGTCCTACCTGCTGCAGGCGCAGGCAAGCGGCGCCAAGGTCATCGTGCTCGCCAATTCCGGCTCGGACTTCGCCAATGCCGTGAAGCAAGCCCAGGAGTTCGGCATCCAGGCCGGTGGACAGAAGGTCGTCGCGCTCGGACTGCAGATCAATCAGGTTCACGGTATAGGCCTCGACGCGGTCAAGGGCATGTCCCTCGTCACGCCCGGATACTGGGATCTGAACGACGAGACTCGCGCCTTCGCCGACCGCTTCAAGAAGCGTTTCCGCGATCGTATCCCGAACGAGACCATGTCCGGCACCTACAGCGCTATCACCCACTACCTGAAGGCCGTGAAGGAAACCGGCACGGACGAGGGTGAAGCGGTCGTGGCCAAGATGCACGAGATGCCGATCAACGACTTCCAGATGAAGGACGTCAAGATCCGCGCCGACGGCCAGGTCATGCGCCCGATGTACGCGGTTACGGTGAAGGCTCCCGATCAGGTCAAGCAGCCCTACGACTACTACACGGTGACGGCGACCATCCCCGCCGAGGACGTGTGGCGGCCGGCGAGCGAGAGCAGCTGCCCGCTTCTGAAGACCCAGTAAGCCTCCCAAGGCTCCGGACGGGGCGGCATCCGTCGCCCCGTCCATCGCGGCCACGCGAGCGAGACGACATGACCCCTGACATACGTTGCATATCGGACCGTCCGGACCTCCTGGGCGAGAGTCCCGTCTGGGATGCCGACAACGGATGGCTCTATTGGGTCGACGGCGTCTCGCAACTCGTCCGCCGCTGGGAGCCGGCGGGCGGCGCCTTCCGCGAATGGCGGACGCCTTCAATGGTCGGATCCGTCGCACTCGGCCGTGGCAGCAGCGTGGTTCTCGGGCTCGTCGACGGGATCTATTCCCTCGACCTCGACAGCGGCGACCTGACGCCGCTCATGCGCCCGGAACCGATCGATCCGCTGGTCCGCTTCAACGACGGCAAGACCGACCGGCAGGGCCGCTTCCTGTGCGGCTCGATGGGTATCCACGCCGATCCGCGCGGCCGGCTCTGGCGCATCGACGCAGAAGGCCGCAGCCACAGTTTCGCCGACGGTATCCGCATTTCCAACGCGCTCTGCTTCAGCCCGGACGGCGCCACCATGTACTTCGCGGACAGCCTCGACCGCACGATCCGCGCCTATCCCTATGGCGTCGAGGGCGTCGGTGAACCGACGATCCTCGTCGACACCGCACAGTGGAACTCCGGACCGGACGGGGCGACGGTCGACAGCGACGGCTGTCTCTGGGTCTGTCTGATTCAGGTCGGCAAGATCGCCCGGATCACGCCCGAAGGTGAACTCGACCGGATGATCGAGGCACCTGTCGATCTGCCATCCTCGGTCGCCTTCGGCGGCGACGACATGGCCACGTTGTTCGTCACCTCGATCAAGGACTCGGGCTCCGGCCGGGCGATCTCCAGGCACCCGGACGGCGGAAGACTCTTCGCCATCGGCGGGCTCGGGGTCCGTGGCATCCCGGAAGCCCGTTTCGGACAGCCCGCTTGCGGGGAAAAATGGACGGGAACCGCCTGAATGCCGAACAGAACCGACGGCCTTTCCGCTCTCCTTTCGCCGAACGCGGTAGCTCTCGTCGGCGCGTCCGACGACGTGACCCGCATCGGCGGG
>DUSC01000020.1 GCA_012842935.1 Hyphomicrobiales bacterium | reverse complement strand
CTAGTCTCCCCCGCAAGTCATCCGGGGGAGATTTCATGACTTTCGCATTGCGTCCCGTCCGCCTGCCCGATTTCGAGGTGCCGCATTCACGGCCGGAGATCCCGGCGGACATCTATGCCGCCCGCGCCGACGCCGCCCATGCCCGCGCCGGCTGCGACTGGCTGGTCGTCTATGCCGACCGCGAGCACCTCGCCAACATCGCCTTCCTCACCGGCTTCGAGCCGCGCTTCGAGGAGGCGCTGCTGCTCCTCGGCAAGGGCGGGCGGCGGGTGCTGGTGACCGGCAATGAGAGCGGCAGCTATGCCGTCCTCGCCGGCCTGCCGGATATGGACGTCGTGCTCTGCCAGACGCTCAGCCTGCTCGGCCAGCCGCGCGAGGCCGCGCCCAACCTTGAGGACGTGCTGGTCGGCATCGGCGTCCGCCGCGGCGAGACGGTCGGCCTTATCGGCTGGAAATATCTCGGTCCGGAGGAGTGGCGCGGCCGGCTTCCCACCTTCCAGGCTCCCGCCTTCGTCGTCGATACGCTCCGCGCCGTCGCCGGCGATTCCGAGGCGGTCAGCGACGCGACCCCGGTGCTGATGCATCCCGAGACCGGCCTGCGCGCGGTGGTCGACGTGCATGAGATCGCGGCGATGGAATGGGGCGCCGCCCGCGCTTCCGCCGCCGTCTGGCGCATCGTCCAGGGCGCGCGCGAGGGCGACGACGAATTTACCGCCGCAGGCCGCATGGGCTACGCCGGCGAGCCCCTGAGCTGCCACGTCATGTTCGCCTCCGCCTCGCCGGGGCGTCCGGTGATCGGCCTCCGCAGCCCCAATGGGCGCCGGCTGTCGAAAGGCGACGGCGTGACGACGGCGGTCGGCTATTGGGGCGGCCTTTCCTGCCGGGCCGGCCTCTTCACCGACCATGACGATGCCTTCCTCGATGTCGCCAAGGCCTATTTCCGTGGATTGGTGGAATGGTACGACATCGCCGATATCGGCGTCGCCGGCGGCGAGATCTTCACCTATGTCACCGAGGCGCTGAGCGAGCACGGCCTCGACCAGGCGCTCAATCCCGGCCACCTCGTCGGCCATGACGAATGGGTGCATACGCCGGTGCGGCCCGGCTCGACCGAGCGCCTGCGCTCCGGCATGCCGTTCCAGGTCGATGTCATCCCGGTGCCGATGACGGACAATTGGGCGCTCAACCACGAGGATTCGGTGACCTTCGCCGATGCAGCGCTCCGCGCCGAGCTCGCCGCCCTCTATCCGGCCGTCCATGCCCGGATCGAAGCCCGGCGCGCCTTCGTCCGCGACGAGATCGGCATCGACCTCAAGCCCTCGATCCTGCCGATGTCGCATGCGCCCCTGGCGCTGCCGCCCTTCTGGCTCGCGTCGGACCTGATCCTGGCGCGGGCCTAGCCGGACGGGAAGCGCGAAAGGATCCACGCCGCCAGCGCCGCCGCCGGCTTCGGCAGCGCCTTGAAACTGCGCGCCACGAGATAATAGGCCCCGCAGGGCATCCGGATGTCGAACGGCGCCACGAGCCGGCCGTCTCTCAGGTCCTCCTCGATGAAGGCCGGATCGGAGAGCGCCGCGCCATGGCCGCGAAGGGCGGCCTGCAGGACGAGGCTGCCGTCTGCGAAAACCGGCCCCCGGTCATGGTTCTCCTCCGGCGCGCCCGCCATCCTGAACCAGTCGCTCCAGTAGCTGCGGTTCTCCTCGTGCAGGAGATCGAACTGCCGGATGTCCTCAGGCGTTCGGAGCACGGTCCCGTTTTCGAGCAGCGCCGGCGCAAGCACGGGCACCATGCTCGTCCGCCCGAGAAGCCGCGCTTCGGTGCGCGGCCAGGCGCTCCGGGTGCCGCTGTGCCGG
>DUSC01000203.1 GCA_012842935.1 Hyphomicrobiales bacterium | reverse complement strand
GTAGAAAGGCAGGTCGGCCCGAAAAATCGCCGGGGGGGCGCATGGATCGCGCCACGTAACAAAAGTTTCGGAAGGCACGGCCCAGCGCCCCGCTTCCCCCTCTTCTCCAATGGCCAGACGCGAAAGCGGGCGTGGCGAGGAGAAGCCGTGTGCGGACGGTCGCCACGCTGCCGTTCGTCTCCCTCTGGCCTTCGCCGTACGGCAATGGCATGGAGGCGCCCGAAACAGCCGACGAGGTGCCCCGTGACCGCAAACCGCCCCGACTGGTCCGCGACGCAGTATCTCAAGTTCGAGGACGAGCGCACGCGGCCGGCCCGCGATCTCCTCGCGCAGATCCCGCTCGACAGGCCGCGGCGCGTCGTCGACGTCGGCTGCGGCCCGGGCAATTCGACCGAACTTCTCGCCGCCCGCTGGCCGGGCGCGGAAGTCTTCGGCTTCGACACATCGCCCGACATGATCGACAAGGCGAGGAAGCGCCTGCCGGGCGTTTCATTCGAGCTCGCCGACGCGGCCTCCTGGCAGCCTGCCGAGCCGGTCGACGTGATCTTCGCCAATGCCGTCTTCCAGTGGCTGCCCGAGCATCCGGCGCTGCTGTCGCGGCTGATGGATTTTCTCGTCCCCGGCGGCGCGCTCGCCGTGCAGATGCCCGACAATCTCGCCGAGCCGACGCACCGGGCCATGAGCGAGGCCGCCGCCGCCATGCCGTTCGCGGAGAAAATGGCCGGCGCGGCGCGCGCGCCGCTGCCCTCCGTGCGCCGCTACTACGACGTGCTGAAGCCGAAGGCGGCGCACCTCGACATCTGGCACACGATCTACAACCACCCGCTCGCCGGCCCCGACGCGATCGTCGAATGGCTGATGTCGACCGGGCTGAAGCCCTTCCTTGACCCGCTCGATGCGGTCGAGAAAGCCGCGTTCCTCGCCGATTACCGGGCGAGGATCGCCGCCGCCCATCCGCCCGCGGCCGACGGCAAGGTGCTCTTGCGCTTCCCGCGTCTGTTCCTGGTCGCGGTGCGCGGCTGATGGCGGGGAAGGGCGCTCCCGCCTTGACGACCGCACCGCGAGCGTGCGCTATGCACGCCGTCCGGCACGACTCCCCGAAAGGACGCTCCATGACCCATCCCAGAACGCTGTCGCTCGGCGCCGTGCTTTTCGCCGCGGCGACGGTCGCCGCCGCACTCCCTGCCGAGGCGAAGAAGGCGCGCTGCTTCACGACCGACGACGGCTATTTCCAGTGCAATTTCACCGCGCTCGACAAGCGCGGCTCCTTCCGCATCGAGGCGCGCGGCTACCCGGCCTATACGCTGGAGATCGACCAACCCGGTTTCGCCTGGGGATTCGTCGAGATCGGCGGCCGCGCCATCAGCCTTCCGGGCCAGTATGTGCGCTCTAGCGACGATCCGGCCTGCTGGTCCAATCCCGAGACGAACACGAAGATTTGCGCCTGGTGATCCTCTCCACGGCGTTAAACCGGCATGAACGGGCCGGACGCGACGATGGCGGGCGATTCCCCGCCTTCTCGCCGACCGCCCGACGGACGAGAAGAAAATGAAGCGCGTCATCATCAGCGGCATCGGCATCGACATTCCCGAGGCCGTCATCACCAACGAACAGCTCGTCGAGAGCTTCAACGCCTGGGCCGACCGGGAGAATGCCCGGCGCGCGGCGGTGGGCGAACCGCTCTTGCAGAAGTCGGACACGGCCTTCATCGAACATGCGTCCGGCGTGAAGACCCGCCACATGCTGTTTCCCGACGGCGTGCTCGATCCCGACCGCATGACGCCGCGAATTCCGCCGCGCGCCGACGACGAGCTGTCGGTGATGGCGGAATTCGGCGTCGCCGCCGCCAGGCGGGCGCTCGACGATGCCGGGCTGGGGGCCGGCGACGTCGACATGGTCATCTGTGCCGCCTCTCACCATCAGCGGCCCTATCCGGCGATTGCCATCGAGATCCAGAACGCGCTCGGCATGACCGGCTCGGCCTTCGACATGGGCCTCGGCTGCTCCTCGGCCGCCGCCGGCCTGCACGTCGCCTACAATCTCGTGCGCACCGGCGCGCAGAAGCGCGTGCTGGTCGTCACGCCCGAGATCATCACCGGGCATCTGAACTTTCGCGACCGGCAGACGCATTTCATCTTCGGCGACGCCGCGAGTGCGGTCATCCTCGAGCCGATCGCGGACGGCGAAACGCGGCCCGGCCGCTTCGAGATCGTCGACACGCGCAGCTGGACGCAGTTCTCCAACAACATCCGCACCAATTTCGGTTTCCTGCTCCGCGCCGGCCAGGAGGACACCTCCGTCGTCTTTATGGAAGGCAACATGATCAAGCAGGTCGGCAACAAGGTGTTCAAGGAAGTCACCGTCGCCGGCCACCGCTTCATCGTCGACTTTCTCGCCGACCACGGGCTCACGCCCGAGGGCGTGCGCCGCTTCTGGCTGCACCAGGCCAACGCGCGCATGAACGCCATGATTCTGAAGCTCGCCTTCGGCCGCGAAGTCGACCACGACCGCGCCCCGATGGTTCTGGAACGGCTCGGCAACACCGCAGCCGCCGGCTCCATCGTGGCGCTGAAGGAGAACCATGAAGACATGGAGCCGGGCGATTACGGCCTGCTCTGCGCCTTCGGCGCCGGCTATTCGATCGGCAGCGCCCTGCTGCGCATGATGTAGGGTCGTGATGTCCGGCGCGTCGGCAGGCTTCGAGACCGAAATCGTCCCGGCAAGGAAGCTGCTAGCCGTGGTCGACGCCGTGCTGATCGCCACCGGCAACGACTTCGTCACCCGGGCGGTGGAAGCCATCGACCTCGGCTTCGACGGCATTGCGGGCGATTTCCATGCCGGCCTTACCCGGCGCTCGGGCGGCCGCGAGCCCTGGTATCCGCGCGGTACCGAGATACGCAACGAGCGCCAGCTCTCGATCGTCGCCGCCGACGAACTGGCGCAGATCGCCGCCGGCATGGGCATCGCCGGCATCGCGCCGGAGT